>JAIPCJ010000056.1 GCA_021738245.1 Methylotenera sp. | reverse complement strand
GCTCACCGCAACGGCGGGCCAGTTCCTGCGCGTCGGCCTTCGCCTGCTGTTGCAACCGCTCGATCAGCGCAGCCACCTCAGTCGGCAGGCTCGTCAGATCAATGGCGGTGGCAACTGCACTGGGCATGCGCAGCATGGTGCCGCATCGAACATCGGCCGCCCATTGGCGATTGCGCTGTCAACCGCCGAGCGGCTCAACACAGACGCTCAGGCGCGGCGGATCGTGGCCAGCTCACCCAGACGCTGCCAGGGCAGTCCGAGGGTCAGGGCCTCGAATTGCTGGGCGCTGAGCTGCAAGGCCGGGGCCGCCGAGCCCGGCTCGCCGGCATGCCAGACGAAGCGGCCGGCATGCAGCCGGCGCGTGGCGCACCACACGCCGAAGCCGTCATGCACGAGCAGCTTGATGCGGCTGGCGCGCGCATTGGCGAACAGGTAGCCGTGGTGGGCGCGGGCCTCGCCGAGTGTGTTGACGACGGCCGTCAGCAACCGGTCGGCGCCGGCGCGCATGTCCTGGGGCTGGCTGCACAGCCATAGAGCGTCGATCCTGATCATGTGCCGATCATTCCTTGAGGGCCACGGCCGCCAACTCGCGCAGCCAAGCGGTGCACGCTGCGGCCTGTGCTGACGGCCAGCGCACGCAAAGCTGCGTCGCCCCACGGCTGAGCTCGATATGGATGTCCGGGAGACTGGCCGCTGCGGCTTCGGCGGGCGCCGCGTCAGCCGCAACCGCAGGCGCCACCTCAAGGGGGATGAACTGCAGCGGCGCAGCCGCCGGCACGACGGCGGCCGGCGGCTTGCGGGTCACCGTCCGGGGCGCGGCCAACCCGGTGCGCTTGATGCCATGACCTACCAGCCACTTGCGCAGCAGGTTGACGTTGAGACCGTGCGCCAGCGCGATGGCCGCCACGGAAGCGCCGGGCTGCTGGCACTCGGCCAGAACCTGCGCCTTGAACTCGGCGCTGTGTACGCGCCTCTGGGATCTGGGTTGCATAGGTGCCCACCTGTTCGTATTGGTGGGCACCATCGTCACGGGTGCATCAGCGCTGTTCAATATGGGACGGCTGGACGCTCACATTGCGGTTGTTCCTATGGCCATCCAATGAACTATGCGCGGCACCCAGGCCGACTAGCCAGTCGCGATGCCTCAGTTGCGCAGACGGCCACGAATACACAGCAGCGGACAGGGCCAAGATGCTTCACATGGTCTGATCGCCGCGCCAAATAAAAAAGACGGGGATTGAAGACGACGGCTTGCGCTACCGCTTCAACCCCCGTATCCAAAATGGCGGCTCTCAGGCCGCCGTGAGGAGACTCTTTCCTTGGACTTGAGCTCAGCGCGCTGCTAGCGCCACTCGTCCAGCCCCAGCCCGCAGGCCAATCCACAGGACCGGTTCATAGCGTTGATGGAAGTTCAGCCAGGCACTGCTTCTATTTTGTGAGCATCGGGCTTCAAAGTCACAAGCCAACCAACCTCAACGCCGCGATGCTGGCTCGGTTGATCGGACCGCCGCGTCCGCCGCTGCCGTGGTAAGTCGCGTTCGAGCTGAGGTAGCTCATGTTGAAGTAGTCGCTCAATTCGATCCGCACGCTGCCCACTGGAAGATCGAATCGAAGCATGGTCGATGCGCGCAGCGGGTGTCCACCATCGCGAGGTTCAACATTGGGCAAGTACCTCGCTTTTTGGTGGCTCATCCCACGAGCCACATTAGCTGTAGATTTACACAGTCGGTCGTTTCTGCGTATTTCATACTCAGCCGACTGTAATTGACACGCAGATTTGCGTTTTGTACTTAATCATTCTGCGTATACGATACGCAGAAGATGCCGCAGCATTGGACTATGGGCGACTTGTGCGCGCTAACGGGCTACACCAGAGACCAGGTGCGCGGCCTCCTGGACGCGCTGCCGCCACGGGGTGAGCGCGACGGCCGACCGCGCGCTGCGACGTCGTACTCCATGCAGGACCTTGTTTTCGTGGCGTTGTGCTGCCGGCTTGAACAGCACTACGGAATGAAGCGAGACAAGGTTGCGGCGTTGTCCACGCATATCTCGGCGCAGCTAGAAGAGCCGCGCGAGAACGGCATTGAGCGGTTGCTGGTCCGGTTCGACCGACCCAGCGTTGAGCTTGTCAGCGAGGTCAAGGGGCTGGCCGATGGGCTGGTGGTCTCGATGGATCCGGTATTCGACCAGGTGAACGAATACCTGCTGCCAGGGGGTGGTGCCAGATCTGCTCTTATGAGCGCACCTCATGTCAAAGCCGGCTCGCAGACGCGAACCAGGCGTGCGAAGAACAGAGGGGAGGATTGACCATGGTTTCAGGTGGCGCACTTCGACAATCCGTCATCGAACTCGGCTACCGGCCTACCGACGTCGTCGCAGGCTACCGGTTCGCGGCGATCGACCAACCGGGCCGTTCGGTCCATACGGTCGAAGTTGCGGCGTTCTTGGACGTTCCGGCTTCCTACAAGACGGCCGCACTTGCAGTCGTGCAGACCTCCGCCAATGACTTCGGACCGACGGAGGTCGCAGCGCACCGCAGCCTTGGGGCTCCTTTCCTGATCGTCCTGAGCGAGCAAACGGCATCAGCATGGACTTACGCGGCAGAGGGCCCCCGCAAGGTCAAGGAGTCGCCAGCGAGCAACTGGCACGAGTTGCTGCATAGCCCAGAGCTCGATCTGCGACCCAGTTCGGTCCGTGAGCTGAAAACCGTTCGCGTGCGCGACGCCGACCAGGGCGCACTGTCCCTGTTTGACCCTTCGATGCTGTATGCCGTCCAGGCACAAACGCAGGTCGCCGTGCACGAGATGCTCCAGGAGTTCCTTGCGCATTTCGAAGGGCGCAGAGCCCATGCCGACCTCTCGCTGACCCGCGATTTCCAAGTCCTGTTCCCCTTGGTCTTCCGACTGCTCGCAGGCAAGATATTGGTCGACCGGGACGATGCTCGCGTCGATGGCTTGGAGGTCGCGGATGCGACGGCGGTGGTGGCACGCATCGGCGAGCTGTACTCGCTGGATCCACTCAACATCCGTTGGAACGACGCGCGGCGACGCCAGCTGAAGAATGCATGGGACGCCCTGCGCGAAGGACTCTTCGTCAGGAACGTAGCAGCCGAAGACTTGGCGTTCGTTTACGAGAACACGCTCATCTCGCCCGACGTGCGGCAGAAGTACGGAACGCACAGCACCCCCTCCAGCGTTGCCGACTATGTCGTGCGCTCGCTGGATCTGCCGGCCGGCAAGCAGGCGGAGGACGTCACCGTGTTCGAGCCGTTCGCGGGCTCATGTGTCTTCCTGACTGCGGCGTTGCGGCGATTCAAGGAATTGCTGCCAGCAGATTGGTCACCCACGAGTACGCATGACCACGTGGTGAAACGCTTTCGGGCCAGTGAGATTGACCCGTTCGCTTGCGAGCTGGCGCGACTGTCGCTTGTCCTGGCCGACTATCCCAACAACAACGGCTGGAAGATCTGCAACGAAGACCTGTTCGCCGACGGCGTGCTGTTGCAGCGGTGCAAGGACGCGCAGGTCGTGATCTGCAATCCTCCGTTTGAGGACTTTGAGGGAGGCGCGGGCGCGCACTCGATCCACAAGCCATTGGCAGCGCTGGAGACCATCCTAGAAGCTCGACCAGAGTTTGTTGGCGTTGTCATGCCCAGCGGCTTCAGCACTCACAAGAAGTACCGCGCGATCATCGAACAGGCCACGCGGTCTTACCAGGACGTCGAGTTGCTGATGCTGCCCGAAGGCACCTTCAGCATTGCCCGTGTCGGGGCAGAAGTGCTCATCGCACAACATCCTCGATCGGCCGATGACAGCCAACCAGTTCGGTTGCGTCACAGCGTCATTGACCGCGGCGATTTCGACCGCTTTCAAAGCACGCTCAAGCCGAGCCGGCAAGAGGTTGTGTTCGTCGACCCAAAGGCCTCGCCGGGCCTCGTCGGGCTGAAGCCTCTGCGCGATCTCTGGGCCGAGCTGGCGCGGTACCCACGGCTGAGCAGCATCGCCGACATCCACCGCGGCCTGGAATGGAATGTGGACCAGTCCCTCGCGAGTAAAGCAACCCGTTCGGCCGGCTTCAAGCCGGGGTTGCACCGGATCGGCGGCAGCATCGACCAATTCCGCATTCTTGAGCGGCGCTACCTGAACTGTCGTGCCGAGGATCTACGCGGGGGCGCAATCAATCTTCCCTGGGCCAAGCCCAAGGTGATCTGCAACGCGGTCCGCAAATCGCGCGGGCATTGGCGCCTAGCCGCCGCCGTGGACACCGAAGGGCTGCTGGTATCGCAGCAGTATTTCGGTATCTGGCTCAAACATGCAGATCAAAGCTCGTCGCCGCTGAATGTTCCGCTGGTGGCGCTCGCCTGCGTCCTAAATTCTCCGCTGGCCAGCGCCTACAGCTATTGCCACAACCACAACAAGGGGCTGACCATCGAGACGATGGATCGGTTGCCACTTCCCACGTCTCCAATCGCTGCGTCCGTAGTCGGCCTTGTGAGGGAGTATGTCGACGCCGCGTCTGGCGCGACAGACGGCCCCCTCTTCGATCTTCATTCAAGGCCGCTGGCCGAGATCCTGCTTGAGATCGACGCGACTGTGCTGGCCGCGTACGACCTGCCGCCGCGACTGGAGCGCGAGTTGCTGCGCTTCATGAGCGAAGGGCACCGTTCGGCACCGGTTTCCTTTACCGGCTACCCCGGCACAGAGCCCGGTGCCGGTGCCATCTCCTTGATTCATAGGCTGCCCCAGAATGTGGCCTCACGCGCGGCAGCGTGGAATGTCATTCGGCAGCATCCCCTCGACAAAGAAACGGTGGAGCTGCTTGACCTGATCTAAGGGAGGATTGGATGTTCCTGTTGGACACCTCAGTGGCCTCAGATTTTGTCGGCCCGCCAGCATCCATGCCGGCGCAGACAAAGGCCTTCATCGAGAAGCATGGACAAGATGTCAACCAGTTGTTCATCTGCTCCATCACGATCGGCGAGATGAGTTTTGGTCGCGCGTTGCTTCACCGGCGTTTGCCTGCGGAGCCGACGAAGGTGGCATTGCTCGATGCCAAGCTTCAGGCGTTGGGGCAGTTCGCGCAGCCCTTCCCCGTGAACAACCATGTCGCCAGAGAATATGCAGTGCTGCGCGCGAACTATGCGAGAGGCGTGATGCCGCAAGCGCTGGACAAAAAGCTCAAGGGCAAAGCGGTGGAGACCTGGCACCAGCACCTGCCAGCCTCCACGTTACGCATCACCGAGAACGATCTCTGGATAGCGGCTGTCGCTGTGACCCACGACATGACGCTGGTCTCGCGGGACAAGGACTTCGCGGAAGTGAAGAAATACAACCCGCAACTCACGTTCATGCAGCTCTGATCGCGCCGCTGCACGCGCCCGGGAAGACCCGAGGTAACTACCTCGAGCGCGCCCGATGCCCGTCGAGGGCGTCGTTGCCTGGCCGCGATCCCGTCGCGGCATCCGCTGCGCTACGAATCTGGAGAGAAGACATCTTCGATTCGTACCGCAAAGTGCCTCGCTATGACAAAGGCGAGGGTCAGGCTAGGGTCGTACTTTCCCAGCTCGATGGAGATGATGGTCTGCCGAGTGACTTTCAGTGCATCAGCCAACTGTTGTTGCGTCATGCCAAAGTCCTGTCTGAGCTCGCGCAGTCTGTTTCTCATGGAGCAAATTGATTTGTCAGTGGGACGGGACCCGTGCTCGACTAGCCTGCCAGCAAGCCGTCGGCAGCTAGTTGTGCAATGTGGTCACTAAAGGTGAACCCTGGAGCGCGATAGGAAACGCCAAGCTCCTTCTGGCTGCGCCTGCTATCAAATTGAAGCTCATAGCCGACGTTCAGCTTGACGTACTCGCGCGTCATGCCAATCCATGGTGCCAGGGCCCACATCATCATCTTGGGCAACTCTCGAGTGGGGAGCTTGTCAGCCAGCCCTTGCAGAGAAGGACGGAGTGCTTGAGCAACCTCTAGAAGGCGCATGCTTTCAGACACCGCCAGGTACCGTCCGTGCGCCTTCTGAAGGGTGGCCGCTGCCACGTGCGCACTCGCCACGTCCCGAACGTCGACGATCCCCAGCCACATGCGCGGCACTCCGCTCTTGAAGGAGCCTCGGAGGAACTGCGCCATCATCTCTACGCTTGTCGCATCCACTCGGCGCGACAAGGATGGGCCAAATATTGCGCCGGGGTGAATCGTGACCAGATCCCATCGAGACTGCGCACCAGCGGCCTTCCAGGCTGCCTTCTCGGCCGCAGTTTTCGAGAATGCGTGGCGTTGTGATCCGCGTCGGAGCCCTCGTTCCAACCGTCTTCTCGCACTAGCGAGGACGATTTCAATGCAACTTCTCGAGCATTGCTGAATAGTGAAACGATGCTCGAGGTCAGTACGAGGCGGCGAACCGATTCCGCACGGTTGACAGCACGTATGACGTTCTCAGTGCCCTCTACCGCCGGATCGATCAACTGTCTTTGTGTGTCTCGTGGCGGGCTGAGAAAGTACGGTGAAGCGACATGGATCACCGCAGTGCAACCATCGACACACTGATCGAAGCTGCCTTCTTCCAATAGATCAGCTTCGAAGAGCTCCAGACGGCCTTCATGCTGATCGGACAGCTTGCGAAGATGGCGCACCTTCACCTCATCCGCCACGGTTCTGACAGTCGTCCGAACACGATGTCCGAGTTCGAGTAGTTGCGAAGCTACCCATGAGCCGAGGTAGCCGGAGCCGCCAGTGACCGCAATGGTCGTTGCAGACAAGTTCATCGTCTTTCCTGATGAGAGATCGTCCCCGGCGCGCACGTCGGGGCGCATTTCCACGAAAGAGCGTTGCCGCTACCGCGTGCGCCGATCTGAAAGCATCAACTGAACTGCCCATATGGCGATCAGGATCAGCATTGAGCCGTATTGATTGAACGTAGGCATTACATCGGCAGCTTGCAGCGCACCCATCAGACTGAATGCCATCACCAACAGAGGAAGTGTGTGTACACAAGCCAATTGGTGAACTGCGCGGTGAAGCTCGTCGCAACGGCGATACAGCAACGGTGCCGCAGCCGCGAGCGTTGCGCATACGAGGGCACCCATCCCGAGCAACCCTGCACGCAGCGACAGTTCCATCTCTAGCCATTGCCCGGCCAGCGAGAACACAGCTGCGCCGATCACCAGGATCGCGCCGGATGCGACCTTAAAGATGTAGGGCCAGTTCAAGCTGGCAGTTTGTTCCCGATCACTCACGCTGATTTCTCCATGTATAGGACGCTTTACATTCTGACAATCTTCACTGGCATGTCAAGCCTGCTTTACATGGATGCTCGACCGGCAGGGGCGATCTGGGAAGCGTCAATAGGTTCCTTCTCGGCGAACTGCGTCGTGAGATAGGCGGCGCTCCGCCAATGTGCCGCTATGGGGACGGTGGCAGTTGTAGTGGCGCAGCCTGCTCGCCAGCGCGCGAGCTCACTGGGAGAAGTTCTGGCGCGTCCAACCGTAGGCCCACTCGCGCAGCCCCGACTGGATGAAACGCTCTGCCCTGCGCCTGGTCAGAGGTCGGCAGAAACCATCGAACAGGCTTGAATAGGGGCGCTCATTCGTGGCGTGCTGCGACCAATTCCAGCCGACGGCTCAGCACTTCCTCGTACTCCGCGGCTGACGCCAGGAGTTGCTCGATCTGCTTGACTGTCGTCCGCATGAGCGCAAGGTCACCCAGGTCCAAGACGTTCCGCTTCGCTGCCACACGAGCCGAGAGGTTGTCCATGACAGCTCTTGCCGTTTCCACAGTTTCCAAGATCTGATGGGGTGCTCGTCTCATGTGTGCCTTCAAGGGTGCCTGCGGGTCAAAGGCAGAGCTTCACTCTCAGGGTGACCGGAAGTCAAATGGCAATCGCGCGGCCCGGTCCTGTGTGCTCAGATATCTTGGCCATGCTTGTACCGATGCTTCGGAAAAGCGCCCATCGCAAAACTTGTCACCGAAGAACTTGACGCCCTCTCCATAGGTCTATGCGACCTCCATACAGCTCGCGCCACGTTTTCTGGGTGACCGAACAAGAGGTGCCAAGAATTGGTTTTTGGCCCTGTCTGAGCCACCTTGAGCGATGCACAAAGATCGCCATTTGTTGGTTGAATCAGGAACGCGATTCGTTGAACTTTCCAGCCAGGTGCTTTTTCTTTGTCAACACCGGCCACGCCCCCTCTGGCCCGGAAAACCGGACATGCCACTCCCCCGCACACCCGGGGGCATGCCCCTCGGCATCCAGGCGATGACGCGCGGCGACGCGGTCGCGAAACTCTGCCGATGACCGCTCACTCAAGAACGTCCAAGCCTGTGGCCCGCCCGCTGTTCCTGCTGCGCCGGATGGCGGCGCTCCTGGGGTTGTGCACCCTGCTCACGGCTGCACAGGCTGACGTGGTCTACACCGCACCGGTCGATCTGGTGCTGCCCCCCGTGAACGTCAGCGGAAACCTGACGGTCGAGGCCGGGCGGGACCTGATCACCTCGGGCAGCAGCGTCGCGACGGGCAACGGCTCGCTGACCGCCGGCCGCCATGCCGCCGTGGCCGATCTCACCATCTACAACAACCTCACCGTCACAGCCGGCCAGAACTTGACGGTCTCGCGGTCGGTGGTGTCAGGCACCAGCACCGTGATGAGCGCCGGCGAGATGCTGCAGATGGGTGGCGCGCTCTCGGCCGGCACGGGGCTGGCGCTCTCCGCAGGTACGGCCATGAGCGGCCATCGTGTGATGGTCACGGCCGGCACCAGCGCGAGCTACCTTGCGGGCGGCACGCTTGAGCTGAGCGAGAGCACCACCACGGCCGCCCGGTTGATCTCGCTCGACGCGGGCAACAGCATGAGCCTCACGGGCTCGACCTTCACGGCCGGGACCAGCATCGGCATGGCGGCCGGCTCGAACCTGAGCTTCGATGGGCAACTCGCCGCCGCGCAGGGCGTGAGTGCCACCGCAGCCAACGACCTGCGGCTGTCTGGCAGCGTCCAGGCCGGCCGCGGCACCTCGCTCACAGCGGGCTCGACGCTGACGCTGAACGCCACCACCTTCGAAGGCGTGGTCTCCGCAACGGCGGGCATGACGATGGCCGTCGCCGGCCCGGTTACCGCAAGCAGCCAGGCATCGCTGTCGGCCGGCACCAGCCTGGCGCTCAACTCAAGCCTGAATGTCGGCAGCACGCTGACCATCACCGCCGGCACCGACATGACCGGCAGCCGTGCCTCCATCACCGCAGGCACTCACCTCGGCGTCTTTGCAGACCGGACCTTGGCTCTCAGCGGCAGCGTGCTGAGTGCAGGCCAGGCCATCACACTCCAGGCGGGTGAAGACATCCACCTCACCAATGCCTCCATGGCGGCAGGCGCGAGCATCGGCATGACCGCTGGCGCCGACCTGAACTTCAGCGGGCCCCTCAACGCCGCGCAAAATTTCAGCGCCGTCGCGGCAAACGATCTTCATCTGTCAGGCACGATCCGGGCGGGGCGCGGCACCGACCTCGCCGCCGGCACGGCGCTGACCCTCGGCGCGGCGACCTTCGAAGGCGTCGTGACCGCTGCGGCCGGCGCCACGCTTTCCATCGCCGGCCCCGTCAGCACGAGCAGCCACGCGTCGCTGTCGGCAGGCTCCCGCCTCACCATTGACTCGACGATGGACGTCGACGGAGCGCTGGCACTGACCGCCCCCGAGACCCTCCAGTTGGCGCATCAAGTAAAAAGCCACCAACTGGCGGTCAGCACCGATCACCTCCGCTTCCAGGACGACACGCCGTCGGACTACGGGGCCTTCGATGTCACCGGCCTGGCCGCATTCGACAGCCTGCGGTACGTCACCGTGGCTTTCGACCGCGATTTCGACTTCGTCGATGGGCTGCAGTTCGACCTGATCATTGCGGGCTCGATCGAGGGTCTGAGCGCCTCACTGTTCTCCATCGAGAACCTCGACCCGTTCTTCCGCTACGCCCTGACCATCGAGGCGGACGCCGTTCGCCTCAGCCTGATGGCCCTGGATGCCCACGGCGTGCCGGAACCGACCGCGGGGCTGCTGGTGCTGGCCGCGCTCGCTGCGGCCGCGTGGGTCCGTGTGCGGCGCCATCGGCCCTGAGGGCAAGGCCGGCGCCTTGGACACGCGGCGGTGGCGCTGAACCGCTGCGCATCAGGCCGCCGCCACGTGGCGTGACCGCCCCTCGACGAGGGCGTCGAACACCCGCGCGGCAGGCGGCGTTCTGGCGCAGGTCCTCATGCATCGCGACCCAGGTCGGCAGGGGTCAAGCTGGTCGCGATAATCCGGCGAGTCATCTGTCTGCCACATTCCCATGACCTACTGCGTTGCGATGCGCCTGCGCTCAGGCCTGCTGTTCGCGTCCGATACCCGCACCAACGCGGGCATCGACCACATCGCGAGCTTCCGCAAGATGTACCAGTTCCAGATCCCGCACCAACGCGAGATCGTCATCCTGACCGCTGGCAACCTGGCGACGACGCAGTCGGTGCTCTCCCTGCTGAATGCCCGGCTGCAGGGCGAAGGCGAGCATCTGCTCAATGTGCCCAGCCTCTACGACGCCGCCGTGCTGCTCGGCCGCACGCTCAAGGAAGTGGTGGCCCGAGACGCCGAAGGCGGCAGCCAGCGCCAGGGCGTGGACTTCGGCGCCAACTTCCTGCTCGGCGGCCAGATCCTGGGCGAAGGGCCGCGGCTCTTTCATGTCTACCCGCAGGGCAACTTCATCGAGGCAACCGAAGACACGCCCTACTTCCAGATCGGCGAGAGCAAATACGGCAAGCCCATCATCGACCGTGTGGTGCGCTACGACACCACGCCGCTGGACGAAGCCGCCAAGTGCACGCTGGTGAGCTTTGACTCCACCATCCGCTCCAACCTGTCGGTCGGCCTGCCCATCGACATCCTGATGCTGCGCGCCAATCAGTTCGAGCAGGCCATGAAGCCGCCGCACCGCATCGAGCGCGACGACCCCTACTTCCTGGCGCTGCGCGACGGCTGGAGCGCCGGCCTGCGCAAGGTGTTCGACGACCTGCCCAACGAACCCTGGTTCGACGCGTGAACCGGGTGCCCCTCGCCCAGCCTCGCGGGGCTGCACGCCCGCGCGGCTGGTCGGTCCCCCGGGGGGACGGCGACGCGTGCGGCATTGAGCCGCGCGCACGTCGCCCGCCCGGCCGGCTTGGGGCGGCCCGGCGCTCGGCCCGAAGAACTCGACTCAACCTCTCGACATGAACCTGGAACGCTGGGCTCACGCCTCTCCCGTTACCGGCACCGTGCTGCGCGGCTGGCGCAGTGCGCCCAGCGGCAAGCCGCTGCTGCATTTCCTGCACGGCAACGGGTTCTGCGGGCGGGTGTACGAGCCCATGCTGGCCTTGCTGGCCGCCGACTTCGACCTGTGGCTGACCGATGCCCCCGGGCATGGCGACAGCGACCCCGCGCCGCACTTCCCCGGCTGGAACACCTGCGCCGACGCGGCGCTGGAGGCGTTTCAGACCGGGCGCGGCGCCTATGGCGACGTGCCCTCTTTCGCACTCGGCCACAGCTTCGGCGGCGTGCAGACGGGGCTGCTACTGGCTGAACCCGATCAGCCTTTCCGCCGCGCCGTGCTGCTGGACCCGGTGCTCTTCCCGCCGCCGATGCTGCTCACCGCGCAGATCATCGGCCGCCTCGGTGCCGGCCTGGCAAACCCGCTGGCACGCGCCTCCCGCAAGCGCCGGCGCGAATGGCCGAGCCGGGGCGAAGCCCGCGACCGCCTGCGTGGCCGCGGCACCTACCGCGGCTGGACGGAGCCTGCGCTCGAGGCCTTCGCCACGCACGCGCTGCGCGACACGCCCACGGGCAGCGTCGAGCTGAAGTGCGCCCCCGAGCTGGAGGCCACGATCTTCAGCACCATGCCCTCGCAGCTCTGGTCGCGCATGCGCCGCATCCCGGTGCCGACGCTGCTGCTGCACGGCCGCGAGACCATGCCCTTCGTGGCCGTGGGCTGCGCCCGCGCGCAACGGCACAACCCGTCACACGTGCAGGTGCAGGTCACCGCTGGCGGGCACTGCTTCATGCAACAGGACCCAGCCGACGCGGCGGCGCGCGTGAAGGCCCACCTGCTGGGCTGATTGGCGCGGCTGAGCCGGGCCGATCAGCCCGCGATCGGCCCGAGCACGCGCATGGAGTAGTCCACCGCGCGCACGTCCTTGGTGAGGCGGCCGATGGAGATGCGGTCCACGCCCGTGGCCGCGATCCAGCGCAATTGCTCCAGCGCCACGCCGCCCGACACCTCCAGCAGTGCGCGCCCGGCGTTCACCGCCACGGCTTCGCGCATCTGCGGCTCGCTGAAGTTGTCCAACAGCACGCTCACCGCACCGGCGTCCAGCGCCTCGCGCAATTGCTCGATGGTCTCCACCTCCACCTGGATGTCCACGCCCGCGTTCAGCGCCTGGGCCGCACGCAGCGCCGGGCCCACGCCGCCCGCCGCAGCGATGTGGTTCTCCTTGATGAGGATGCCGGCATACAGCGCCAGGCGCTGGTTCTGCCCACCGCCCACGCGCACCGCGTACTTCTGCGCCAGGCGCAGGCCGGGCAGGGTCTTGCGGGTGTCCAGGATGGCGCAGCCGCGCGGGTTGGGGCTAGCGCCTGCCACCGCGTCGACGTGGGCGCGGGTGATCGTGGCGGTACCGGAGAGCAGCTGCAGGAAGTTCAGCGCCGGGCGCTCGGCACTCAGCAGCGCGCGGCCGTCGGCCTCGATGCGGCAGACCAGGCTGTCCGACGTCATCGGGGCGCCTTCGTCGTACAGCCACTCGATGCGGGCGCTGGGGTCCAGCGCCGCGAACACGCCGTCGAACCAGTCGCGGCCGCACAGCACCGCGGCCTCGCGCACCTTCACCTGCGCCGCCACGCGGCGACGGGCGGGCACGAGCTGGGCCGTCCAGTCGCAGCGGCCGATATCCTCGGCCAGCGCCTCCTGAATGTTGCGCGCACGCGCCTCGGCCAGGGTCTCCTCGGCAAACATCACTCAGGCTGTCCCACAGTCAGCGTGATCTCGCCCAGGCCCTCGATGCGGCCCACGAGCACATCGCCCGGCAGCACCGCGCCCACGCCGGCCGGCGTGCCGGTGTAGATCAGGTCACCCGGGTGCAGGTGATAGAGATGGCTCAGGTTGGAGACGATCTCGGCGGCGTTCCAGATCATGTCGGCCAGGTCGCCATGCTGCTTCTCCACACCGTTGACTGACAGCGTGATGGCGCCCTTGTCCAGGCGGCCCACGTCGCTCACACGCACGATGTCGCCGAGGATGGCGGACTGGTCGAAGCCCTTGGCGGTGTCCCAGGGCTTGCCGGCGGCCTTGGCGGCGGCCTGCAGGTCGCGCCGGGTCATGTCCAGGCCCGCGGCATAGCCCCAGATGGCAGCCACGGCGGCCTCCGGGGTGACCTTGAACACCGGCGCACCCAGGGCGAGCACCAGCTCCATCTCGTAGTGGTAGTTCTTGGTTTCGGTCGGATACGGCACGGTGGCGCCGGAGGGGGTCAGCGCATGAGCGGGTTTGGTGAAATAGAAGGGCGGCTCGCGCGTCGGGTCGGCGCCCATCTCGCGGGCATGATCGGCATAGTTGCGGCCGACGCAGAAGATGCGGCGCACCGCATAGCGCGCGTCCGTGCCACGGACGGCAGCGCTGGGAATCTCGGCCGGAGGAAAGACGAAATTGCTCATGGCATGGCTTGGACGATGCAAAGACAGCGCGCAGCATACTGGCCTGGCGCTGGCCCTGGTGCTGCTGGCGATGATGACCGGCTGCGCCACGCGGTCGCCGGCACCGGCCGGTTCGCCATCGGCCAGCGCGCCGACTGACCGCGACGGCCCGCTGCCCAATCCGCCCGCCGACCTGAGCCGCGTGCCCGACGCGGTGCCGCGGCTGGAGCCCATCCGCATCGGCGGGCCCAACAAGCCCTACGAGGTGCTGGGCGAACGCTACGAACCCATGGCCACCGATGCCCCCTACGCCGACCGCGGGCTCGCTTCCTGGTACGGCCGCAAGTTCCACGGCCGGCCCACCGCCAGTGGCGAGGTCTACAACATGTATGCGATGACGGCGGCGCATGCGACCCTGCCCATCCCGAGCTACGCCCGCGTGCGCAACCCCGCCAACGGCCGCGAGGTCATCGTTCGCATCAACGACCGCGGGCCGTTTCACAAGGGCCGCATCATCGACCTGAGCTACACCGCCGCCCTCAAGCTCGACCTGCTGCGCGGCGTGGCCCCGGTGGAGGTGAAGCGCATCACCTACGCCGAGATCCGCGCGGGCAACTGGCAACTGCCCGCCAACGAACCCGCGCCGGTCTACGTGCCCGACACGCCCCCGGGCGGCCCGGTGCGCGAGACCACGCCGGGCGCGGCCGTCACCTACTGGCTGCAGTTCGGCGCCTTCGGCAAGCTCGACGGCGCCGAGGCCCTGCGCCAGTACGTGGCCGAGGCTGATCTCACGCTGCTGCCACTGCTCACCATCGTGCGTGAGGCTGGCCTGCACCGCCTGCGCGCCGGCCCCTTCCCCACGGCTGACGAGGCCCGCAGCACCGCCACTCGCCTGCGCGAGACGCGGGGGCTGGACGCCACGCTGGTCGAGAAGCGCTAAGCCCGGGGCACTAACGCCCCCCGGCCACGTCCAGGATGGCGCCCACGGTGTAGCTCGCGCCGTCGCCCAGCAGCCACACGATGGCCTCGGCAATCTCTTCGGGCCGACCCAGGCGCTGAATGGGGATGCTGGCCGCCACACTCTGCGGGTCCAGGCCGCTGTCGGCGTGGATCTCGGTCTCGATGACACCCGGGCGCACGCCGTTCACGCGGATGCCCTCGCCGATCAGTTCGCGGGCCAGGCCCTTGGTGAGTGTGTCCACCGCGCCCTTGGTGGCGGCGTAGTCCACATAGATGCCGCCCGAGCCGTACTCTGCGGCGCGTGAGCTGAGGTTGACGATGGCACCGCCCTGGCCACCACGCGCCGTGCTCATGCGCTGCGCCGCCTGCTGGCAGCACAGCAGGGTGCCGATCACGTTCACGTCGAAGAGGCGTCGCCAACGCGCGGGCGGCATGGCCTCCAGCCGCCCGGCCGGCACCACGATGCCGGCGTTGTTGACCAGCCCCGCCAACCGGCCGCCAGCCGCATCGATCTGGCTGAACAGGGCTTGCACCTGCGCTTCGTCGGCCACATCCGCCTGCAGCACCAGGGCCTGCCGGCCCTGGGCGCGCACGCTGGCGGCCACGGCGTGGGCGGCGGTCGCATCACGGGCGTAGTTGATGGCCACGTCCCAGCCGGCCTGGGCACAGCGCAGCGCAGTGGCCGCGCCAATGCCCCGGGAGCCACCGGTGATCAAGATCCAGTTCGACATGCCTCGCATTGTCAGGTTGTCGGAGATGATGTGAGGCTGTTCATGAAATTCCTCGACGTCCCGACCCTGCTGCAGATCAGCGCCGCCTTCAACCTGATGGCGGCCCTCGCCTGGCTCGTGCTGGCCAAGGCGTTTCGCATCGCCCCCCGTGCCAGCTGGCTGATGGTGGCCAGCCACCTCGCCCGCGTCCCGCACCTGAGCTGCGGCGCCTGCATGATGGGCTGGCCCGCTGCGGTGCGGCTGGGGCTCACCGAACTGCTGCTGCTGGCCAGCATCGTGCTGTTGCTGCTGGCCTTGCGGCGCATGCTGGGCAGCCGGGTGCGGCCGCGCCACATCGCCTGGATCAGCGGCGCCGGGGCCGCCGGCATCGTGGCAGGCATGGCCAGCGGCTCGGCCATCGCGCCGCAGTGGATCAACCTGCTGACCGTGGCGGTGCTGGCCGCACTGGCGGTGCGCGAGATCTGGCGCGGCGTGGGCGACCGGCTCTCGACCGGCATCACCGTCTGCACCGCCATGCCCTTTGCCGCGCTGTTCGTGCTGAGCCTGCTGCAGGCGAGCCTGCTGATCCTGGTGCCCGGCTGGGGCGAGCGGTTGCTGGCCAACCCGTTGCCCGGCCCCTGGCGGGCGGCGCTGGGGCTGATGCTGACCGTGGGCATCAGCCTGAGCTTGATCGCACTGATGATCTGGCGGCTGATCATGCGCATCCAGCACCTGACGCACCGCGATCCGCTGACCGGCGCGCTCAACCGGCGCGCGTTCGAGCAGGCCTTGGTCGAGGCTCAGGCGCAGCTGGCCCGCGGCCGGGGCTTTGCGTTGATCATGATCGACATCGACCACTTCAAGCGCGTCAACGACGCCCACGGCCATGCCGCGGGCGACGCGGCCCTGCTGCATGGCGTGGCGCTGTGGCAGGCCAGCCTGCGTGAACTGGACCGCCTCGGGCGGCTGGGCGGCGAGGAGTTCTGCGTGCTGCTGCCGCTGGCCTCCCCGAACGACGAGGCCGCCGCCGCCATGATTGCCGAGCGGCTGCGGGCCCGGTTGGAAGCCAGCCCGCTGCGCTGGCAGTCGCAGGACATCCCGCTGACCGCCAGCTTCGGAGTGGCGCTGCCGGCGGCGGGCGATACCCGGGGCGAAGAGGTGCTGGCGCGTGCCGACGCTGCGCTCTACCGCGCCAAGGCCGAGGGCCGCAACCGGGTCTGCATGGCGGATCCCTCGATGCCGAGGCCCGCATGACGGTGACTTCCGCCCAGACCCTGACGCTGCTGGCCGGCGTCATCCTGATCGCCGCCACGGCCACCATCGTGTGGCTGGCCATGGCCCTGGTGGCACGGGTCGCGCCGCGGGCCTCGCTGGCCATGGCCAGCGCCAATGCGGCAGCAGCCGGCTCGCTGACACTGCACGCCCTGCGCGGCCAGGTGCCCGATGCCTTCAGCTACTGGGCGAGCGACGTGCTCATCATCACGTCCTTCGCGCTGCTGGGCGCCGCCGTGTCAGACATCACCGCCCGACGGCTGGCCTGGCGGGCAGGCAGCGCGCTCGTGCTGATTGCCGCCATCGCGCTGCTGCAGCTGCCCTACGAGGGCGACCTGCGCTGGCAGTCGCGCATCGTCAGCCTGACCGGCGCCGGCCTGACGCTGATGGCCGGCCTGCGCGCTCGCCGCGCCCTGGGCCAGCGCGTGGACGGCCGGCTGTCGCCCGCGCCACTGACGCTGCCCCTGTTCCTGATCGCGGTGCTCATGGGCGCCCGCGCCGTGGAGACCTTCATCAACCCCGGCCACACGCCGGACATGCGGGTGCCGACCGCATTCAACCTCGGCTTCCTGTGGGGTTCGCTGGTGCTGACCCTGCTGCAGAACGCGACCGCGGCCTTCATGGTCATGATGCGGCTGATCCTGCGCATCGAGCGCCTGCTGGAGCGCGACCCGCTCACCGGCACCCTCAACCGCCGCGCCTTCGATGCCGCACTGGAGCAGGCCCACGCGGGCTTCCTGCGCGGCCGCGGCTACGCGCTGGTCATGATCGACATGGACCGCTTCAAGCACCTCAACGACACCCTGGGCCACGCGGCGGGCGACGCCGCGCTGCGCCAGATGGTGGAGGAACTGCGCCCCTGCGTGCGCGAGGTGGACCGCTTCGGCCGCCTGGGCGGCGAGGAGTTCTGCCTGCTGCTGACCGACACCGACCTCACCGGCGCCGCCCTGGTGGCCGAGCGCATGCGCATGCTGGTGGAGGAAGCCCCGCTGCGCTGGCTGGCGCAGGACTGGCCGCTGAGCGCAAGCTTCGGCATCGCCGAGGCCGAGCCTGGGGACGCCGACGCCCGCGCCGTGCTGGCACGAGCCGATGCGGCGCTCTACCGCGCCAAAGGCCAGGGGCGCAATCTCGTGCAGGCCTGAAGCCTGCCGGCGTCGGCAGCCGCGCCCAGCGGGCGGCCGCTCAGGCGCCGCGGGCCATCACGACCCGGGTCTTGGACAGGCTGTCGTGCCAGGGCCGCTCGGCAAACGTGGACAGCGCTTCGAACGGAATGAAGCGGCTCAGCGTGCGGCCGAACACCTGGCCGAGGCCCGGCTTGCCCCCGGACTCGCTGACCACCCGAGTCCCGAAGGCCAGCTTGCCCGGCGTGCGCCCCCACAGGCCCTCGAAGAACAGGTAGTAGACGAGGAACAGGCCGGCCCCCAGCACGAGGTCGGGCGTCTGCCGCAACACCGCCATGCCTGCCTCGCCGAAGAGCAGCCCCACGGCCACACCGAAGACAAACGACATGACCATGAAGAGCAGGTAGTCGACCACGAAGGTGCCGAACCGGCGACCCTTGCTGGCAAGTTGCGTCGGGCGCTCGCCCGGCAGCGGCTCGACATTGGCCTGGGGCGGCGAGTAGGGGTTGAGTGCTTCAGACATGGGGCTCCCTGTTGATATGTAGAGCGCGGCGCCACACACCGTGACGCCCGCGCTGACGCACTCTAGGGGGCCGCCCCTCGGCGCGCCACGGCGGTTTTCACCAGCCCGCGGGCGCCCTGCTCACGCGGGGCCTCACCACACCTTGCAGTGCTCGCCCGCCTTCTTCACCAGCTTGGCGCCGGGCTTGCACGCGAAGGCCTGCTCGAACTCCGGCATGTTGACCACCACGCCGTTGATGCGCCATTGCGACGGCGAATGCGGGTCGATGCGGGCTTTCACGCGCAGGGCCTCGGGGCGGGTCTCGCCGCAGTCCCACTGCGCAAAGCCCACGAAGAAGCGCTGCTCCGGCGTCATGCCGTCGCGGTTCTCCAGCGTGCGGCCTTTCATGTGGGCCTTCCAGGCTTCCCAGGCCAGCACCAGGCCGCCCAGGTCGGCCAGGTCTTCGCCCAGCGTCAGCTTGGAATTGATCTTGACGTCATCCACCACGGTGTAGGTCGCGTACTGGTCGGCCACGCAGGCGGCGCGCTTCTCGAACTGCTGGCCGTCCTTCTTCGTCCACCAATTCTTGAGGTTGCCCTGGGCATCGAACTGCCGGCCTTCGTCGTCGAAGCCGTGGGTGAGCTCATGGCCGATGGTGCCGCCGGTGTTGCCGTAGTTGGGCGCCTCGTCCATGCGCGGGTCGTACAACGGCGGCAGCAGCACGGCGGCCGGGAAGTTGATGTCGTTCATCTGCGCGTCGTAGTAGGCATTGACCGTCTGCGGGGTCATGTTCCATTCGCCGCGGTCCAGGGGCTGGCCGATCTTGGCCAGGCGCCGCCGGGCTTCGAACACATTGCCACGCACCACGTTGCCGAGAAACTCGCCGCGCTGCACCGCGTAGCCGCTGTAGTCGCGCCAGCGCTCGGGGTAGCCCACCTTGTTGACGATGGCCTTGAGCTTGGCCTGCGCGCGCGCCTTGGTCTCGGCGCTCATCCAGCCGAGGCTGTCGATGCTGCGCGCCATGGCGGCCTCGATCTCGTCGGTCATCTGCACCGTGGCGGCCTTCAGGTCGGGCGTGAAGTTGCGCGCCACGAACTCCTGGCCCAGGGCCTCGCCGAGCTGCACGTCCACCAGCTCCACGCAACGCTTCCAGCGCGCCTTGAGCTGGGGCGTGCCGGTCAGGGTCTGACCGTAGAAGTCGAAGTTGGCCTGCACGAAGCCGTTGTCCAGCGCAGGGCTGAGGCTGCTGGCGAGCTGCCAGCGCAGATAGGTCTTGAGGTCCGCCAGCGGCAATTGCTGCAACCGGGCGCCCACGGCCTTGAAGAAGGCGGGCTCGGTCACGTTGTAGCGCGCCTGGCCAGGCGGGGTGCCCAGCGCGGTCTGATAGGCCGCCCAGTCGAAGCCGGGCATCAGGGCCTGCAGGCCGCGGGCGTCCACCACGTGGAAGGTCTTGTAGGGATCGCGCTTGTCGACCTTGGACAGCGACGCCCGCGCCAGCACCGTCTCGGTGGCCAGCACGCGGCGTGCGGCGGCCTTGGCGGCGGCGGGCGTCTCGCCCAGCAGCTCGAAGGTGCGCGCCACGTGCGCCTCGTAGGCGCTGCGGATCTGCAGGGTCTTGGCGTCGCGCTTGAGGTAGTAGTCGCGGTCGGGCAGGCCCAGGCCGCCCGCGTAGGCGAAGGCGATCTGGCGTGTGGCGTCGGCAAAGTCCTGACCGGCGCTGAAGCCGAAGAACAGGCGCTCATTGCCGGCAGCCAGCTGCAGCTCGGCCAGCAGGGCGGGCAGCTCGCGGCGGTCCTTCAGGGCGTCGATGCGTGCCAGCAGCGGCTGCAGGGGCTTCAGGCCGGCGGCCTGCACCGCGGTCTCGTCCATGCAGCTGGCGAAGTAGTCGCCGAGCTTGGCCTGGTTGACCGAACGCTCGCCCGCCGCAGGCGCCGGCGCGGCCAGCGTGTTCAGCACACCCCACAGGTAGCGCTGGTTGTCGCGGGCCATCTTGGCGTAGACCGACCAGCGCGATTCATCCGCCGGAATCGGGTTGGTCTTGGACCAAGCCCCGCAGGCGAAGCGGTAGAGGTCTTCGCAGGGGTCGGCCGTGCGGTCCATGACCGTCACGTCCAGCGTCGGGGTGTAGGGCAGGGTGTCGAGCGGCGTGTCCTGGGGTGAGGGGCCGGAAGCATGGGCCAGGGTGGCGGCCAGCAGCGCGGGGAGCAGCAGTCGTTTCATGGGTGTTGAAGGCAATGCAGTGATGCCATTGTGAAGCGAGCGGCGGCGCGCCTTCGGCCATGATGTCGACCTCGCTGTCCTCTCCTGCCCGACCATGACCACCCTGCTGCTGCTCGTCGCGATCGCCGACGAACACAAGGCTCTGTTGCACGAACGTTTTCGCGTCATCGACGCCCCCGACCCCGCCCGCCGCGCGGCCGCCATCGCGGCCCATGCCGACGAGATCGAACTGGTGCTGACCAACGGCGCCACCGGCTTTCGGGCCGACGAGATCGCGGCCCTGCCCCGCCTGAAGCTGCTGGCGGCCCAGGGCGCCGGCTACGAGAACCTGGACGTGGCCGCCGCCCGCACGCGCGGCATTCCGGTGTGCAACGGCGCCCGCACCAACGACGACTGCGTGGCCGACCACACCCTGGCCCTGCTGCTGGCCAGCGTGCGCGCACTGCCCCAGCAAGGCGCCGCCGTCAGGGCCGGCATCTGGCGCGACGCGCTTCCGCTGTTCCCGCAGTTCAGCGGACGGCGCCTGGGCATCCTGGGCCTGGGCGGCATCGGCCGCAAGATCGCCCGCCGGGCCGAGGCCTTCGGCATGGTCATCGGTTATCACAACCGCCGCCCGCGCGACGACGCCGGCACGGCCACGTGGTTCGACAGCCCGCTGTCGCTGGCCGCCTGGGCCGACGACCTCGTCGTCGCCACGCCGGGCGGTGCGGGCACGAAGCACCTCGTGAATGCGGCTGTCCTGCAGGCGCTGGGGCCGGGCGGGCATGTGGTGAACATCGCCCGCGGCAGCTGTGTGGATACCGAGGCCCTGGCGGCCGCGCTGCGCAGCGGCGGCATTGCCGGGGCGGCACTCGATGTCTACGAAGGCGAGCCCGCGCCGCCCCAGGCCCTGCTCGGCCTGGACAACGTCATCCTGACGCCCCATGTGGCCGGCTGGTCGCCCCAGGCCATCCGGGCGACGGTGGTGAACTTCATCGCCAACGTCGACGCGCTGGCGCGGGGCGACGCCCTGCTGACGCCGGTCTGAGCCGGCGCGCGCGGCCGGGCGCGGGTCAGTGGCGCTCCAGCACCTCGGTCTCGCCACGCGGCGGGAAGTAGCGCCGCGTGCCCGCGTCCAGCGCGAGTTCGATGTCCTGGCGGCTCAGCGGCGTCGGATGTGCGGTCGCGCGAGGCTGGCGCAGCCCCTGGGCGAGCCGCTGCAGGTCGGCCAGCTCGGCGTCGTCCGGCATGCAGGTGTCCAGGCTCGGTTCGTGGCGGTCGCGCGAGGGGCGGCGGGCCAGGAAGGCTTGGAGGGAGGGCAGGCGGCGGGAGATGTTCATCGACTTCATGAGGGCCTCCGTGACGGGCTTGTCTGAATAGACGACATCCGGGCCCGGAAAGCGACACCCTGCTTGCGGGCCACCCGCATTTGAGGGGGCGCCGGGTGACGACAATGGTGACATGCGCCGCCCATCCCCACCCGACCTGCTCCAGCCCCGCCGGGCGCGCGGGCGGCCCGGCGTGGAGCCGGCGTGAGCCGCTGGTCGACCGCCCCGGTCACGCAGGCCCGGCGCCAGTCGCCCGGCCCGACCCGGGCGCTGCTGGTCTCGCTGGCCCTGCACGGCCTGCTGCTGAGCTTGACCTTCGGCGGTGAAGGCCTGGGCCTGCCCGGCCTGACCCTGCCCTGGCAGGCGCGCCGCGCCGAAGCGCCGGACCTGCGGGTGGTGCTGGTGGCGCCCGAGCCCGCCGCGGCCCCGCCGGCCGAGACGCCGGCCGAGACACCCGCTCAAGCACCGCCGCCGCCCACCCCCACTGCGGACCTCACCCCACCCACGACCCGCGGGCCGGCCGCAGAGGTGGCGCCTGACGAGCCCGCGCCGCCGCCGACGCTGGCCGCGCCCGAGGCCGTCACCGCCCCCGCGCTGATTGCCGTGACCAAGGCCGCCGACCCGCGCTGGACGGTGCCGGCGGCGCTGCCGGCCTCGGCGCCGGTGGTGGCCGCCTTCGAAGCCGCCTCCGGCCCGGCCGGCGAGCTGACGCGGCTGCGCGCCGTGCGCGAGCCCCTCGCGCCGCGGGACCCCGCCAGCCGTTCGGCCGACCTCGCCCAGCTCGACCGTGCGCGCGGCGAGGCCGAGCAACTCGCGCAGGCGCAGTTGCAGCAGGCGCAACGCCTGGCAGCGGCCCGCGCCAAGGCCGAGGCCGAGCGGCAGGAAGCTGCGCGCCTGGCGGCAGAGCAGCAAGCCGCCGAACAGCGACTGGCCGAGCAGAAGCTGGCCGAGCAGCAGGCGGCTGCACGCGCCGAAGCCGCGCGGCAGGAGGCAATCCGCCAGGAGGCCTTGCGCCAGGACGCGGAGCGTCAGGCCCAGGCCCGTCAGGCCGCCGCGCGGCAGGAGGCCGAGCGCCAGGAGGCAAGCCGGCGCGAGGCCGCCCAGCAGGCACAGCAAGACGCCGCACGCCGCGAGGCCGCACAGGCCGAGGCGGCCCGCCAGCAAACCCTGCGGCAGGAGGCCGCACGCCAGGAAGCGGCCCGGCAGGAGGCCGCCAGGCAGGAGGCCGCCAGGCAGGAGGCGCTGCGCCAGGAAGCCGCTCGCCAGGAAGGGCTTCGCCAGGAGGCTGCCCGCGCCCAGGCGGCCCGGCTGGCGGAGGCCAAGGCTGCCGAAGAACAACGGGAAGCCCGCCTGCGCGCCATCGGTCAGCAGCTCAACGAAGAAGCGGCCCGGCGCGATGCCGCGCGCCAGGCACAGGCCAACCTGCCGTCGTCGTGGAGCGCGCTGCGCCGCGGCCGCCTCTTCGGCCGGGCCGACGCGAATGCCGAAATGGTGCTGTATGCCGAAGCCTGGGCGCGCAAGCTGCAGCTGGGCAACGCCCTGGAGCTCATCCGCGACGTCGTGCGCCAGCCGCACGCCGACGCGCTGGTGACCGTGGCCATTCGGGCTGACGGCACGGTCGAGTCGGTCACGGTGGTGCGCTCCAGCGGCGTGCCGGCGGTGGACGACGCCATCCGCCGGCTGGTCGAGGCCCAGGCCAACTACCCGGCCTTCCCGCCGGCCCTCGCGCGCGAATACGACGTGATCGAGATCCGCCGCACCTGGCACTTCGACTCGGGTCTGCGGTTGTACTGATGGCGCGCAGCAACATGCTGCAGCGCACACAGAGGGAATTTCCGCAAGGCACCCCGCAAAGCGGGTGCTAGCGTGACTGACTGCGTCTGGGAGCGGCCGCCCTGCCGGCCATGTCAGGCGCACTGATCGTTCCCCGCCAAGAAGACCCCACAAGGAGACATCGATGAGAACGTTCCACCGCTCGGCGCTCAGCCGGGTCTGCGGCCGCCTGGGCCTGCCCCTGCTGGCCGCCCTGTGCCTGGCCGGCCCCGCCGCCGCCAGCACGCTGACCCAGAACGTGTCCTGGACCATCGACCGTGCCGGCAGCACCGCCAAGTACCGCATCGTGGCCTATGGCGACTCCATCTACGCCGGCTACAACGGTTCGGTCACGAGTGCGGCCAAGTACTCGGCCCCGACGGTGGATGCCGAATACCTGGCCGCGAAGTGGAACGCCAGCATCGAGAGCGTGCGCCGCGCCAAGTCGGGTGCGGTGGCCTCGGACGTCTACAACAACAAGATCGTGGCCGAGAAGTCCTACATGCAGGCCGCCTCCACCCGCGTGGTGACTTTCGAGATGTGCGGCAACGACGGCCTGCAGGCCCGCTCGGCCTTCAAGAGCCAGACCGGCACCTGCAACTACGCCGGCATGGACGCCGCCGTGGCCAGCTGCAAGACCTACGTCGCCTCGGCCATGGACTTCATCAACGCCAACGCCTACTCGGGCGTGAAGCTCAAGGTGATCTCCAACCTGCATTACCCCGGCTACAACGCCGACAACGTGCAGAGCAGCTGCAAGGACGCCAGCACCGGCGCCACGGTCAACCTGCGTGACCGCTTCCTGCCCAAGCTCGCCCAGATGAACTACTGGATGTGCGAGTACGCGCGCCAGAAGGGCTTCGTCTGTGCCGACAACTTCGCCCAGTACATGGGCGCCGACTACGACAGCAACGGCGACGGCGTCATCGACTCCGACGGCCTGCGCTTCGTGGCCGGCGAGAGCGAGGCCAGCTACGTGGCGCGCATCACCGGCACGCTCAAGAGCACCATCCGGGATGCCAACGCCAAGTTCGTGTCGGCCAGCAGCAGCTTCGACTACATCCAGTCCGACGACACCCACCCCACCTACAGCGGCGGCACGGTGTCGGCCGGCCTGTTCGGCGGCACCACCGGCTCGGGCGCGGCGCGCTACACCTCGTTCACGAACGGCAAGAGCCCGATCTGGAACCAGTACGGGCATGAGCGCATGGGCTGGGCGATCTCCACGTCCAACCCGGCGGCACCCTGAAGCAAGCGCCGCATGAAGCCACGCCTGGACTCGCACCGGAGCACGCGCTGGGGCCCCTCGCCCTGGGCGCTGGTCCTGGTGCTGGCCGGCGTGGCGGCAGGCCTGGCCTGGTGGTGGCCGGCGACCGAACCGGCCCCTGCCGTGGCGGCCGTGGCAACGCCCGTGGCGCCGCTGCCGCTGCCCGAGGT
>JAIPCJ010000055.1 GCA_021738245.1 Methylotenera sp. | reverse complement strand
TCCCGCTGCACCGTTGGCGGGCGGGTGGCCGGCACGGGCTGGCGGGCTTGGCCAGGGCGGGGCTGATCGCGGCCTGGATGACGGCCACCCTGGGTGCGCCACCCGCACGGGCTGCCGTGCCCAGGGCTGCGCCAGCCGCCAGCGCCGCAGCGGCCGGATCGGCTCGGCAGGTGCTGCACGAAACCCGCACTGCGGGGGCTGAACCCGTGGCGCGGCCGGCCGCGCTGTCGGCCTGGCAACGCTGGGGAGAGCGGCTGCTGGCCCTCGGCGTGGGCGCCGGGGTGGCCGGATTGCTGCTGCGCCTGGGACGCGACGGCGACGGCCATGACAACGCCCATGAGACCCGCGCGAGCCGCTCCGATGCAGGATGAGCCAGGCCGCTTCAGTACAAGGTGTCGACGTGGGCGTCGAAGCGGTAGCCCGCGCCGCGCTCGGTGACGATGAGCGACGGCTGCAGGCCATCACTGCCCAGCTTGCGGCGCAGGCGCAGCACCTGCACATCGACCGTGCGGTCGTAAACCTCGGCGCTGTGCATGCGCGTCATCGTGAGCAGCTGGTCCCGGCTCAACACATGCTGGGGCGCACTGCAAAACGCCACCAGCAGGCTGAACTCGTGGTTGCTCAGGTCCACCAGACGGCCGTCGGGCGCGGTGAGCCGGCGGGTGCGCAGGTTCAGCTCCCAGCCGGAGAAGCGAAACGCGCGACGC
Organism: Methylotenera sp.; assembly: GCA_021738245.1. GTDB lineage: Bacteria > Pseudomonadota > Gammaproteobacteria > Burkholderiales > Burkholderiaceae_C > Pelomonas. The sequence continues at coordinate 24,800 of JAIPCJ010000055.1, read as the reverse complement.
TTGTCGTCCTGGGGGTCGAGTTCCACCTTGACTTGGTAACGGCGCAGCACCGCGCGCAAGCGCGCCAGCAGCTCACGGTTGCTGAAGGGCTTGGTCACGTAGTCGTCGGCGCCGAGCTCCAGGCCCATCACGCGGTCGGCCTCCTCGGCGCGGCCGGTGAGCATCACGATGGGCACTGTCGCGCGCTCGCGCAGGGCGCGCGCCAGCTGCAGGCCATCTTCACCGGGCAAGCGCATGTCCAGGATGACGATGTCGATGGCCTCGCGGTCGAAGGCCTCGTTCATCTCCGTGCCGCTGGCCACGGCGGTGACGCGCATGTCGTTGCTGCTGAGGTAGTCGGTCAGCAGGTCGCGGATGGCGGGGTCGTCATCCACCACCAGCACATGGGGCGGAGCCTGGTGAGTCTCGGTCGAGGCCATGAGGGGTTGCGCTCTAATCCAGCGATGGTCATTCGCTCTTGCGGGCTGGCGACTTTAGCGCGCACATGCCCCTGACAACCTTGCGCCCAGGCTGGCTGCGCGTGCTGCTGGCCGCAGAACTGCTGTTTGCCGTGCTGGTGGCCGGCGGCCTGTGGCTGCTGCGCGAGCAGGCGCTCGCCGCCGAGGCCCGCATGCTGGACGCACTGGCCGACGCCATGGCCCGCCAGGCCGAGCGCAGTCTGGACATCGGCCAGGTGGTGCTCACCACCACCACCGATGAACTCGCCCGCGGCATCATGCCCGCCACCGGGCCGCAGGTCACCACGCTGCTGCGCGAGCGCGCCCGGCTGCTGCCGGGCTATCGGGCGATCAGCATCTTCGGTGCCGATGGCCAGCGCCTGGCCACCTCGCGCGACATCGCAGCCGACCTGCCCGCGAGCGTCGCGGAGCGCGACTTCTTTGCCGCCGCCCAGCAGGAGGGGCCACCGCGGCTGTTCCTGAGCGAACCCTACATCGCTTCGGGCGACGGGCTGCCGGCCATCGGCGTGTCGATGGGCTGGCGCGATGCGGCCGACCGCTTTGCCGGCGTGGTGGTGCTGGTGGCCGACCCCGACTTTCTGGCCGGCGGCCCGGCTCGGCTCGCGCGCGACCGCGATGTGCAGCAGGCCCTGCTGCGGCCCAGCGCCGATGGACTCACGCTGGTGCCCCTGGCCCCACGGCAGGCCCAGGCCGTGCCGCCCCACCTGCGCCAGGCCTTGGGCCTGCCCAAGGACGGCTCGCGCGCACCGGGCGCTCGGCGCAGCCAGGGCGTGGATGGCCTGCTGGTGGCGACCGCACCGCTGCGGCCCTACCCCTTGCTGCAGGCGGTGTGGCGCGAGGAAGGCGCCGTGCTGTCGAGCTGGAACGAACTGGCCTGGCTGGTGGGCGCCTTCGTGCTGGCAATGCTGGCCGTCACGCTGGCGGTGGGCTGGCGCATGGCGCGCGAGCAGCTTCGCGTGGAGGCCCTTCAGCAACGCCTGACCCGCGCCCGCAAGCTCGAAGCCCTGGGTCACCTGGCCGGGGGCGTGGCCCACGACTTCAACAATGTGCTCGCCGCCCTGGTCGGCTTCGGCGAGATGGCGCGGCAGGCCGCGGCAGACGGCAGCCGTCAGGCCCGCCATCTCGACCATGTCCTGCAGGCGGCCGAACGCGGCCGGCAGCAGGTGGCGCGCATCCTGGCCTTCAGCCGCGGCCAGCCCCGCCGCAGCGTGAGCTTTGTGCTGCAGTCGCTGGTGCAGGAAGTGCTGGATCACCTGGCCGGTGCCATGCCGGCATCCGTCGAGCTGCAGTCCTCCTTGCACGCCCCAGCGCTGGCTGTGCGCGGCGACCCCACGGCCACCTACCAGGCCGTGATGAATCTGTGCACCAACGCGCTGCAGGCCATGGCCGAGGGCGGCGTGCTGCGTGTGAGCCTCGAAGCCCTGCAGCTCTCTCGCCCCCAACAAGCCTACGACGAGATCCTGCCGGCGGGCCACTACCTGCGTCTGCAGGTGCAGGACACCGGGCTCGGGATGGGGCCTGACGTGGTGGCCCATCTGTTCGAGCCCTTCTTCACGACCAAAGGCCGGCAGGGTGGCTCGGGCATCGGGCTGGCCGTCGTGCACGGTGTGGTGAAGGACCTGGGCGGCGCCATCGACGTGGACAGCACGCCCGGCCGCGGCAGCCGCTTCACGCTGTGGCTGCCGGTTTGCGACGACCCGCCCGAAGGCCGCGCGGCCGAGCGACAGGACCTCCCGCGAGGCCAGGGGCAGACCGTGCTCGTCGTCGACGACGATCCGGCCCTCGTCGAGCTGGCAGAGGACCTGCTGGCCGAGCTCGGGTACGAGCCACGCGGCACGGTCTCGGCCGAGGCCGCGCTGCAGGCCCTGCGCGACGACGGGCAGGCCTTCGACCTGTTACTGACCGACGAGGTCATGCCCGACATGACCGGCACCGTGCTGGCACGCGAGGCCCGCGCCCTGCGGCCCGACCTACCGGTCGTGCTGTACAGCGGCTACGGCGGCGAAGACTTCGAGGCTCGCGCGGCGCAGGCCGGCGTGAGCGCGGTGCTGCGCAAACCACTCACCACGCACGACCTGGCCCTGGCCCTGCAACGCGTGTTGCGCGCTTCATTGCAGGCGTAATCTGCCGGCGCGCGCGAGTCATCAGATCTCGCAACAGCCTTCAGAGACTGGCTCCATCGCGGCACTGCGCCGCGACTGGAACCTGATCTCGAAAGGACTGACGATGCAGTACCCCCGCCTGACCCGCCCTGCCCTGGCCCTCGCACTGACGGCTGCCATGGCGGGCGCGCACGCCGAAGGCCTTTACGTGGGTGGCGCCCTCGGCGCGCCGCAGTACAGCAACACCATCAACGGCTATGGCAGCGGTGACGGTGGCGGCCGCGGTGTGGCCACCAAGCTATACGGTGGCTATCAGCTCACGCCCAACTTCGCGATCGAAGGCAACGCCTTCCACCTCGGCCGCAGCACCACCACCGGCGATGGCTCGGCACGCATCTATGGCGTGGGTGTGGACGGCGTAGCCAGCCTGCCGGTGGCGCAGGGCTGGTCGCTGCTGGGCAGCGTGGGCGTGGCCGAAGCCCGGCTGACCACACCTGCGGCGCGCGACAGCAGCCCCGCATTGAAGGCCGGCGTGGGCGTGCAGTACGACCTCAACAGCGCCATGGCCCTGCGCGTGGGCTATGACCGTTATCACTTCACCAATGCGTTCGACAACAAGCCCAACGTGGGCGCGACCTTTGTCGGACTGAAGCTGAATTACTGAGTGTTGCAACCCGCGGCGCGGCCCGGATGGCCCGCTGCGATTGGCGACGAATGCGGAACAGTGCGTTCCAGCATCGACGCCTTTTGATTCCCCTGACGTCCCCGATGTGCTGACCCGTGCGGCAGCCCATCGGTGCCGCCAGACATTGAAGGACATGTTCATGAAGACCAAGACTTTTGCTCTTTCCGCCCTGGCCCTCGCAGCCAGCTCCGCCACCTTCGCCCAGTCCTCGGGCCAGGTCACGCTCTACGGCACCGTGGATGCCAATGTGCAAGTGCTCGACGGTGCGGCCACGCAGACGCGTGTGCAGTCCGGCGGCCTCTCGGGCTCGCGCCTCGGTGTGCGCGGCCACGAAGACCTCGGCGGCGGGCTGCGCGCGTTCTTCACGCTGGAGTCAGGCCTGAACCTGGACGACGGCAGCTACGGCCAGGGCACCTTCTGGGGCCGCCAGGCCTATGTGGGCCTGGGCACGCCCTACGGCAATGTGTCGCTCGGCCGCCAGTACAGCAGCCTCTACACCCTGACCGACCAGTTCAGCCAGTTCTCCAACGTGGGCAGCGGCGCGAGCACGGCCGTGATCGGCGGCTTCGCCGGCTATGAGCCGGTGCGCGGCAGCACCACCTCGGCCACCGGCAACGGCGGCCCGGCCCGGGTCAACAACTCGGTCAAGCTCGAATCGGCCAACTACGGTGGATTCAGCGCCGGTGCGCTGTGGGGCATGGGCGAAGTTGCCGGCGGCACCAAGGGCAACCGCGTGGCTGACATCTACGGCCGCTACACCGGCTATGGCTTCGATGCCATGGTGTCGATGGTTGACGACAAGGCTGACGTGCTCGGCCAGAACCGCCGCACCGTGTCGGCCGCCGCGGCCTATGACTGGAACAGCTTCCGCTTCAACGGCGGCGTGATGGAAGTCAACGACCGCAGCGTGGCCAACCAGGACGGCAAGGGCTACTGGCTGGGTGCCAGCTACCGCCTCGGCCAGCACCAGTTCAAGGGCCAGTACGTCGAGAGCAAGAACGCCGGCGCGCTGCCTGACGGCAAGACCCAGGCCTTCGGCGTGGGCTACCAGTACGACCTGTCCAAGCGCACCGCGCTGTACAGCTCGGTCACGCGCTTCAAGAATGACGGCATTGGCTATGTCGATCGCGCCGCGGGCACCATCCCCGTGGGCCTGACCGACACCAACAACCGCAACCTGACGGAGTTCGTGGCCGGCATCCGCCACAGCTTCTGATCGACGCACCGTCGCTCTCCTGTCCTCCTAGGCACGCGATCCCATCCCCGCGTTCCTTTGGCCCACCTCGATGAGGTGGGCCTTTTTTCGTTTCTGGGCCGTGCAAGCTCGGCCTGCCCCGCGGCATGGCGCGCCACGGGGTCGTTCCCACACGCAAGCCGGTCACGGCAGGGCGATTCCCAACCGACGACGACTGTTGCACGAACGCCCTCGCACAGCGGCGCGCACTTGCCGATACTGCGCGACCGAGGCGTTATCCCGCAATTCGCATACGCGACGGACGCCTGTCATCGTTTCAACTTCCGGATTGCCATGCGACATCTTTCAACCTGTGCTCGTCTCGGCCAGTCGACCTGCGCCCGCCGCCACACGCATCACGCCAGCCGCCAGACCCACCGCCTGCTCATCGGCGTCATGGCACTGGGCGCGGCACTGCTGACCGCCTGCGGCGGCGGCAGCGACTCGAGCGACAGCGGCGGTAACACCGCAACCCTCTTCGCCACACTCGTGCGTGTGGCCGCCGAACCCGCAGGCAGCCATTGCGCCGCAGCCGGCGTCCGGATCGACGCCGGCATGGATCGCGATTCGAACGGCACGCTCGCAGATGCCGAGGTGACGGCCACGCAGTACGTGTGCAATGGCGCGCCCGGCGTGAACGGCAGCAATGGCAGCAATGGCAGCCCCGGCACGAACGGCAGCAATGGCACCAATGGCGCCAACGGCATCGATGGCAAGAACGGGCTGTCGACGCTGGTGCGCGTCCAAGGCGAGCCTGCGGGCAGCCATTGCGCCCAAGGTGGCTCGGCCGTGCAGGCCGGCCTCGACACCAACGCAAATGGTGTGCTTGAAAACAGCGAGGTCACCAGCACCAGTTATGTCTGCAATGGCGCGACGGGCGCGACCGGCGCCACGGGCAGCACGGGCAGCGCCGGGACCGATGGCTACAGCAGCCTGGTTCTGCTGAGCAATGAAGCGGCGGGCGCCAACTGCGCCTACGGTGGGCAGCGGGTGCAGTCAGGTCTGGACACCAATCGCAATGGCGCGCTGGACGCCAGCGAGGTCACGAGCACCTCGTATCTGTGCAGCGCCGCACCCGCTGACACGCAGTGGGTGCGCGTCACCGGTCCTTCGGCGCAGATGCGCGTGAATACCGGCTATCTGGTCGATGCCGGCAGCCCGGTGACCCTGACGCTGCCGACGTCCCCGTCCATCGGGGATTGGGTCCGGGTGACGGGTGTGAGCGCAGCGGGCTGGACCCTTGCCCAGAACGCCGGACAGCGCATTTCCACGCGCGGCTTGCCCGGAGGCATGGACATCCGTTGGACCCCTCGATCGCCGTCCGGCAACTGGACCGGCGTCGCGATGTCCTCGGACGGCATTCGGCAGGTGGCCGCGGCCGCCTCGGGCAACCTCTACACGAGCACGGACGGCGGCATCAGCTGGACGCTGCGGGCTTCGCCGGGTGCGGTCTGGAGCGGGGTCGCCAGCTCTGCGGACGGCATCAAGCTGGTCGCTGTCTCCAACGGCGGATCGATCTATCTGTCTGCCGACGCCGGCGCCACCTGGACGTCGGACGCATCGTCCCGGGCCTGGTCCGGCGTGGCCAGCTCGGCGGACGGTACTCGCCTGGTGGCGGTGGAGTATCTGGGCAGGATCTGGACCTCCCAAGACAGCGGCGCGACCTGGGTGGCACGTGACAGCAACCGCGCCTGGCGCGCCGTGAGCTCGTCGGCAGACGGGCGTGTGCTCGTGGCCGGCACCAACGGTGCCCAGCTGTACGTCTCCACCGACTACGGCGTCACCTGGACCGCGCGCGCCACGGCGCAATTCTGGTGGTCCACGGCATCGTCGGCCGATGGCAAACGGCTGTATGCCAGCGTGGATACCGGCGCCATCTGGACGTCCAACGACGAAGGCACCACGTGGGAATCCACCAGCCCCAACCGCACCTGGCGTGGGCTGGCCACATCGTCGGACGGCAGGTATGTCGTGGCAGCCACCGATGGGGGCACCCTGTACGAGTCCACCGACTTCGGCGTGACGTGGCGGTCCACGGCCGAGAGTGGCGCCTGGCCGGTGGTGGCGAGCAGCGCCGATGGGTTGAGCTTGCTGGCGGCCAAGTCCGGCGCAACGCTGTTCACGGGTTCGCGGCGGGTGTCGACCACCCCAGGCATCACCGGCTCCATTTCGGGTGGGCAGGAAGATGCTCTTCAGCTCCAGTACGTGGGCGGCGGGCTTTTCTTGCCGATCAGCTACGTCTCGTCCAACCTGCGCTTCACGGCCCAGTGAAGCCCGGAGGCGGGAGGCAGCTGCGCCGTCAGCGCGGCTCGTTCGGATGCCCGTGATGCTCGGCGTGCTCGTGCTCGGGACGCTCGTGCTCGGGGCGCCCGTGCGGCGACTCGGCACGTCGCGCCGGCTCGGCGTGCGGCCTCGGGACCGGCGCGATGGCATGCGGCGCTGCAGGCTCTCGCGCCGTCGGGGCGGGCCCTGCGAGCTCGTGCGTGGCCTCGTGATGAGGCACCCGGTTTGACCTCGGCGCCCCCACGGGCACGGCGGGGCTGGCGGCTTGAACATGCGCCGGTGGCACCACAGCGCCATGCGGCTGGGGCTGGTCCTGCGCGGCGGCATGCACCTCAGGCGGCGCGTGCTGGACGACTGGCAGATGCCCTTCTGCCTGCGCCATGGCCATGGCCTGGGCTGGGGGATGCGGCACGCCCGGCGCCGTTGTCATCGCGACGGGCACCGCATGCTCGGCCACATGCTGGTGCGCCTGAAGGGCCTGCACCGGCAGGCTGGTCACCGCGCGTGGGTTGGCCGCGAACGCCAGTTGGCGGCCCGCCACTGTGCCGGCCGTGGGCACGGCCACGCGCTGCTGGTTCACCACCCGCGTGACGTTCTCGATCTCGGTGATGTTGGTGACGTGGGTGATGTTGACGTTGCGCACATAGGTGTTGGACACCGTGTACGGCGGCACATACACCTCGCGCGGCGCCAGCGGCACCCAGCCTACGTTGCGCCCCACGCTGATGCTGAGCGACACGCCCGGCGCCGCCGGCACGGCGCTCGTCCAGGCCACCAGGGCCGGCGCGTACACCGGCCGGGCGACATAGGTGCCCGGCACCCAGGCCCAGCGCCCCTGCCACATCGCCCAGCGGCCGTAGTGGAAGGGGGCGAAGCCCCAGGGCGCATCATCCACCCAGGTCCAGCCCCAGGGCGACACCCAGGACCAATGACCGTAGCGATAGGGCGCCCAGTCCGCCGACACCTGCGGCACCCAGACCGGCCCGTAGTCGGGGCTGCTGGTCCATTGGCCATAGCTGTCCAGCGTGTCGGCCCCGGTCATCGCGGGCGACACGTAGCGGCTGGCGGCCACCACCGGCCGGGCGCCCGCGCGGGCCTGCACGAAGTGCTGGAAGTCGTCGGGCCGGGCATCGAGCAACTGCATGCTGAGGCCGTTGCCCGCCTGGCCGAGACGCGCATGCTGCCCTTGCGTGAAGGTGTAGCCCGCCCCGCTGTCCGCGGTGAAGTTCAGGTTGCCGCGCCAGGCCGTGCCGTCCACCGACAAGCCGTTCACATCCACCCGCAGCTGCGCCGGCTGCGGCTCGGTGAAGCGGCCCAGCGGTGTCTGCACGACCAGCATGCCGGCGTCCTGCGGGTCGCTGACGCGCACGGCCACGCTGCCGCGCATCACGCGCAGGCGCATCTGGGCGTCGTCGAGCTGCTCCACGTCCACCTCCGTGCCCACGTCCAGGTCGATGGCGGTCGAGCCGATGGTCACCTCCGCCCGGCCCGAAGGCCCGGTGCTGAGCACATTGCCCGTGGTCACCGGCCAGTTCAGCGCAGCGCTGCTGGGGGCCGCGCCGGGTTCGGTGGCCAGCGACACGTCGCCGGCCACCCAGGCCACGCGGCCCACGCGGGCGGGTGGGTCGGCCCAGGCACTGCCGGCCAGCAGCACAGCCGCGACGGCCAGAGCTGTCTGACGCAAGACCGGGCGATGCCGGCGCACAGGAACAAGGCGATTCATGGCGTTCTCCTGGGCAGCAAGGGCACTCAGGCCCGGTCGAGGATGCCGTGGTCCAGGCGCACCCGCTCGCCGGTACGCAGACCATTCAGGCCGCGGTAGTCGAAGCTGCGCTGGCTGCCGTCGTCGAAGCGCACATGCACCCGGTAGACCACGCTGGAGGCGGCCGCCGCGTTGTTGCGCTCGATGTTGTCGCCCACGACGGCGCCGCCGAAGATGCCCAGGCCCGTTGCCGCCGCGCGCCCCATGCCGTGGCCGATGGTGTTGCCCACCACGCCGCCAATGACCGCACCCAGCACCGCGCCGCCGCCGCTGTCGCCCACATGCGTGCTGATCTCTTCGATGCGGCTCACCGTGCCGTATTGCAGGTAAGTGGCCGAGGCCACCGGCGGATAGCCGGGCGCGTCGATGACGCGCGATGTCCGCGTGACCGGCACGGCGCAGGCCGACAGCAGGGCCGCCGAAATGGCAGCGCAGCCCAGGGCGCGCCAGCCACGCGGAAGGGTTTGCAGGGACGAGGTCATGGTGTGCTCCTTTCACTGCATCGACTCGCCGTTGCCACCCCATCGTGGCAGGTTGGCGGCCGATGACGTGGCCTCATGCTGGGCGGGCCAGGTTGCACGGCGGCGACGAGCGCCCGCGGCTTCGTTTCAAACGACATGAAAGCCCGGCGCCCGCCCCAAGCGAGCGGCCTCGGCCGACGGCGCGGGGCGGCCTTGGCCGACAGAAGCAGCTCAACAGGTGGCCGTGTGTCGCCTAGAGCTCCGCGGAGGGCCGCGCCGGCAGCACGCGGTGCAGTTCGTCTGCCAGCGCCTGCATGTCCATGGGCTTGCTCAGGTAGCCGTCCATGCCCGCATGCCGGCAGGCATCGCGCCGGCTGTCGCTGTCGCCCGCCGTCGAGGCGACGATGGGAAACGGCGGCAGGGTGCCGATGCGTTGCAACGCGCGCAGGTGCTCGCTCGCCTCCAGGCCGTCCATGACGGGCATGTCCACGTCCATCAGCACCATGTCGGGCGGTGCGTCGCAGCAGGAGTCCAGGGCCTCGATGCCGTCCGCCGCCACCACCACCTCGTAGCCCAGCGCCTCCAGCTGGCCGCGGGCGACGATCTGGTTGACCTCGTTGTCGTCCACCACCAGCACACGGCGGCTCTCGTGCAGGTACAGCGGCGAGGGCGAGGTCATGCGCGACAGCGCCGTGGAGGTGCGCGTGTCGACATGGGCGGTGAAGCGCTCCAGCTCCAGCGGGCTGAACGGCAGCACCCGGATGTCCACCGACGAATGCCGACGTGCGCGCAGCGTGGGCGAGCCCGACACGACGGCCAGCACCGGCCACAGCCCTGGCCGCGCCTGGGCGAGGCGCTCCAGCCCCGGCAACTCGTCGGCGTCGTGCTCGGTGGCGATCAGCAGCGAAGGCGAAGCCGCGCCCATCAAGGCCGCCTCGACGGCGGCCAGGCTGTCGAAGGTCTGCACCTGCCAGCCCAGCTGGCGCAGGCGAATCTCGACCGAATCGAGCGTGCCGGCCGGCTGGCTGACCAGCCAGGCGAGCGCACCCGCCGCATCCGGGGTGTGATCGACCGGCAACTCCAGCGCGGTCACATCGCCGCTGAGGGAAATGACCAGCCCGTCCCGGCCGGCATCCACGAACTGCACCTCACCGCCGGTCGCCGGGCAGCTGCCGTAGGCCTCAGGCACGAGACGCGGGTCGGCATCCACCTCTTCGACGAGTTGCAGACGCTGCAGCACGGCCATCACATCGGCCGGCTGACTGCGGCCGGTGCCCGCGGCGTGGATGACGATACGGCTGCGGCCATACACCGGCGGCGCGGCATCCACGCTGAACATGCAGAAACCCGTCTCGAAACAATCGACGATGCCAAGCAACACGCGGTAGATGCCTGCTTTCAGGAAGGGGCCCGGGTCATCCAGCTCCAGGCGCGGGCCGCGGTAATCGACGTAGGTCACCAGGCCCTTGCGGCGGGCATGGGGCAGCACGTCGCGCGCGCACTGGGTGAACAGCTCGGAAAACTCCATGGGGACACAACTTCCTACAGCCCTTCAGCGTAGGCGTTATGGGCGCTTTCCTGGGTTTCAAATTGTGGCCGCGCTTACGTTTGGACCCCACTCAAACAGGGGGTCAGCGGCGCTGCGGCGGACGCATGCCCGCGATGCCCGGCATGGCCTGGCGCATGGCGTCCACGAAGCTGCGCAGCCGCGCCGGATACAGGCGCGCATAGGGGTAGACGATGCGCACCGGCAGCGGCGACGCCTCCCAGTCGGGCACGAGCTGGCAGAGCCGGCCGCTGGCGAGGTCGTCGGCCACCAGCCAGGCCGACACCAGCGCCGCGCCCACGCCGGCCCGCACGGCGCTGCGGGCGGCATACAGGCTGTCGGTGCGCAGCCGCGGCGTGAGCCGAACGGTCTCGCGGCGGCCGGTGCCGAGCTGGTGCAGGTCGAGTTCGTCGCGATAGAACTGCGGCAGCGACAGCCAGGGCAGTTCACGCAGGGCTGCGGGCGTGCGCGGTGGTGCGCCGTCGCCCCAGAGCCCAGGCCGCGCCACCAGGATGCGCGGCACCTCCGCCACGTGCACGGCCACCAGCGCCGGGTCTTCCACCTCGCCCACGCGGATCGCGCAATCGACCCCTTCGGCGATCAGGTTCACCTCGCGGTCATGCAGGAACCAGTCCACGCTCACCTCCGGGTGCGCCGCCAGGTAGCGCGCCAGAGGTTCCACCAGCGCCTCCTGGCCGAAGGCATGCGGCGCCAGCACACGCAACTGGCCGCGTGGCTGGTCCTGGGCGCCGCGCAGGTCCGCCTCCACAGCCGCCCAGTTTTCCAACAGGGCCCTGGCGTGGGCATAGCAGCGCTCGCCATCCTCGGTGAGTCGCATCGCGTGGGTGGAGCGCTGCAGCAGGCGCAGGCCCAGCATCTTCTCCAGCCACTGCAGGCGGCGGCTGATGGTGGGCTGGGTGCTGCCCATCTGCGCGGCGGCCGCCGACAGGCTGCCGGCTTCGACGATGCGCACGAAGGTCTGCATCAGTTCCAGGCGGTCCAGTGCGGGTGAGGCAGCTTTTTTCATGCATCGAATGTATAGCCAATGTGCATTTCAGCCATCTACCCCATCACTTCATGCAACGGAAGAATTTCCAGCAACCCCATTCAAGGAGTTGCTTCATGAACTCGATCACCGCTCGAACGGCAGCTGCCACGGCCACCCGGCATGCCGCCCTCTCCCGCCCGCTGGTGCTGCTGCTGGCCAGCGGCGCCGGCCTGGCCGTGGCCTCGATCTACTACAGCCAACCGATGCTGGGTGTGCTGGGCGGCGCCCTGGGCGCCAACGCCCGCGACACCGGTTTCGTGCCCACGCTGACGCAGCTGGGCTACGCGCTGGGCATCCTGCTGCTGGCACCGCTGGGCGACCGATTCGACCGCCGCCATCTCATCCTGCTCAAGACCGTGCTGCTCGCCGTCGCGTTGCTGGCCAGCGGCCTGGCCCCGGGGCTGCCCGCACTGCTGGTGGCCAGCCTGGTGGTGGGCCTCACGGCCACGCTGGCGCAGGACATCGTGCCCGCCGCCGCCACGCTCGCGCCCGAGTCGAGCCGCGGCAAGACCGTGGGCACGGTGATGACCGGGCTGCTGCTGGGCATCCTGCTGTCGCGCGTGGCCAGCGGCTTCATCGCGGAGCGCTGGGGCTGGCGCGCGGTGTACGAGCTGGCGGCCATCAGCCTGGTGGTCTTCGGCCTGGCTGCCTGGCGCGGCCTGCCCCGGCTGCCAGCCACCAGCCGCATGCGCTACGCCCACCTGATGGCGTCGCTGGCGCAACTCTGGCGGCAGCATGCCGAGCTGCGCCGCGCCGCGCTGGCCCAGGGCCTGCTGTCCATGGGCTTCAGCGCGTTCTGGTCGACGTTGGCGGTCATGCTGCATCACCAATACCAGATGGGCAGCGAGGCGGCGGGCGCCTTCGGCCTGGCGGGCGCCGCTGGCGCACTGGCAGCACCGTTGGCTGGCCGGCTGGCTGACAAGCGCGGGCCGGAGCTGGTCACGCGGCTGGGCGCCGGCCTCGCGATGGCGTCGTTCGCGGTGATGGGCCTGGGCGCACTGCTGCCGGGCGACGCGCAGATCGGGCTCATCGTGGCCGCCACGGTCGGCTTCGACTTCGGTGTGCAGGCCACGCTGGTGGCGCACCAGACCGTGGTCTACAGCCTGGACCCCGCCGCCCGCAGCCGGCTCAACGCCCTGCTCTTCACCGGCATGTTCATCGGCATGTCGGCCGGTGCGGCGCTGGGCAGCCTGGTGCTGGCGCAATGGGGCTGGATGGGCGTCGTGGCCCTGGCCACGGCCACGTCGGGTGCGTCGCTGGCAGTGCGGCTGAGCCGCCGGCATGGTGCGCGCTGAGTCGCCCTTCGCGAGCCTCTCATGCACACAGACGCTGCCCCGCGCCGCCGCATCGCCGCGCGGTGGTGGGCGATGCTCGCCCTGGCATGGCTGGCCCTGCCAGCATCGGCCGGCCCTACCGTGCTGCGCTTCGTCACCAAGCAGTTTCCGCCGTACGCCTACCACGACGCGAACGGCCAGGCCGCAGGGCCGATGGTTGAACTGCTGCAGGCCGTCTGCGCCCGCGCCCAATGGCAGTGTCAGGTCGACGTCCTCCCCTGGCGGCGCGCCTACCAGCGGATCGAGGCCGGCGATGCCGACGGCATCTTTCCCTTCGTCAACACGGCCGACCGGCAGGGCCGGTATGCGATGAGCCCTGACGTCGTACACGGACGTTATGTCTTGATGGCCCGAGGCTGCCCCACCGGCTGCAACGAGCGGCAGCACATCCACGCCGGCACCATCGCCGCGTTCGGCCCCTCGGAGGCAAGCCGCACGCTGATGCGCGTGATCGCGCAGCACCCCGGCAGCCAGGCGCAGATCGAGGCCGACCCTGGCGCCGTGCTGCGCAAACTGTTGGCCGGGCGGTACGGCACGGATGGGCTGGGCTTGGTCAACGAGGCCGTGGCCCGTTGGCAGTTGTCGGGCATGCCGCCGGCCACAGTGCAGACGGTGGCCGTGGTGCGAGAGTTCAACTACGGCTTTGCGCTGTTGCGCCGACCGGGGCACGAAGCCCTGTCCCGGCAGATGGCCGAGGCGATCGACGCGCTGTGCCGCAGCGGGGACATGGCTCGCCAACTCCAGCGCCATGACCTGCAAGCCGCGCCCTGCCGGCCCATGGCCTCGCCTGCGCAACTGCCTGCCCGCTCCGCAGCCCCGCCTTGATGCCGGCGCACGCCGCGGCGTGTTTCGGCTGTAACACGTCGCGCGCGGCACGTAGCGACCACGCCATCACCAGCGCCCAGAGTGAAGCCACCGGATCTCGTATCCCTTGCCTGCGAAGGAGCTCACATGAACAACCCCTCCGACACCCTGGCTGCCACCGCCGCGATGGTGAGTACCGTCAACAGCTCGCATGCGCCGGGCCTGCGCCCCGTGGTGGACCACGACACCGCCACGGCGGCGCTGCGTGAAGCGCAGGTCGAGCTGTACTGCGGCCACGACGCGGCCGCCATGACCGCCCTGCGCGAGGCGCGCCGCTCGCTGTCGGGCCTCCCCGGCGAGGCCGCGGCGCTCGCGACGATGGAGTCGGCCGCCTGGCACATCCGCCGCCACGAATCGCGCGAAGCCCAGCGCGACATGGCGCTCGCCCACCAGCTGCTCGCCTGACCGTCACACCGCGGCCCGCCGATTCGTTCATCCCTGACTGGAGAACCTCATGCGCACCTTGACCTCACGCCTTCTGGGTTCGACCCTGGTCGCACTGGCTGCCGCCGCTGCTGGCGGCGCCTGGGCCGACCCGCTGCCACCGGTGCACCACCAAGGCAGCGTGCAGTACCTGTCCGGCGGCATCGGCAAGGATGAAGCCCGCGCGGTGCAGGCGGCCGCGCCTGCCTGGCCCGCCGTGCTGGAGTTCGTTGCCCATGATCCTCAGGCCAAGGCGGACGAGTTCCTCGCGAACGTGTCGGTGCAGGTGCGAGACGCGCGCCATCACACCGTGCTGGCGACGGTCAGCGAAGGCCCGTTCGTGCTGGCCAAGCTGGCGCCGGGGCGCTACGAGGTCGAGGCGACGGTCGAGGGCAGGACGCTGACCCGCGACATCACGGTGCCTTCGCGGGGCTCCGCCCGGTCGATCTTCGTGTGGACCGGCCGCAGCGCCCGCCCGCTGGCGTGACGCATCCGGCGCAGGTCTAGGCGGCGTCGGTCGGCCGGGCCACCTGCGCGTAGACGCAGGTGTCGCGCGGCCGGCCGTCCACGCCGAGGCTGTCGCAGCGCAGCACGCCTTCAAGCGCAAAGCCGCAGCGCTCGGCCACCGCACGGCTGCGGGTGTTGCGGGTGTCGCAGCGGATCTCCACCCGACGCGCATCCAGCGGGCCGAAGGCCAGCACCGTCAGCAGGCGCACCGCTTCGCTCACATGACCCTGGCCTGCGGCCTCGGGGCGGATCCAGTAACCCACCTCGAACTTGCGCACGGCCCAGTCGATGCGGTGCAGGCCGGTACCGCCGAGCAGCCGGCCCGCGCTGCCGTCGGGCCGCCGCGCGTAGATCTGGAAGCACAGGTCGCGCCGCGCCATGAAGTCGGCCTGCATGCGCCGCACCACCAGCTCGGCGCTCTCGGCGCTGGGCGCGTCCTGCGCCCACGGCATCCAGGGGCGCAGGTGGGCCAGCGACTGCGTGATGACCACCGCCATCTCCGCGCCCAGACCGGCCCGGGGCGCGAGCAGCACGGTGCGCTCGCCGTCCAGGCGCTCGGGGATGTCGAGCAGCAGCGGATCGACGCTCATGCCGTCGCCACCTCCACCGGTTTGGGCAGCTCGCGCACGCCGCGAATGACCGGATGCCGCCAGGCCAGCGCCGCCAGCAGGCAGGCCCCGACGCCCGCGAAAGCCAGCGCGGCCCGCAGGCCGACATGCTCGCCCAGCCACCCGCCGATGAGGGCGCCCGGCCCGGCCGGCAGCAGGATGAGCCAGCGCATGGTGCTCGTCATGCGGCCCAGCATGGGTGCCGGTGTGACGGCCTGGCGCAGCGACAGGAAGTTGATGAAGATCAGCACCGCCCCCACGCCGAAGGCGAACAGCATCACACCGAAGCTGGCGACGCCGAACTGACCGGCCGGCACGAGCGCCAGCTGCAGCCAGCCCACGCCGCAGGCGGCATAGCCCAGCACCAGACAGGGCCCGGGGCCGATGCGGCGGCTGATGCGATGGCCAAAGATGCTGGCCAGCACCGTGCCGGCGCCGAGGGCGACATACGACAGACCCACGGTCTGCGGGCTCAGGTGCAGCTCGCGCGTGGCGAACAGGATCTGCACCACCAGCGCCGCGTTGTGAAAGAGCTGCCAGGTGCCGGTGGCGGTGGCCAGGCTCACCAGCAACTTGCGCTCGCGCACGAAGCGCAGCCCGGCCTTGAGCTCCTGCCAGAAATGCTGGTCGCGCCGCTCGGCCAGCGTCTCCTGGACCTGCACACCGCGCAGGATGGCCGCGGACACGAGCAGCAACAGCGCGTCGACCGCCAGCGCCAGCGGCGCCCCCAGCAGCTTGATGAGGGCCCCGGCCAGCCCCGGCCCGGCGACTTCCGCGCCAGAAGACGCCAGCGCATTCTTGGCATGCGCCTCCACCAGCCGCTCGCGCGGCACCACCTGCGTCAGCACGATCTGCGCCGCACTGCCGGCCACCGTGTACACGCAGCCCAGCACGAAGCCGACCACATAGAGCCAGCCCATGCCCAGCCAGCCCAGCCAGGCCGCCAAGGGCACCGTGGCCACGGCCACCGCCAGCAGGCTTTCGCCCGCGATGTAGACCGGCAGCTTGCGCACGCGGTCCAGCAGCACGCCGGCCGGCAGCGAGAACAGCACGAAGGGCAGGATCTCCATGGCCTGCAGCAGGCCCATCTGCGTGGGGCTGGCATTGAGCAGCACCGCCGCGGTGAGCGGCAGGGCCAGCATGGTGATCTGGCCGCCGAGCGAGGAGATCAGGATGGACGACCACAGCCGCCGGTAGACGGCGTCACGCAGCAGGTCGCCGGGCGCGAGGGTGAAGTACTGGATCAGGCGAGACCACATGGTTTGGCTCTACTCAAGACGACTCGACACGCGGGCTGTCGCCCGCGCAGCAGGGGATGCAACACGCGCCGTAGGGCGCGGTCAGTCGAGGTCGAGGAGCTTGGTCATGGCCGGCATGCTAGCAGCGCAGGCGCGCGGCGTCGCGTGCCGGCGGTCACGGTTTGAGGATGACCAGCTCGGTGTAGCCGGTGGCGGCATCCGGCTCCCGCGTCAGGCTGCCGGCCGGCAGCGGGGCGATCAACAACTCGGCCGTCGTGAGCACCTCGCAACCCGCGCAGACATGCCCGCCCACCACCCGCCCTTGCGCATCCGACACGCTGGCATGCAGGTGCACACCGCCCGGCGTGAGGCTGCCGCTGAGGGTCAGGATCTCTAGCGGACCGTCCAGGTGCGTGGGCCCGGGCGCTCCGGCCAGTCGAAGCTCGGCATGACGCAGGCTGCCGATGCCCGCGACGACGAAGCCTGTGCGCCCGGCGAGCGTCAGGCGCAGGTCGTCACCCGGCATCAGGCGCAGCGGCTCGAACATCACCAGCCCACCGCCGCGCCATCCCGGCGCGGGTCGCTCGCGGCCACGTAGCCGTCCACCGCCGGGTCGCCCTGGCGCCAGATGAACTGCCCGGCGCCGAAGTCCTGGTAGCTGTCGTGGATGTCGCCGATGTCGTGACCCCTGGCGCGCAGTGACTCGATAGTGGCCGCGGGCATGTGCGGCTCGATGTTGATCGACAGGCCCTCGTTGAAACGCCAGCGCGGCGCGTCGCAGGCGGCCTGTGGGTTCTGGCCGTAGCAGAGCATGCGCACGAGCGTTTGCATGTGGCCTTGGGGCTGCATGTTGCCGCCCATGACGCCAAAGCTCATGACGGGCACGACGGCCGGTGTTCGCGTGGTCGGCGCCTCCGCCGGGCCGCCCCAAGGCGGCGCGGAAGGAGCCGCAGGCGACATGGGGGCCGTCAGAAACGCGGGAATGATGGTGTGGAAGGGGCGCTTGCCCGGCGCCACTTGGTTGGGATGGCCCGGCTCCAGCGTGAAGCAGTGGCCGCGGTTCTGCAGGCTCACGCCATAGCCCGGCAGCACCAGGCCCGAGCCGAAGCCCATGTAGTTGCTCTGGATGAAGCTCACCATCATGCCGCGCTCGTCGGCAGCGGTCAGGTAGATGGTGCCGCCCTTGATGGGGTTGCCTGCGCCGAAGACCTGGGCGCGCGCCGGGTCGATGAGGCGGGCGCGTTCAGCCAGGTAGCCGTCGTCCAGCAGTTGGGCCGGGCTGACCTTCATGGCGGCCGGCTCGGCCACGAAACGATAGACGTCGGCAAAGGCCAGCTTCATCGCCTCGATCATCAAGTGCTGCGCCTCCGGGCTGTCCACCGCATGGTCGGTGACCCGGCAATGCGACAGCAGGCCCAGCGCCATCTGCGCCGCGATGCCCTGGCCGTTGGGCGGGATCTCGTGCAGCGTGTGGCCGGCAAAGTCCTTGGCCAGCGGCGTGACCCACTCGGGCCGATAGGCAGCGAGATCGGCTTCGGTCAGCGCGCCCCCGGTCTCGCGCGCAAAGCGGGCGAGCGCAGCGGCAATCTCGCCGCGATAGAAGGCCTCGCCCTTGGTCTGCGCAATCAGGCGCAGGCTGCGTGCCGCGTCTGCAAACGTGAACCGCTCACCGACCTCAGGCGCCCGCCCGTGCGGCAGGAAGGCCTGCGCAAAGCCCGGCTGAGACGTGATCTCGTCCAGCGCCGCCGCCATCGCCCACTTGCCCTGCACGATGGGCGGCACTGCGTAACCGCGCTCGGCAATCTCGATGGCCGGTTGCATCAGGTCCGCGAACGGCAGGCGGCCGAAGCGCTCGCTCAAGGCCATCCAGCCGCCAACCGCACCGGGCACCGTGACCGCCCCCCAGCCGCGCCGGGGCATGACCTGACCCTGGAAGAACGCAGGCGTCCATGCCGCGGGCGCCGGGCCAGATGCATTCAGGCCGTGCAACTGCTGGCCATCCCACAGGATGCAGAAGGCGTCCGACCCCAGCCCGTTGCTGCAGGGCTCCACCAGCGTCATGCAGGCGGCTGCGGCGATCGCCGCGTCGACGGCATTGCCACCGGCCTGCATCACGCGCAACCCGGCCTGGGCCGCGAGCGGATGCGAGGTCGACACGATGTTGCGCGCGAAGAGCGGGCTGCGGCGGCTCGGGTAGCCGGCCGTCCAGTCGAAGCGATGGGGCGTGTTCATGCGCCCGATTCTGCCGGTGTAAGGCTTTGCAACCGGGTCAACGGGTCATGCGAAGGCGTCGTTGTGGACACAAGCTTTGCGCGAAGCCGATCGAAACCCGAAACCACCCTGGAGCCCTCAAGATGAACACGCTGAAGACCACCCTCGCTACCGCCCTCATCACGCTCGCCTCGGGCGTGGCCCTGGCGCAAAGCCCGACCCCGGCCACCACCACGGCCGCTCCCGCCGCCAAGGCGACCGTTGTCGCCCAGGCCGCCACGCCGGCCGCAACGCCCGCCACCACGGCAGCCCCGGCACCCGCCGTGAAGGCCGCGCCTACCGCAGCCGCCACCGCAGCTGCTACCACGGCCGCTGCCCCGGCTGAAGCCGCCAGCGCCGCCAAGCACGCCGGCAAGAAGCATCACGCCAAGAAGCACGCCGAGGCCAAGACCGGCGAAGCGGCTCCGGCTGCGGCTCCTGCCGCCACCCCGGCCAAGACCGAGCCCAAGACGCAGTAAGCGCCACAGCGCTCCGCGCAAGGCCGCAGACCTTCACAGGCTGCGGCCTTTTTGCTGGGCGCGTCAGCGCACCGTGGGCAGTTCGCGCAGGGCCTTCACCGCCCCCGCGCCCACGGCGGCACCAAAGCGCTTGGCCAGGCGCTCGGCGACGTTGTCGCGCGGGGTGTAGTCGATGACGTCCTCGGCCTTGACCACCTCCCGGGCAACGTAGTCCAGGTTGCCGAAATGATCGGCCAGGCCCATGGCCACGGCCTGCTCGCCGTTCCAGAAGAGGCCGGAGAAGGTCTCCGAGGTTTCCTTGAGCCGCTTGCCGCGGCCCTCGCGCACGACGGCGATGAACTGGGCGTGGATCTGGTCCAGCATGGCCTGGGCGTAAGCGCGCTGCTTGGGCGAGACCGGGCTGAAAGGGTCGAGCATGCCCTTGTTCTCGCCCGCGGTGAGGAGGCGGCGCTCGACGCCCAGCTTGTCCATCAGGCCGGTGAAGCCGAAGCCGTCCATCAGCACGCCGATGGAGCCGACCACCGAGGCCTTGTCGACGTAGATCTCGTCGGCCGCCGCCGCGATGTAGTACGCACCGGAAGCGCACATCTCCTCGACCACCGCGTACACCGGCTTGTCGTACTGTTTCTTCAACCGCGTGATCTCGTCGTAGACGATACCGGCCTGCACCGGGCTGCCACCGGGCGAGTTGATGCGCAGCACGACGGCCTGCGCGCCATCGTCCTTGAAGGCGTCCTTCAACGCGGCCAGCAGCAGCTCGGCACTCGCCTCGGTGTCTACCGCGATCTCGCCGCGCACTTCCACCAGCGCGGTGTGCGGCGCGGTGGTGGGCGCGACATGCCGCCCCTGCGTCCACAAGCTGTAGACCAGCGCGCCGGCCAGCAGCAGCCAGAACAGGCGGAAAACCACCCGCCAGCGCCGCTCCGCGCGGCGTTCCCGCAGGAACTCGCGCGCCAGTTCGGCCAGCACGGGCTCATGGGCCGGCGCCACCACAGGGGGCACGCCGACGGGTTCTTGCATGGGAGGCGGCAGATCGTCGCTGGGGGTGCTCATGGTTCAGTCTTCAAAGGCGGGTCGGGTGTCGCGCGTGGGGTGCCAGAACACCTCGCCGTCGCGTTCGGTCAGGTCGATCTTGGTCAGGCGGCCGCGGCTGCAGGGGCCCATCAGGCAGCGGCCGGTCAGCGGGTCATACACGGCACCGTGGATGCTGCACATGATGTAGCGCTTGTCGCCATCGAGGAACTCGCCTTCCTGCCAATCCATCTCCACCGGCACATGCGCGCAGCGGTTCAGGTAGGCCACGGCCTGCCCGTCAAAGCGCAACGCAAACGCGCGGACCGGCTCACGCCACTGGATGACGTCAAAGCTCACGGCCTTGCCGCGCTCGGCCAGATCGGCCGAGGCGCACAGCCGCTGCGGCGGCGGCAGGTCGGCGTCAGGCATGGGTGATCAGCCAGTCGTGCAGCTCGCGCGTGGAGTGGGCGACGAACAGCGGCTGGTGCTCGGCGAAGGTCTCGTGATCATGCGCGCCGAAGCTCACACCCACGCTGGCCACGCCGGCGTTGCTGGCCAGCAGCAGGTCGTGGGTGGTGTCACCGATCATCAGCGTGCGTTCGGGCTCCACGCCAAACTCGCGCATCAGCTCCAGCAGCATCTGCGGATGCGGCTTGGAGCGGGTCTCGTCGGCGGTGCGGGTGGCGTCGAACATCTTCGTGAGTTCGGCATGGGCGAGCACCCGGTCCAGGCCCACGCGGTTCTTGCCGGTGGCCACGGCCAGCCAGTGGTGGCGCGCCTTGAGGGCCTGCAGCATCTCCAGCGTGCCGTCGAACAGCGAGACGTCGTTTTCCGACGCGAGGTAGTGATGCCGGTAGCGCAGGCCCAGGTCGCCATAGCGCTCGGGGGCCAGGCCGGGCACCACATGTTCCAGCGCGTCGCGCAGGCCCAGGCCGATGACGTACTTGGCCCGCTCGAACTCGGGCTCGGGCAAGCCGATGTCCACCGCGGCGCGCTGGATGCTGCGGGCGATCAGGGCGGTGGAGTCGAACAGGGTGCCGTCCCAGTCGAAGGCGATGAGGTCGAAACGTTGGGGTCTCATGGGTGGGTCAGCTTCGCACAGTCAGCAGGCAGGGGCGCTTCCACGGTGATTTCTTCCCCGCTGGACGGGTGGTTGAAACGCAGGCGGCGCGCGTGGAGAAACATGCGGTCGAATTTGTCCGGCCCGCGCGCCAGCGCACGGTTCTTCTCGAAGTCGCCGTACTTCGGGTCGCCCACGATGGGGTGGCCGGCCTGCTGCAGGTGCACGCGGATCTGGTGCGTGCGGCCGGTCTTGATGGTCACGTCCAGCAGGCTGAACTGCGGCGTGCGGCGCAGCACCTTCACCAGGCTGATGGAGCGCTTGGCCTCGGGTTCGTCAGCCTGGCCCGGGCGCACCCAGCGCTCACCGTCGCTGCCTACGAACTTGACCAGCGGCACGTCGATGACCTTGAGCTTGTCCGGCCAGTCGCCCCACACGAGGGCGGCGTAGGTCTTGCCGGTCTCGCGGTCGCGGAGCTGGTCTTGCAGGTTCACCAGGGCGCTGCGCTTCTTGGCAATCATCAGCAGGCCGGAGGTTTCCTTGTCGAGCCGGTGCACCAGCTCCAGGAACTTGGCCGTCGGCCGCGCGCGACGCAGCGCCTCGATGACGCCGTAGCTCACGCCCGAGCCGCCGTGGACGGCCACGCCGGCCGGCTTGTCGATGACCAGCAGGTGCTCGTCCTCGAACACGACCGGGAACTCGCGTGCGGGCGCCTCAGGCACGGCAGCCTTCTCGGGCACCCGCACCGGCGGGATGCGGACTTCGTCACCGAGTTCCAACCGGGTGTCGGCTTGCGCGCGGCCCTTGTTGACCCGCACCTCGCCGGCCCGGATCACGCGGTAGACATGGGTCTTGGGCACGCCCTTGAGCTCGCGCAGCAGGAAGTTGTCCAGCCGCTGGCCGGCCGATCCTTCGTCCACGAGGACGCGCCGAACCGAGGGTTTGTACGTACTCACGGCGGTGGTCGACCCCGTGGTGGGGGCCGCAGGGCCTGCCCCTATAATCCTTTTCACCACGTTGCTGCCGTAAGTGTTTGATTTTTTTGATTTTAGCGGCGGTAGCGGGGCGCTCGCGGGGCTCAGCCCCTGAGCACAACCAGGCGATGCAACGCATCCCGAGATTGGCAGGCGGTTTCCCCAAGTGAAACGGCGGTCGGTCGCGCGATGCGGCAGAGCGATGACACCCGGAACCCACCGGCGCCTCTTCAGAAGTCAACAAGCGAGAAGAGCACCGGTTGCCAGAACAAGGTTTTCACGGCGCGAGAGCGCGCGGTCAGTTCAACGACCCGACCGCAAAAGCTCGCGCCAGCGTCCAGCAGTCCTCCGCGGATGAGCACTTCCCTCCCCTACCCGCTGCGCCCTGCCGCACGACCCCAGCCAGAAGCTGCGGTGGTCGTCCGGCCCGGCGCCCTCGCATGCGGCCAGGTCGAGGCGGCGCTTTCCTGCGGCATGACGGCCCGGTCGCATGCGCCAACGCCGCTCGACGTCTGACCTGCGTCAGAAACCCGAGCGGTCCAGGGCACTCCTTCCACGGTTCCACGCCGTCGCTCGTGCGTCTTGAACGCCACCTCCGGGTGGCTTGACGTGGCGCGTGCCCGGCCCCAGGCCGGCATGCGCGAGGAGTGATGACATGAAACGCATGCTGATCAATGCGACGCAGCCGGAAGAGCGGCGCCTCGCGATCGTCGACGGCCAGAAGCTGCTCGACTTCGAAACCGAAATCGAAGGCCGGGAACAGCGCAAGGGCAACATCTACAAGGCCGTCGTGACGCGGGTCGAGCCTTCGCTCGAAGCCTGCTTCGTCGACTACGGTGAAGACCGCCACGGCTTCCTGCCGTTCAAGGAAATCTCGCGCCAGTTCTTCCGCGAAGGCGCTGACGTCAAGAACGCGACCATCAAGGACGCGATCAAGGAAGGCCAGGAACTGCTGGTCCAGGTCGAGAAGGAAGAGCGCGGCAACAAGGGCGCCGCCCTCACCACTTTCATCAGCCTCGCGGGCCGCTACCTCGTGCTGATGCCCAACAACCCGCGCGGCGGTGGCGTGAGCCGCCGCATCGAGGGCGAGGACCGCGAAGAGCTCAAGGAAAACCTCGACCAGCTCGAATACCCCAAGGGCATGAGCCTGATTGCCCGCACCGCCGGCATCGGCCGCTCCGCCGCCGAGCTGCAGTGGGACCTCAACTACATGCTCAAGCTCTGGGCCGCCATCGACGAAGCGGCCAAGGGCGGCAAGGGCGCCTACCTGATCTACCAGGAATCCAGCCTGGTGATCCGTGCGATCCGCGACTACTTCACGTCGGACATCGGCGAGATCCTGATCGACACCGACGACCTGTTCGAGCAGGCCCACCAGTTCATGAACCACGTGATGCCCGACCAGGGCCATCGCGTGAAGCGCTACCGGGACGACGCGCCGCTGTTCAGCCGCTTCCAGATCGAGCACCAGATCGAGACGGCCCACAGCCGCACGGTCAACCTGCCCTCCGGCGGCGCCATCGTCATCGACCACACCGAAGCCCTGGTCTCGGTGGACGTCAACTCCGCCCGCGCCACCCGCGGCGGCGACATCGAAGAGACGGCCACCCGCACCAACCTCGAAGCCGCTGACGAAATCGCCCGTCAGATGCGCCTGCGTGACCTGGGCGGCCTGATCGTCGTGGACTTCATCGACATGGAGGAGTCCAAGAACCGCCGTGACGTGGAACAGCGCCTGCGCGACGCCCTGCGCAACGACCGCGCCCGCGTGCAGTTCGCCTCCATCAGCAAGTTCGGCCTGCTGGAGATGAGCCGCCAGCGCCTGCGCCCGGCACTCAGCGAAGGCAACCACATCACCTGCCCGCGTTGCAATGGCACCGGCCACATCCGCGACACGGAGAGCAGCGCGCTGCAGATCCTGCGCATGGTCCAGGAAGAGGCCATGAAGGACAACACCGCCGCCGTGCACGTGCAGGTGCCGGTGGAGGTCACCTCGTTCCTGCTGAACGAGAAGCGCACCGAGATCACCAAGATTGAACTCAAGCAGCGCGTGACCGTGCTGCTGGTGCCCAACAAGCACCTCGAGACGCCCAACTACAAGCTGGAACGCCTGCGCCACGACGACCCGCGCCTGGAAAACCTGCAGGCCAGCTACACGATGATCGAGGAGCCAGACGACGAGGTGGGCATCACCCGCCGCGGCGACACCGAGAAGAAGAACAAGCAGGAGCCCGTCATCAAGGGCATCCTGCCTGAGCAGCCGGCCCCGATGCCGGCCCCCGCGCCTGCTCCGGTGGCGGCTCCGGCGCCCGTGGTGGCGCCGCCGCCGCCCGCCCCGGCGCCTGCCCCCGAGGCCAAGGGCTTCTTCGGCTGGATCAAGAGCCTGTTCGGTGGCGCACCTGCGCCGGCACCCGCCCCGGCTGTCGAGGCTCCTGCGCCTGCACCAGCCACGCCCGACAAGCCCAAGCGT
>JAIPCJ010000054.1 GCA_021738245.1 Methylotenera sp. | reverse complement strand
CGCCAGCACCTGGGCCTGTGCGGCGACGTCGAGCGCGGTGGTGGGCTCGTCAGCGATGAGCAGGCGTGGCCGCAGGGCCATCGCGATGGCGATGACGCCGCGCTGGCGCTGGCCGCCCGAGAGTTCGTGCGGGTGCCGGCCGCCCAGCCCGGCCAGGCCCACGCGGGCCAGCGCGGCCTCGGCTTCGCGCGTCGCCTCGCGGTGGGAGAGCGGCCGGTGCAGGCGCAGCGCCTCAGCCACCTGCGCGCTGACGGTCATCAACGGGTTCAGGGCCTGCATCGGCTCCTGGAAGACCAGGCCGATGGCCGCGCCGCGGCGAGCGTCCATCGCCGCCTCGGGCAGGGCCAGCAGGTCGTCGCCGTCCAACAGCACCCGGCCGGTCGTGGTGGCCTGGCTTGGCAGCAGGCCGGCGATGGCCAGCGCCGTGAGCGATTTGCCCGAGCCCGATTCGCCCACGAGGCCGAGCACTTCGCCCGGCGCCAGGCTCAGGTCCAGCCCGTGCAGCCGTTGCTGGCCGGCCAGCGTGACCCGCAGGTCCTGCAGTTGCAGCCGCGCGCTCATCGGGCCTCCCGGTGCGGGTCGAGCCACTCACGCAGCCCGTCGGCCAGCAGGTGAAAGGCCAGCACCGCCAGCGCCACCGCCAGGCCCGGGAACAGGGCCAGCGTCGGCGCCAGGGCGGTGAGGGTCTGGGCATCGGCCAGCATGCGCCCCCAGCTGGGCTGCGGCGGCTGGGTGCCCAGCCCGATGTAGGACAGGCCGGTCTCGGCCAACAAGGCGAGTGACAACTGCAGGCTCAGCTGCACCACCAGCCCGCCCGCCACGTTCGGCAGCACATGCTCGCGCGAGATGCGGCCCTGGCCCTTGCCGGCCACGCGCGCGGCGAGCACGAACTCGCGCTGCCACAACGGCAGGGCCAGGCCCCGCGCCACCCGCGCGAACACCGGGATGTTGAACACCCCCACCGCCAGGATGGCGCTCACCGCGCCGGGCCCGAGCGCCGTGGTCAGCAGCACGGCCAGCAGCAGCGGCGGGAAGGCGAACACGATGTCATTGCCCCGCATCAGCAGCTCGTCCAGCCAGCCCGCGCGTGCGGCTGCCCACAGGCCCAGCGGCACACCGATGAGCGCCCCGAGGGCCACCGCCAGCGAGGCCACGCCGAGCGATGTGGCCGCGCCGCGCATCAGCAGCGAGAGCACATCGCGGCCGAGGTGGTCGGTGCCCAGCCAGTGCGCCGCACTCGGGGCCTGCAGCCGCGCGGCGATGTCGAGCTGCGTCAGCGGCGCGGGTGTCCACACCAGCGACAGCAGGGCCAGCGTCGCGAAGGCACCCGCCAGCAGGGCGCCGGTGATCAGGCGGCCGTTCATGCGGGGGGTCATGCGTCCCCTCCACGCCGCTGCAGCCGCGGGTCCGCCGCGCGGGCCGCCAGCTCCACCGTGGCTGAGATCGCCACGCCCAGGGCCACGAGCACCAGCACCAGGCTTTGCACCAGCACGATGTCGTGCGCGGTGACGCCCTGGAACAGCAAGCGCCCCACACCCGGCAGGAAGAACACGTTCTCCACGATGACCGAGCCGGCCAGCAGGTAGGCCGTCTGCAGGCCCAGCAGCGTCAGCACCGGTGTGGCGACATTGGGCAGGGCGTGGCGCCACAGCGTGCGCCAGCGGCTCGCGCCCTTGGCGCGCGCGGTGCGCAGGAACTCGGCATGCGCCAGCTCGGCCAGGGCGCCGCGCAGCACGCGGGTCAGGATGGCCGCCTGCGGCAGCGCCAGGGCCAGCGCAGGCAGGGCGAGCGACTGCAGGCCGACCGCCAGGCCTGTCTCCCAGCCCGGGAAACCGCCCGCCGGCACCCAGCGCAGCACCACCGCAAAGAGCCAGGCGCCCATCACGCCGAGCCAGAAGTCCGGCACCGACACCCCGAGCTGGCTGGCGGCGCTGACGGCGCGGTCCACCACCCCGCCGGGCCGGCGTGCCGCCCACAGCGCGGCGGGCACGGCCAGGGCGATGGCCGTCAGCAGAGCGAGGGCGGCCAGCGGCAGTGTGACCGGCAGGCGCTCGGCCAGCAGTTCGCGCACCGGCAGCCGGTAGGTCAGGCTCTGACCGAGGTCGCCCTGCAAGAGGGCGGCCACCCAGCGGGCGTAGCGCGCGGGTGCCGGGTCATCCAGCCCGAGCTGGGCGCGCAGCGCGGCGACGGCGGCTTCGTCGGCCTGGATGCCCAGCACATGGCGGGCCGGGTCGCCCGGCGCCACCTGCACCAGCGCGAAGACGAGCACGCTGGCCGCCACCAGCGTGAGCACCAGCGACCCGGCGCGTGCCAGCAGCCAGCGCGGGTCGGCGCGGCGTATCAGCAGCACCAGGCCCAGCCCGAACAGGCCTGCAGCCGCCCAGGCCAGCGCGCGCGGCGCCGCGCTGTGGTCACCCGTGGCGCCTGCCTGCGCGCCGGGCAGCAGGGCGCCTGCGAGTTCGAGGCTGCCCACGGCATTGACCTGCACGCCGCTGAGGCCGGCGCGGGTGACGAGCAGCCGCGGGTACTGGAAGAGGAAACCGTTGACCGCGTCGTCACTCAGCTGTCGCTGCAGCGCCTGCAGCGTGGTGCGGCGTTCGGTGTCATCGGTCTGGTCGTCGAGCTGGCGCAGCAGGGCTTTCACGCGGCTGCTGCGGTAGCCGAAGTAGTAGTCGTCGCGGCCGTAGATGCCGTAGTCCAGCGGCTCGGCGTGCACGATGACGGTGAGGTCGAAGTCGTGCCGCACGAAGACCTGGTCCAGCCACTGGGCCCACTCCAGGTTCTCGATGCGGGTGCGGATGCCCACGGCCGCGAGCTGGGCCGCGAGGATCTCGCCACCGCGCCGGGCATAGGCCGTGGGCGGCAGCTTGAGGCTGAGCACGCGGTCGGCCGGCCACGCGGCCTGAGCCAGCAGCGCGCGGGCGCGGGCGGGGTCGTGCGGGCTCTGGCCCGTCAGGTCGACGTAGGCTGCATGCCGCGGCGAAAAATGGCTGCCGATGGGCTGGCCGTAGCCGAACATGGCGCCGTCGATCAGGGCCTGGCGGTCGATGGCGGCGGCGATGGCACGGCGCACCGCGAGCTGGTCCAGCGGGGCGCGGCGGTGGTTGATGGACAGCAGGGTCTCGCCTTCGCTCAGGCCCACCTGCAGCGTGAAGCGCCGGTCGGCGCGGATCTGCGCCAGATGCTCGGGTGCGGGGAAGTTGGCGAACAGGTCCACATCACCGGCCATCACCGCGGCGTAGGCGGCCGAGGGGTCGGCGATGAAGCGGTAGCGCAGACGGTCCAGCCGCGCCTTCTCGCCCCAGTAGCCGTCAAAGCGGGCCAGCTCGATGCGGTTGCCGCGCTGCCAGTCGACGAAACGCCAGGGGCCGGTGCCATTGGGCGCCGTGGGGTTGGTGCCCACGCTGCCGGGTGCGACCATGACGAAGGCGGCGCTGCCCAGGCTCTGCAGCAGGCCCCCATCGCGGCGCTTCAGCCGCAGCACCAGGGTGTGCGCGTCGGGCGCCTCGATGCTGCTGATGGCCGCGAGCAGGCTGCGCTGCGGGTTGCTTGAACCCTCGGCGCGGGCGCGGTCCAGCGCGAAGCGGGCGACCGTGGCGTCGAAAGGCGTGCCGTCGTGGAAGCGCACCCCCGCGCGCAGCGTGAAGCGCAGGCTGAGGCCGTCGGGCGCGAGGTCCCAGCGCTCGGCCAGGCGCGGCTGGGCGCTGCCGTCCTCGGCCAGGCGCACCAGGCCTTCGAACACATTGCCGTAGACCACCTCGCCGATGGGGGCAGCGGCACCCACCGTCGGGTCCAGCAGCGGCGGCTCCAGTTGCAGTGCGATGCGCAGCGTGGCCGCCTGGCCGGGCAGCCAGCAGGCGAGCAGCAGCAGGGCGAGCCAGCGCTTCATGACCGGCGGCTGGCCGCGCGGGCCTGGGCCGCCAGCGCGGGCAGGCCGAGCTGCCCGTACAGGTCGGCCAGCCGGGTGTTGACCGGCACGTCCTGCGGGTCGGTCAGGCGGCGCAGCTCCAGTGCCTGCTGCGCGTCGCGCCACTGGCCGGCGCGGGTGGCGGCGTCGATGTGCAGCAGCGCGAAGAGGTCGCGCTGCGCATGGCTGCCGCCCACCCGCACCAGGCGCGGCAGGCCCTGGGCCAGCGCGTGGTCAGCCGTGGCCGCATCGCCGCGGGCCAGGGCCACCAGGCCGTGGGCGGTGGGCAGGGCGGCGTCATGCCAGGCGATGCGTGCCTCGCCCGTGACCGCCTGCGCTCGCGCGGCGATCGCCGCCAGCAGGCGTTCGGTCTCGGGGCGGTGCGCGCGGGCCAGGCCGTAGAGGTAGAGCAGGCTCAGGAAGGGCTCGGTGGTGTCTTCGGCGCGGGTGGCGAGCTGCTCGGCCAGCGCGGCCCAGCGGCTGCCGACATCCACGCCCACCCATTCCAGCCGCGCCAGCAACTGCACGGCGCCCGCCTGGTCTTGCGAATAGCCGGGCGACACGCCCCACACGCGCTGGTCGTACAGCGCCAGCGCATCGTCGCGGCGGCCGCGTGCCAGGTAGAACAGGGCCAGGTGCCACCACAGGTGGGTCACCATGAAGGAGTTCAGGTTCGTCCAGGTGTCGCTGACCTTCTCCAGGAAGCGCAGGCCTTCGTCCACCCGGCCGCGCGTCAGCAGCACATGGGCCAGCGCATGCTGGGCCCAGGGCTCGCGGCGCTGCAGGGTGAGCGCCAGGCGCGCAGCGGCCTCGGCCTCGTCCAGGCGGTGGGCCTGCTCGTAGGCGAAGGCGGCCATGCCCTGCGCATGCGCGTTGTGCGCGTTGGCCGGCAGCACGGCCAGGATGACGCGCAGCATGGCCGGCGCGTCGCCGCGGTTGAAGGCCAGGTACTGCGCCAGCTTGACCACGGCGAGGTCGTGCGGCCAGCGCGTGGCCAGGCGCAACGCGCGCGCCTCCACCGCGGCGGTATCGCCAGCCACCCAGTCGGCCAGCAGCGCGACCTGCTCACGCTCGCGCTCGTGGGCCAGCGTGGCGCCGGGTCGCAGGGCGGCGCGGGCAGCCTGCAGGAAGGGGCGGGCGCGGTCGGCGGCCTCGGGGGCCTCCAGGAACATCCACAGCCAGCCGGCATACACCTGGGCCATGACCGCCTGCGGATGGGCGGCAGCCGTGGCGAGAATGGTTTCGGCGCGGGTCTCGTAGGCCAGGAAGCCGCTGACGAAATCGTCCAGCCCCGCGATCAGCGCGGGGTCGTCGTCGACGAGAGGGTTGCCCAGGGAATCGTGTGCCATGGCGGCAGCATAGCCAGCCACGGGCGCCTCAATAGGCGTAGCTGACCGTCAGCGTCCAGGTGCGCGGCTGGCCGGCGGCGGCGACGTTGAGGTCGTCGGCCGTGCTCGGGCGGTTGCCGAAGAAGTTGCGCGTCAGGTCATGGTGCCGGTTGAAGAGATTGCGCACGCCCAGGGTGGCGAGCCAGGGTGAACTGGACGGCGCCGCTTCCAGGCGCGCGTTGGCCAGCCAGTAGGCCGGGATGTCGTAGACCGTGCCGCCGTCCACGTTCAGCCGGTTCAGCCAGGACGGCGAGTGGCTGCGATAGCTGTAGTCGGCCGCCGCCTTCCAGTCCAAGCCCTGCGCCGTCCAGGCATAGGCCACCGAGCCGCCGTAGCTCAGCTTGGGGAAGAACTGGCTGTGCCCCGACAGGTTGCCCAGCAGCGGCGAGTTGAAGTCCTTGAACGTGCCGTGCTTGTAGCCCAGCGACTGCGCGACCGTCAGGCCCTGCAGCGGCCGCCATTGCAGCTCCACCTCGCCGCCGTCGATGCGCGAGCGCGGGATGTTGATGATCTTGCCGATCAGTGCGCCGGTGGGCGAGGTGGTGACGTCCTGGAACTGCTGGTCGCGGTAGTCGTAGTGGAAGAGGGCAGCGTTCAAGCGCAGCTGGCGGCTCAGGTCGGCCTTGGCGCCCAGCTCCAGGGCCACCAGCTTCTCGGGCCGGAAGGCGGTCAGCGCCAGCGTGTTGAAGGTGTTGTGCGCCGTGATGCCGCCCGACTTGATGCCGCGGCTGAGCGAGGCGTACAGCAGCGTGCCGGCATCGGGCTTGAACTGCAGCGCCAGCTTGCCGGAGGTCTGGTTCGTGGTCAGCGACGAGGCGGCGCCGCTCACGCCCAGGCCGGGCACGACGGGCGTGGTGCCCGTGCTGAAGTCACGCAGGCTGCGCGTCTCGCGCTCCTGGCGCAGGCCGGCCACCAGCGTCCACTGGGCGGTCAGCGGCACGTCGGTCTGGCCGAAGACGGCGGTGGTGCGGCCGTCCTGCTGGTAGCGCGTGCGGGTGATGAGGCCGTAGTCGCTGCGGAAGTCGGTCTGCCAGTCTTCGCTGAGCTCGTCCTTGGCGTAGTAGGCGCCCACGACCCAGGGCAGGGCGGCCTGCGGCGCGGCGGCCAGGCGCAGCTCCTGCGTGGTGACGCGGGCGTTGTCGCGCCAGTCGACATCGGAGTGGTTGACGGCGGTGCCGTCCCAGTCGGCCAGCTCGTGCCGCGTGAAGCGCTGATGCGCGGTGATGCTGGTCAGCCGGGTGGCGCTGAGCTGCCAGTCGAGCTGCAGCGAGACGTTGGTGGCGCGGTTGTCGCGCGAGGGCTTGGCGTCAGGGCTCACGCCGATGGCCTGGGCGAAGTCGGGCTTCAGGCCCCAGCCGGTGGCGGTGGTGTCGGTGTCGACCGGCTGCTGGGTGCGGGCGCGCGGCGTGGGCACGTACAGGCCTTGTACGTCGGAGCGGTCCTGGTTGTGGCTCAGGCTCAGGCGCGCCTGCAGCGTGGGCGTCAGGTCCACCTCGAACTGCCCGCGCACCGCGTCCACGCGCTGGTCGCCGAGCTTGTCACCCGTGAGGCGGTTGTGCTGCCAGGCGCCACCGCGCTCGCTGGCCAGCGACAGCCGCCCGCGCACGCCATCAGCCAGCGGGCCGGACAGATAGCCTTGCGCCTGCACCGCGCTGTGCGAGCCGACGCCGACGCTGAAGCCCGCCTCGGCCTGGCGCGTGGGCCGCCGCGTGAGCAGGTTGATGGCACCGGCGGTGGTGTTCTTGCCGTAGAGCGTGCCCTGCGGCCCGCGCAGCACCTCCACGCGCTCCAGGTCGAAGAGAAGGCCCTGCGTCTGCACCGGGAAGGCGAAGCCCACCTCGTCGACATAGACGCCCACCGGCGACGCGTTGTTGACCCCGTAGTCCTGGAAGCCGATGCCGCGGATGCGGAACTGCGCCTGGCCGCTGCCGAAGGCGGGCTCCACTTCCAGGCTGGGCACCTGGTCCTGCAGCTGGTTGACGCCGCGCACGCCGCGCGCCTTGAGCTCGTCACCCGACAGCACGCTGAGCGCAATGCCTACGTCCTGTGCCGACTCTGCACGGCGCTGCGCGGTGACCTCGACACGATCCAGCGTGGCGGGGGCCTCCGCCGCCTGGGTGGGGCTGGCGAATGCGACAGCCAGAGCGGCGGCGAGGGTGGACGGCGCGAGGGAACGGTACGGCATGGGGCAGTGGGCTGGCGTGAAGGGAAGCGCCGCACTCTAGAAAGCCGCCGGCCACCGCGCCACGAAGCGATGGACGCATCGATATGCGCAAATCTTCTGCTACATCACGCTGCCGCTGGCCCGTCCCCGGCCGGCGCGCTTGGCGTCGTACAGCCGGGCATCGGCTTCGGCCACGAGGGCTTCGAGCGTCACGGTGCCGGTGGTCGCCACCGCATAGCCGATGCTCACGCCAATGCGCAGCTCCAGATCACCGATGTGATACGGCGCGCTGATCGCGGCCAGCAGCTTGGCGGAGACGGTGGCCGCATCGCTCGGCTGCTGCAGCTGTGGCAGCAGCACCGCGAACTCGTCGCCGCCCAGCCGGGCGACGAGGTCGCTGGGCCGCAGCGCATGGCGCATGCGCAGGGCCAGGGCCTTGAGCAGCGCGTCGCCGGTGGGGTGTCCATGCGCGTCGTTGACGGGCTTGAAGCGGTCCAGGTCCAGGTAGAGCAGGGCCAGGCGCTGGCCGGAGGTGCCGGTCAGCAGATCGCGCGCGCCCGCTTCGAAGCCGCTGCGGTTGAGCAGCTGCGTGAGCGGGTCGGTCTGCGAGGCGCGGCGCAGCCGCTCCTCCTCGCGCCGGGCCTCGGTGACGTCGAGCTCGATCGCGATCAGCCCTTCGATCTGGCCGCTCTGCACGCGCAGCGGCGCGTAGTGCGCCTCGAAGCGGCGGCCGTCGCGCTCGGCGCTGTTGGGCAGGTCCATGCGGTGCGTCTCGCCGGCCAGGGCGGCGGCGACCAGCGCCGCGCGGCTGGCATACGCACGCTGGCCGAAGAGTTCGGCCAGCGGCCGGCCCACCCAGTCCTGCAGCTCGATGCGGCGGTGCGTGGCAAACGCCGCGTTGAAGAACAGGACCCGCGCCTCGGTGTCGGCCACCAGGAACTCCGCACGCGCGGTATGGGCGATGGCCAGCAGCATGGCTTCGCTGCGTTCGAGCTGGCGCTGGGCACGCTGCTGCTCCGACACGTCGCGCAGGATGACCGAGACCGTCTCGATGCGGCCACGCACATCCACGTGAACGGTGACGAGGCAGTCCATCGGCACCAGCGCCCCGCCGAGCTGCAGCTCGACGCGCCCGCGCCAATGGCCGTCACGCAGGGCCTGGGGCAGCACCTGCTGCTCATAGGCCTCGAGCTGCTGCGGGGTGAAGAAGTCGACGATGTGCACGTCCGTCAACGCCGCCGCCGCGTCCATGCCCAGCCGCTGGCGCGCGGCGGGGTTCAGGTAGGTGACCTGGCCATGCTCGCTGGCCTGGCAGACCAGGTCGGGCGTCATGTCGAAGATGGCCGCCAGGGTCTGGTGGGCCTTGGCCTGCTCGCCGCGCTCGGTCACGTCCTCCACCGTGCCGACCTGGCCCGCGACCTGGCCGTTGATGAAGAGCGGTGCCGTGCGCAGCGCGATCCAGCGGATGCGGCCATCGTCGCCCCGCTTCATCTTGCGCACCATGTCGATGGGCTCGCCGGTGCTCATCAGGTGCTTCCAGCGCTGGATGAGCATGTCGCGCTGCTCGGCTTGCACCAGCGTCGTCCAGCCCCAGGCCGCGTCTTCGCGCTTGAGGCCGTGCACCTGCAGATAGGCGTCGTTCACGTAGACGATGCGGCCGCCGGCATCGGTGCGGAACAGGCCCAGCGGCATGGCGTTGCTGGTGGCCTGCAGCATCGCCTCGCGCAACCGGGCTTCCCGCTGCCACTGGCCCAGCCAGCGCGCCAGCAGCAGCAGGCCGAGCGTGGCCGCCACCGCCGCGGCCAGCAGCAGGGTGCGTTGGCGCTTGTGCGCGACGAGCACCGTCTGCTCGCTGTCGGCGAGCACCAGCTTCAGGCCGAAGTCGTCCAGCGTGACGAAGGCACCCAGCCGGGGGCGGCCGTCGGTGGCGGCGCCGGTGCTGGTGTAGAAGCCCTCCTGGCCGGCCAGTTCACGGCGCGCCCCAGGAAACTGTTCGAACAGGTTGCGGCCCACGAAGCCGGCCACCTCCGGACGCCGCGACAGCGCCACGCCGTCGCTGCGCAGCACCACCAGCGCCGTCTCGGTGTTCGGCAGGAACAGGGCCTGCGCCTCTTGCAGGCGTTGCAGGTCCACCAGGGCCATGGCCAGCACATGCTCGCCCAGCGGGCGTGTCAGGCGCAGGAACATCGGCAGGCGCAGCCGGTTGTCGTCCTGCCGGCCCGACACGCGCAAAGGCAAGCCGACCAGCAGGCCGTCGGGGGCGGCGCCCATGGCCTGATCGAAGGCCGCGGTGCCGGCGATGCTGGCCGAGTCGTCCACCGGGCCGGCCTGCAGTCGCCGAACGCGGCCGGTCGATGTGACCAGGGCGATGTCCACGAACTGCCGGGTGCCGCTGCGCAGGCTGTCGGCGAG
The DNA here is from genome assembly GCA_021738245.1 of Methylotenera sp. GTDB lineage: Bacteria > Pseudomonadota > Gammaproteobacteria > Burkholderiales > Burkholderiaceae_C > Pelomonas. The sequence continues at coordinate 16,112 of JAIPCJ010000054.1, read as the reverse complement.
TTGTCGCAGGGCCGGCTCGTCCAGCACATGCCCTTCGTGGCTGTGGGTCAGCCAGATGTCGATGGCGCGCAATGCGCTTTCGGCCTGGCGCAGCACCGGTTCGGTCTGCATGGCGACAGCGCGCACGGCCGTGGCCTGCTCCTGGCGTTGCCGCGCCAGCAACTCACGCGGGGTTTGCAGGACGTACCAGGCCAGCAGCGCCCACATCACCACGATGACAAGGCCGAAGGCTCCGGCCGGGGCCAGCAGCAAGGCGCGATCGCGCCAGCGACGCCGCCGGGCGAGCCGCTGGCGCTCGGCATCGGACGAGACTTCGGCGGTCGGAATGGCGCCCTCCTTGGCAGCAGGTGCGATTCATTGTGCGCCGCCAGCCTCGGCGCAGCGCGTGATTTTTAGGCGCTGGCGAACAATCCGGCGTGCTGCTCGCGCAGCAGCTTCTTCTGCACCTTGCCCATCGCATTGCGCGGCAGCTCCGGTGCCACGATGACCCGCTTGGGCACCTTGAAGCCAGCGATGCGGCCCTTGAGCGCCTGGATCAGGCTGTCGGGGTCGGGCGTGCTGCCTTTGCGAGGCGTGACCACGGCCACCACCGCCTCGCCGAAGTCCGGGTGGGGCACACCGATCACGGCAGACTCATCGACGCCAGGCAACTCATTGAGGAAGCCTTCAATCTCCGCCGGGTAGACGTTGAAGCCGCCGCTGATGACCAGGTCCTTGCTGCGGCCGATCAGCGTCAGGTAGCCGCTGGCGCCCAGCCGGCCGACGTCGCCGGTCTTGAACCAGCCGTCGGCAGTGAACTCTTCGGCGGTCTTCTCCGGCATCTGCCAGTAGCCGCTGAAGACGTTGGGGCCGCGCACCTGCACATGACCGATCTCGTCGACCGCACAGGGCTGACCGGCGTCGTTCACCACACGCAAGCCCACGCCCGGCAGGGCCGGGCCCACGGTGCCGCCGAGGCGCTCGCCGTCTTGCGGCCGGCAGGGGTTGGAGGTCAGCATCAGCGTCTCGCTCATGCCGTAGCGCTCCAGGATGAGATGGCCGGTGCGCGCCTGCCATTCGCGCCAGGTCTCGATCAGCAGCGGCGCCGAACCGCTGATGAACAGGCGCATGTGGCGGGTGTCGAGCGTCTTTTCCTGCAGCAGCCGCACATAGAGCGTGGGCACGCCCATGAAGACGGTCGCCTCCGGCAGGCGGCGGGCCACCGCCGCGGCGTCGAACTTGTTGAACCAGAGCATCTTGCTGCCGTTGAGCAGCGCGCCGTGCGAGGCGACGAACAGGCCATGCACATGGAAGATGGGCAAGGCGTGCAGCAGTACGTCGTCGGGCTGCCAGTCCCAGTACGCCTTGAGCGTCTGTGCGTTGCTCAGCAGATTGGCGTGGCTGAGCATGGCGCCCTTGCTGCGCCCGGTGGTGCCGCTGGTGTAGAGGATGGCGGCCAGATCGTCGGGGGCCCGGGCCACGGGCGCGTGCACATCGCTCATCTGCACCGCGCGTTCCAGCAGCGTGCCGCTGCGGTCGTCATCCAGCGTGAACACCCAGCGCACGCCGCGCTGGAAGGCCAGCTTGCTGACCCAGCCGAAGTTGCGACCGGCGCACACCACCACGCCGGGGGCGGCATCGGTGATGAAGTGTTCGAGCTCGCTGGCCTGGTAGGCCGGGTTCAGCGGCAGGTAAACCAGGCCAGCCCGCAGCACCGCGAGGTAGAGCAGCAGGCCTTCGACGCTCTTGTCGGTGTGCACCGCCACCCGGCTGCCGGCGGGCAGGTCGAGCTGGTGCAGCCAGTTGGCCAGCATGGCGCTGCCGCGGTCGAGGTCGCGCCAGGTGTAGAGGGCGCCGTCGGCGTCGATGGCGGTGGTGTCGAGATCGGCCGGGAAGCCGGCCCGCAGGGCGGTGTACAGATTCATGGGTGCGTTGAACTCAGCGAGGTCTTGATCCAGCAACTGCCATCGGTCCCGCTCCGCCGGTCCGTCGGCAGTGCCCCTGTCGAAGGGGGCCGTCGAAGCCGGTAGGGCGTCAGTCCAGCTTCGCGCCCGAGCGCTTCACGACCTCCGCCCAGCGCTTGACCTCAGCACTGACGAACTGGCCGAAGGCCTCGCCGTACAGGTTGGGCGTGTCGGCGCCCAGGCCGTGCCAGATGCTGCGGATCTCATCGCTCGCGAAGGCCTTGCGCAGCTCGCCCTGCATCGCGGCAATGGCCTCCTTGGGTGTGCCCTTGGGCGCCCACAGGCCGTACCAGGTCGACACCTCGTAGCCCGGCACGCCGGCTTCCGCGGCGGTCGGCACATCGGGGAAGCCGACCGCGCGCTTGCTGCCCGCCACGGCCAGGGCCTTGATGCGGCCGCTCTTGATGTGCGTGGCCGAGGAGCCCAGGCCATCGAACATCAGGTCGACCTGGCCGGCGATGAGGTCCTGCAAGGCCGGGCCCGAGCCGCGGTAGGGAATGTGGGTGATGAAGGTCTTGGTCTGCAGCTTGAACAGCTCGCCCGCCAGATGGTGCGAGGTGCCGTTGCCGGCGGAGCCGTAGTTGAGCTTGCCGGGCTTGGCGCGCAGCGCGGCGAGCAGCCCCTTGAGGTCGCTGACGGGTACCTGTGTCGGGTTCACGACGATGACCTGCGGCACGCTGGCGAGCAGGGCCACCGGCGTGAAGTCGTCTTCCAGCCGGTAATCCAGCTTGGGGTACATGGCCGGGGCGATGGCATGGTGCACGGCGCCCATGAAGAAGTTGCTGCCGTCCGCCGGCAGCTTGGCCGCGATGCTGGCGCCCACCGTGCCGCCCGCGCCGCCTTTGTTGTCGATGATGACCTGGCGGCCCATCTGCTTGGTGAGCTGGGCCGCCAGCGGCCGGGCGAAGGCATCGGTGCCGCCCCCGGCGGGGAAGGGCACGATCCAGGTCGCGGGTTTGTTGCCCTGGGCCTGGGCCAGCCAGGGCGTGAACAGGGCGGGCAGCAGCGTGCGTCGCTTCATCGGCTTGTCTCCATCTTGTGTGGCGGGCGATTATGGGCAGGGCCCAGCCCGGCACGACCTGGGGTTGACTAGCAGCCAAAGCGGGCGCCACGCTCTGCCGCGCAGCCTGCTGGCCGCGGGTCAGCTCGGGTCGGGCAGCTTGAGCCAGCGCTGCAGTCGGCTGCGCAGCGCGATGAAGTCCAGGGGCTTGGTGAGGTGCTCGTCCATGCCGGCTTCCAGGCTGGCGGCCACGTCGGCATCCAGGGCATGGGCGGTCAGGGCGAGGATGGGGAAGTTGGGCAGGCTGCCGTCGCGCTGCTGGGCGCGCAGGCGGCGGGCGCATTCCAGGCCGTCCATGCCGGGCATCTGGATGTCCATCAGCACGAGGTCGGGGGCGGCTTCGGCGCAGGCCGTCAGGGCTTCCAGCCCGTTGCGGGCCAGGCGGGCCTGCACGCCCATCAGGGACAGGAACTCCAGGGCCACGACCTGGTTGATGTGGTTGTCTTCTACGAGCAGGACCTGGGCCAGCCGGGCGCTGGCCGACGCGCCATCGTCGCCGGGCTGAGGCTGCTCGCCGCGGTCGCCCTCGGTGGCGGCATTCAGCCAGTAGGGAACCAGTGCAGGCACTGGCTCGGGCAACCTCGACTCTTCCATCCCCATGTCCTTGATGCGTTTGTTGTTATTGTGGCCTGTGTAAAGACCGCGCCTGATTGTTGCCGCAGCCGCGGGCGCCGCGCAACCCGATGCCCCACGTTAGAGGTGAGGCATGACAGCCGGATGTCGGGGGCAATCCCCCTACACCGTTCGCGAGTGCTGACAGTTTCCGTCAGCGGGCGTCCCTACACTGCCCGCCTTTGTCGTTTTGGCACCCCCTGCAATGACTGACGGTCTGATCCGCATCCGAGGCGCTCGGCAGCACAACCTCAAGAACCTCGACCTCGATCTGCGCACGGCGGAACTCACCGTCGTCACCGGGCCCAGCGGCTCGGGCAAGTCCAGTCTCGTCTTCGACACCCTCTATGCCGAGGGTCAGCGTCGCTACGTGGAGACCTTCTCCGCCTACGCGCGCCAGTTCCTGGACCGCATGGACCGGCCCGCGGTCGACAAGGTCGATGGCGTGCCGCCGGCCATCGCCATCGACCAGACCAACCCGGTGCGCACCAGCCGGTCCACGGTCGGCACGATGACGGAGCTGAATGACCACCTGAAGCTCCTCTACGCCCGCGCCGCGGAACTGTTCGACCGCAAGACGGCCTTGCCCGTCAGGCATGACACCGCCCAGAGCATTTATGCGGAGCTGATGGCCCGCACCCAGGCTGACGACCCCCGCCTGGTGCTGAGCTTCCCGGTCGAGCTGCCGGCCAACACCAGCCCCGAGCAGGTGCAGCAATGGCTGTCGGCCAGCGGCTTCACGCGGGTGCAGGGCGAGCGCGACGTGGACGGCAAGAAGGTGCTCGACGTGGTGGCCGACCGCTTCCGCATCCAGGGGGCCGACAAGCAGCGTGCGATGGAGGCCATCGAGCTCTGCCTGAAGCGCGGCAGCGGCCGGGTGAATGTTCACGTGGGTGACGATGGCGCCACACTGTGGCGTTTTTCCACCGGGCTTCATTGCCCGGAAAGCGACTTGCGCTACGCCGACCCGCAGCCGGCGCTGTTTTCCTTCAATTCCGCCTTCGGCGCCTGCGAGGCCTGCCGCGGCTTTGGTCGCGTCATCGGCGTGGACCTGGGCCTGGTCATCCCCGACGAGCGCAAGACCCTGCGCAATGGCGCCATCAAGCCGATGCAGACACCGGCCTGGAAGGACAGCCAGGACGATCTGCTCAAGTACGCGGGTGAGGCCGGCATCCCGCGCGACACGCCCTGGAAGGAACTGAGCCCGGCCCAGCGCGACTGGGTCATCAACGGCACGCCGAACTGGAACGGCAACTGGAACAAGCAGTGGTACGGGGTCAAGCGCTTCTTCGACTACCTGGAGAGCAAGGCCTACAAGATGCACATCCGGGTGCTCTTGTCCAAGTACCGCAGCTACACGGAATGCCCGAGCTGCCGCGGCGCGCGACTCAAGACCGAGGCGCTGCTGTGGCGCGTGGGCAGCAAGGCCCTGGCCGATGCCGCGCTGCCGCCGGCCCAGCGCTTTTTGCCGGTGGGCGTGGACTGGACGCGCGAGCAGCTGGAGTCGCTGCCAGGCCTGAGCCTGCATGACCTGATGCAACTGCCCATCCAGCGGCTGCGCGATTTCGTGGACGGGCTGCAGCTGCCCAGCACGATGCTGGACGAAGCGCTCAAGCTGCTGCTCGACGAGATCCGCCACCGCAGCCGCTACCTGTGCGATGTGGGCCTGGGCTACCTGACGCTGGACCGCCAGAGCCGCACGCTGTCGGGCGGCGAGGTGCAGCGCATCAACCTCACGACGGCGCTCGGGACCTCCCTGGTCAACACATTGTTTGTGCTGGATGAGCCGAGCATTGGCCTGCATCCGCGCGACATGGGCCGCATCGTGCAGGCCATGCAGCGGCTGCGGGACGCCGGCAACACGCTGGTGGTGGTGGAGCACGACCCGGCCGTGATGCTCGCGGCAGACCGCCTCATCGACATGGGCCCGGGCCCGGGCGAGCGCGGCGGCCAGATCGTGTTCGACGGCACGCCCGAGACCATCCGCGCGGCCGACACCCTGACGGGCGCGTATCTCGGCGCCCGCAAGCACGTGGGCATGGGGCTGAAGCGCCTGGTGGAAGAGAACACGCCCCGCCTCATCCTCGAAGGCGTGCGCGAGCACAACCTGAAGGACGTGTCGGTCGAGTTCCCGCTGCAACGGCTGGTGGTGGTCACCGGCGTGTCGGGCTCGGGCAAGAGCACGCTGATGCAGGACGTGCTCTACCCCGCGCTGGCGCGCCAGTTCGGCAAGGCGACCGAGTCGCCCGGGGCGCATGAGCGCCTGCTGGGTGCCGACCATCTCGCCGACGCCGTGTTCGTCGATCAGAGCCCCATCGGCAAGACGGCGCGGTCCAACCCGGCCAGCTATGTGGGCGCCTTCGACGAGATCCGCAAGCTCTTCGCCGACGCACCGCTGGCCGTCGAGCGCAGCTACAGCGCCGGCATGTTCAGCTTCAACGCCGGTGACGGCCGCTGCCCGACCTGTGGCGGCTCGGGCTTCGAGCATGTGGAGATGCAGTTCCTCAGCGACGTCTACCTGCGCTGCCCGGACTGCGACGGCAAGCGCTTCCGCGCCGAGATGCTGGACGTGAAACTCAGCCTCAAGGGGCGTGAGCTGAGCGTGTCCGACGTGCTGGAGCTGACCGTGGCCGAGGCGGTGGACCTGTTCAGCGAGCACCGTGCCGTGGTGCTGAAGCTGCAACCCATCGTCGACGTCGGGCTCGAATATGTGCGCCTGGGCCAGCCGGTGCCCACGCTCTCCGGCGGCGAGGCGCAGCGCCTGAAGCTCGCCGGCTTCCTGGCCGAGGCCGCCAGCAACCCGCGCTTCGGCGTGGCCAAGAAGGGCACGCTCTTCCTGTTCGACGAACCCACCACCGGCCTGCACTTCGACGACATCGCCAAGCTGATGCGTGCGATGCGCAAGCTGCTGACCGCCGGCCACTCGCTCATCCTGATTGAACACAACCTCGATGTGATTCGCGCAGCCGACTGGCTGATCGACCTCGGCCCCGAGGGCGGTGATGCGGGCGGCGAGATTGTCTGCGTCGGCACGCCCGAGGAGGTTGCCAAGCATCGCAGCTCGCACACCGCCGCGGCCCTGCGCGACTACGCGCTGCACATGGACCGCCCGGCGGTGGCCGTGGAAGAAGGCCGCCCGCTGCAGCAGCTCATCCAGGCGCGCCGCGCGGCCGACGAAGCCATCAAGATCGTCAATGCCCGCGAGCACAACCTCAAGGGCCTGAACGTCGAGATCCCGCGCGGCAAGTTCAATGTGGTGACCGGCGTGTCGGGCTCGGGCAAGAGCACGTTGGCCTTCGACATCCTGTTCAACGAGGGTCAGCGCCGCTACCTGGAGTCCCTCAACGCCTACGCCCGCAGCATCGTGCAGCCGGCCGGGCGGCCGGAGGTGGACGCGGTGTGGGGCATCCCGCCCACGGTGGCCATCGAGCAGCGCCTGTCGCGTGGCGGCCGCAAGAGCACGGTGGCGACCACCACCGAGGTCTGGCACTTCCTGCGCCTGCTCTACGTGAAGCTCGGCGTGCAGCACTGCGTGCATGACGGCGCGCCGGTGCGTCCGCAAAGCGTGGAGAGCATCGCGGCCCAGTTGATGCGCGACTACCGCGGCCAGCATGTGGGCCTGCTGGCGCCGCTGGTGGTCAACCGCAAGGGCGTCTACACCGACCTCGCCAAGTGGGCCAAGGGCCGCGGCCACACGCACCTGCGCGTGGACGGCGAGTTCCTGCCCACCTCGCCGTGGCCGCGCCTGGACCGCTTCAAGGAGCACACGCTGGAGCTGCCCGTGGGCGATGTCGTCATCGAGCCGGCCCGCGAGGCCGAGTTGCGCGAGCTGCTGGCCAAGGCGTTGGACGCCGGCAAGGGCGTGCTGCACCTGCTGGCGCCATTGGACGGCCTGAGCAGCGCGCTGGCGGCCGGCGAGACCGGCCGCGGCATCGGCCAGGTCAAGGTGTTCTCCACCAAGCGGGCCTGCCCGGTCTGCGGCACCAGCTACCCCGAGCTGGACCCGCGCCTGTTCTCCTACAACTCCAAGCACGGCTGGTGCGGCAGCTGCGTGGGCACCGGCCTGCAGCTCACCCGCGAGCAGCGCCGCGCGCTGGACGACAGCGTGCAGGCGGAGGACAACCGCGGCCGCGAGCAGAGCTTCCCGTCCGAGGAGGCCGAGGTCGAGGGCCTGACCGACGCGCCCTGCCCGGACTGCCACGGCACCCGGCTGAACCCGACGGCGCGCTCGGTCGAGTTCGACGACAAGGGCATCGGCGAGGTGGCCGCATGGAGCGTGGGCCAGGCCCGCGACTGGGTGAAGGGCCTGCGCCTGGAAGGTCGCGATGCCGACATCGCGCGCGACGTGGTCAGCGAGATCCTCGGGCGGCTGGAGTTCCTGGAAGAGGTGGGTCTGGGCTACCTCACCCTGGACCGCGCCGCGCCGACGCTCTCCGGCGGCGAGGCCCAGCGCATCCGCCTGGCGGCCCAGCTCGGCAGCAACCTGCAGGGCGTCTGCTATGTGCTGGATGAGCCCACCATCGGCCTGCATCCGCGCGACAACCAGATCCTGCTGAAGGCGCTGTCGACCTTGGGTGACAAGGGCAACACGCTGGTGGTGGTGGAGCACGACGAGGACACCATCCGCCGGGCCGACCACATCATCGACATCGGCCCTGGTGCCGGCAAGCGCGGTGGGCGGGTCGTGGCCCAGGGCACGGCAGCCGAACTGGCTGCGCAGCCCGACTCCACCACCGGCCGCATGCTGGCCCACCCGCTGATCCACCCGCTGCAGGAACGGCGTGCGGTCGATGCCGACACGCCGCGCCTCACGGTGCTCAACGCCGCGCTGCACAACCTGCAGGGCGTGACGGTGGACGTGCCGCTCAAGCGCCTGGTGGGCGTGACGGGCGTGTCGGGCTCGGGCAAGTCCACGCTGGCGCGTGATGTGCTGCTGGCCAACATGGCGGTCGCCGTGCCGCTGCGCAAGGCGCCGTCGAAGTGGACGGGCTGCGATGGCATCGAGGGCCATGGCCAGGTCGACCGCGTGCTGGAGGTCGACCAGACCCCCATCGGCAAGACGCCGCGCTCCTGCCCCGCGACCTACATCGGCTTCTGGGATGCCATCCGCAAGCTCTTCGCCGAGACGCTGGAGGCCAAGGCACGCGGCTACGGGCCGGGTCGCTTCAGCTTCAACACCGGCGAGGGCCGTTGCCCCGGCTGTGAAGGGCAGGGCATGAAGACCATCGAGATGAGCTTCCTGCCGGATGTGAAGGTGCCCTGCGACCAGTGCCACGGCCAGCGCTTCAACCCCGAAACCCTGGGCGTGACCTGGCGCGGCAAGAGCATCGGCGACGTGCTGCAGATGGAGGTGGACGAGGCGGTGGAGTTCTTCGCCTCCATGCCGTCGATCGCGCACCCGCTTCAACTGCTGAAGGACGTCGGCCTGGGCTATCTGACGCTGGGCCAGCCATCGCCGACGCTCTCGGGTGGCGAGGCGCAGCGCATCAAGCTGGTGAGTGAGCTGGTCAAGGTGCGGGATGACGTCGGCCGCCGCGGCCAGAAGGCGCCGCACACGCTGTACGTGCTGGACGAGCCGACCGTGGGCCTGCACATGGCCGACGTCGAGCGGCTCATCCGCGTACTCCACCGGCTGGTGGCGGGCGGGCATTCGGTGGTGGTCATCGAGCACGACCTGGATGTCATCGCCGAGGCCGACTGGGTGCTCGACCTTGGGCCCGAGGGTGGCACCGCCGGCGGCCGCGTCGTCGTGCAGGGCACGCCCGAGCAGGTGGTGGCCAGCGGCAGCCACACGGGGGTCGCGTTGGCCCCGGTGCTTGCGCGCGCGGCTTAACTTCGGTTTTTCAGAAGTCTGCGCTCGGAGAACTGCGCTTCTCCGAGCGTCCCCTGCTGCGGACACTGCGCACCTCGTTGTCGACGGAGGTGCGTGATGGCGCTGTTGCTGTGGAGCGTGGTGGGTGTGCTGATGGCGGTGTGGTCCGCCACGGTCTGGCTCGGCCAGTGGCTGCTGACCGTGCTGCTCGGTGGTGCCGGCCAGCTGCCGGTCAAGGATCTCGCCCTGCCCGAAGCCTGGACGCGCTGGCTGCCGCAAGGCGTGTCGGAGTCCATCACCCAGGGCATCGAAGCCGCGCAACCCTGGTTCCAGACGGTGCTGGACACCATGCCCGCCCTGGCCGGCGGCGTGACGGTGCTGGCCTGGATCACCTGGGCGGTCGGCGCGGCGCTGTTGCTGCTGGCGGGCGGCGCCTCGCATGCGGCGCTGCGCTGGTGGCAGCGCAGCCAGGTGCCGCCGGTGCGCGCCACCCTGATCACGTCCTGATTCTTGAACCTGACGGAGCCCGCAATGGACACCCTGACCCTCCTGTGCCTGCTGCTCGCGGTAGCGCTGGGCGCCGCGGCCTGGCAAGCCTGGCGCATCGGCAACGAGCGTCGCGACGTGACCCTGCTCGGGGTCGGCGGCGGCGTCTCGGCGGCCGGTGCGGCGCTGTCCTTCCTGCTCTGACGAAAGCCTTTGATGGAACTCCTTCTGAACTTCCTGCAAGCCGACTTCCTGGGCAAGCCTGCCTGGCTGTGGCTGAGCTTCCTGGGCGTCGTGGTGACGCTGCTGGCCTTCGACCTCGGCGTGCTGCACAAGGACGATCATGAGATCGGCGTGCGCGAAAGCCTGCTGCTGTCGGCCGGCTACATCGGCGTGGCCCTGGCCTTCGGTGCCTATGTGTGGTGGTACCTCGGCGCGCAGGCCGGCATGGACTACTACACCGGCTTCATGATCGAGAAGTCGCTGTCCATGGACAACGTCTTCGTCATCGCGCTGATCTTCAGCTTCTTCGCCATCCCGCGGCTGTACCAGCATCGCGTGCTGTTCTGGGGCATCCTGGGCGTCATCGTGCTGCGCGCGATCATGATCGGCCTGGGTGCGACGCTGGTGAGCCAGTTCAGCTGGATCCTGTACCTGTTCGGCGCCTTCCTGGTGCTCACCGGCATCAAGATGTGGTTCATGGTCGACCATGAGCCCGACATCGCCAACAACCCGCTGCTGAAGTTCCTCAAGAAGCACATGCGCGTGACGGACGGCCTGCGCGGCAATGCCTTCTGGGTGAAGGAGCCCGACCCCAAGACCGGCCGCGTGGAGCGCTTCGCCACGCCGCTGTTCCTGGCCCTGCTGCTGGTGGAGTTCGTGGACCTGATCTTTGCGGTGGACTCGGTGCCGGCGATCTTCGCGATCACGACCGACCCCTTCATCGTCTACACGAGCAACATCTTCGCCATCCTGGGCTTGCGCGCGCTGTACTTCGCGCTGGCCGCGATGATCCACCGCTTCAAGTACCTGAAGTACGCCCTGGCCCTGGTGCTGGTGTTCATCGGCAGCAAGATCTTCCTGGTCGGCTTCATCGGCAAGGTGCCTGCGGTGGTGTCGCTGAGCGTGACCTTCGGCCTGATCGCGGGTGGGGTGATCGTGTCGATGTGGAAGACACGCGGCGAGACGGCGGAGCTGGCGGCCAAGGCCAACTGACCTGGCGGGGGCTTGGGCTCCCGGTGAGGAGGGACCTCTCGGTGGCGATGGGCTGCGGGGAGGTCTTTTTGTTTGGGGTCTTTGGCTGCGCGGCCTCCGGCATGGATGTGGAGGCCTTTGCTGCGAGCCTTTTGACTCGGTGCACCGTGCCGGGAATTCGCCCCGGCGGGCGAGTAACTTTTCTCTGTCGCGCCAGAGAAAAGTCACCAAAAGAGAGGCGCTGAACCGCAAGTCATCGGGCTGGTGCCAAAGCTCACGCGCGAAAACTCTCGCTCCGCCACTTCGCCGAAGCGACCCGCTGCGCTCTCGCTCCTGTCCCTGTCACGGGCGCCATCCATCGCGCCTTTACGCCGGTTAACGCCGGCTGCACGCCGGGCTTTCCAATGAATGCACCAACCCGCACGACGCGCCGTCGACGGCGCTTGGTTTTTCAACTCGTGAGTTCCGCGTGCAGCCGACGTTGACCGCTCAAGCGGTGGATGACTCGAACTCTTGATAGGGACAGCAGCGAGAGCGCAGCGGGTCGCTTCGGCTGAGGCGATGAGCGTGAGTTTTCGCGCGATGCACGTCGCAGGCCAGAGGCGACTTGCGGTTCAGCGCCTCTTCTTTGGTGACTTTCTTCTGGCGCAGCAGAAGAAAGTTACTCGCCCGCCGGGGCGAATTCCCGGCACGGTGCACCGAGTCGACAGGCTGTCAGCAAAGGCATCCCTGCGCCTTCGCCGCCAGAGCACGCAGGCCCCGTGACCAACAGCCCCCCGCCCGCTCATCCCTAGAATGCGCCGCCCCTCACCCCAGGGGCACCCTTTCAGGAGACCCCCTTGAAGCCCGTCACCCTGGCCGCCCTCGGCAGCCTGACCCTCGCGCTGGCCCTGTCGGCCACGACGCCCCTGCAGGCGCAAACCCCGGTCGCCGCCACCGCGACACCTTCGCTGGAGCAGATCTTTCGCGCCCAGCCCTACCGCGGCGAGAACGCCAAGGAGGCCGCCTTCAGCAAGAGCGGGCGCTACCTCGCCTACCTGTGGAGCCCGTTCGGCGAGCCGGGCAGCGACCTGTGGGTGCATGACACCCGCACCGGCAAGACCACGCGGGTCACTTCACCGCAGGTGATGGCGGCCTTCGAGGCGCCGGAGGACATGGTGCGCTTCGAGAAGAAGCTTCAGCAGCGCAACACCGAGTACGCCGAGCGGCAGGCCCGGGAAGTCGCGCAGCAGGCGTATCTGCGCGGCGAGAAGGTCGATCTGTCGCAGTGGGAGACCGCGGCCATCGAGCAGCTCAAGAAGGAGCTCGCCGAGAAGAAGGCCAAGGACGACGCGCAGAAGGCCGCTGACAAGGCCGAGGCCGACGCCGAGAAGTACGCGGCCGCGGTGCTGGCTGCCAAGCGGGCTGGCAAGCCGGCCCCGGCACCGTCGCCCGCCGCGTCGGCGCCTGACAAGAAGGACGACAAGGAAAAGGAACTTTGGGAGCTGCGCGACGAGTTGAAGAAAAAACTCGCCCGCGAGAAGCTCAAGCCCGCTGACCTCTACCCCGGCCCGGCTCAGTTCGTGTGGGCCAACAAGGCTGACGAGTTGGTCTTCCAGTACCGCGGCGGCCTGTACCGCTGGCAGCCGGACGCCAAGGTGCCGATGCCGCTGGTGGCGACGCAGCGTGAGCTGCGCACCGTGGCCTACACGCCCGACGACAGCGGCTTCATCTACATGGACGAGACCCGCGTGCTGCGCTTGTCGTTCAAGCAGGCCGGCGTGCAGGTGGTCAACCGCGAGCTCATCCACCCGGACGACGAGCAGAAAAAGTACCGCATCGACCAGACCGTCATCAGCGAGGACGGCCGCTGGATGTCGCTGCTCGCCCGCGCGCCGCTGAAGACCGCGGACGACAAGCCCGCGCCGCCGGGGCGTCAGGTCGAGATCATGAACTACAGCGAGCGTTGGGCCACGGCCAAGAAGGTCAACCGCGAGGTCTCCGACGACAAGCGCACCGAGAAGCCGCTGGCCCTCTACATCCGCGCCGTGCCGGCCGGAGCCGAGCCGCCGCGCAAGCAGCCTGAGCCGGTGTTCACGAACAACGGCGGTGACGTGTGGTTCGAGATGAGCGACGTGGCCTGGGCCAAGGATGGCAGCCGCTATGCCTTCGCCACCTGGGAGCGCGAGAAGGAGCTGCTGCGCGTCTACCTGGGCCAGGCCTCCGAGACCGCCAAGCCCGAGATGGTGCTGGAGCGCCGTGGCGATGTGGGACACGAGGTGGTCAACGTGCTCAAGCCGCGCTTCACGCCGGACGGCAAGACCCTGGTGCTCGCTCTGGACGATGCGGGCTGGCGCCAGCCCTATGCCATCGACGTGGCCACCCGCGCGCTGCGCCCGCTGCTCAAGGGCGACTTCGAGGCCCACCAGGTGATCGGCTTCACGGCCGACAGCAAGACCCTGTTCGTGCTGGGCAACCTGGGCGACACGGCTGCCATGAACGTGCTGCGGGTGGACATGGCCACCGGCGCCACGCAGCCCGTGGGCGCTGCGGGCGAGTTCCATCGCAGCGCGGCGATGTCGGAAGACGGCCGCTGGGTGGCGGCCAATGCCGGCAACTGGGCGCGCCGGCCCGAGCTGAAGCTGCTGGCCACCGAGGCCCGCACGCCGGCGCGCGTGCTGACCGACAGCAGCGACAAGGCCCTGGCTGACCTCAAGTTGCTGCAGCCGGAGCGCTTTGCGTACAAGAACCGCCACGGCGACCGCATCGAGGCCTACGTCTTCAAGCCGGCCGGCTGGCAGGCCAGCGACAAGCGCCCGGCGGTGGTCTACGTCTATGGCGGCCCGCTGAACGACCGGCACATCGTGGAGGTCGACAGCTTCCAGAACACGGCCTACCTGTTCGGCCAGTACATGGCGGCCAAGCACGGCTACGTGACCATCGCGGTCGACCCGCGCGGCCACAGCAACTACGGCCGCAAGTTCTCGGATGCCAATTGGGAGCGTGCCGGCGAGCCGCAGGCCGAAGACCTGGAGGACCTCGTCAAGCTGATGCCCGCGCAGTTCGGGGTGGACGGCGCTCGCATCGGCCTGAACGGCTGGAGCTTCGGCGGCTTCCAGACCCAGTACACGATGTACACGCGGCCCGACCTGTTCGCCGCCGGCATCGCGGGCGCCGGCCCGACCGAATGGGAGAACTACAACAGCTGGTACAGCGGCCGCACCATCGGCAAGGTCGACCGCAGCAAGCCGGTGCTGCGCAAGTACTCGCTGCTGCCACTGGCCAAGGGCCTGAAGAAGCCGCTGATGCTGGTGCACGGCATGCAGGACCCCAATGTGCTCTACCAGGACACGGTCAACGTCTACCGTGAGCTGCTGGACTCGGGCAAGGAGTCACTGGTCGAGCTCTTCCTCGACCCGGACGGCGTGCATGCCCTGGGCGGTGTGGTGAAGCCCGCTGGCTGGCATCGCAAGTACGAGGCCTTCTGGCTGCAGCACCTCGGGCGCGTGGCGCCTTGAGCTTCAGCCGCGGCTGGCCAGGGCGGCATCCAGCCGCTTGAGCGGCGCCTGGCGGTAGCTGGCCGCCCAGGGCCTCATCGCAAAGCTGCGCCGCGCCAGCTCGGCCTCGTGCCGGGCCAGGCTGCGGTCGCCGTGCGCCAGCGCGCAGGCCCCCGTGAGCGCATGCAGCCGCGCGAGGTCGGTGTCCAGCGGGTCGTCCCGGGTGCGGGCGGCCAGGGCCAGGCTGGCCTGCAGGTCGGCCAGGCCGGTGGCCGACTGCTGCAGCGCGCAGCGCGCCTCCCCGCGCAGGGCCAAGGCCTGCTGGCTGTCGTAGAGGCTCACGCGATCTGGGCCTGCGGGCCGGATCAGCTCGGTGGGCAGGCTCGCCAGGGCCTCTTTCGAGTGGCCGCCATCCTGCAGCGCCCGTGCCCGTGCCAGCTGCACCAGGTGCGTGAAGCGTTTCGGGTTGGCCGCGTTCGGCCCCTGCACCGGCGGGAAGTCGGGCGCTTCGTCCAGCAGTGCCAGTGCGGCGTCGGTGCGTCCACCGGCCGACAGGTTGGTGGCCGCCGCCATGTACTGGAAGGCCGTCAGCGGATGGCGGGCGTAGCCGCCATCGATGCGGGCCTGCAGCGCCATGCGGAAGTAGCGGTCCGCCTCCTCATGCCGGCCCAGGGCCTCGTAGATCTCGCCGACGGTGTGACCCAGTCGCAGCCGCTCGGGCGGTGTGCGGGCATCGGCTTCCAGGGCGGCGCGACTGCGCTCGATCAGGGGCAGCGCCGCGCCGATGTCGCCGCTGCGGGACAGCACGCTGGCTTCGTACAGGTCCAGCGGCGCGGTCACTTCATCCGGCAAGGCCTCGCCGCGGGCTGCGAGCCGGCTGCGGCTGGCGCGGATGGTGGCCAGGGCTTCCTCGGCACTGATCTGGAAGTAGCCGGTGTAGCGCGCCGTGGCCATGCGCGCCGCGATCAAGGCCGAGCGCACCGCGTGGGCGCCGCCGAGGCGGTCCAGCGTCGAGAGGGCGGCGTCCAGCTGGGCCTGCAATTCGCGCCGCTCGTTGGCTCCGAGCAGGGCATCGGCGGCGGCCAGCCGCAAGGCCACCACATCCAGCGACTGCGGCCCGGCGGCAGACAGCGCGGTGGACACGGCCCGCTGCAGTTTGGGCAGGGCTTCGTCACGGCGGTTGTCGGCCAGCAGCAGCCGGCCGCGCAGTGACTGGGCCCAGGCGGAGGCCAGGCTGGCCGGCGGCGCCTGGCTCTCCAGGGCGGCCAGCTGCGGCGCGGCTTCGGTAAAACGGTGGCGAGCGACCAGGCTGCGCACCAGCAGCACCTCGGCTTCCAGGTCACCGGGTTGCAAGCCAAGCGCGGTGCGTGCGCTGGCTCCGGCGGCGCCCGGCTCGCGGGCCCCCAGCTGCAGCGCCGCCTGCAGCCGCCAGGCCCGGGCGAGCTCGGAGGGGCGGGCTTGTGATTCGTCCAGGGCCGCCAGGCGGCGGCGGCTCACCTCCGCGGCCAGCCGCGGTGCGCCCATGTCGG
>JAIPCJ010000243.1 GCA_021738245.1 Methylotenera sp. | reverse complement strand
GCCTTGCGGGGGCCCGTAGCGAGGCCGACCGCTTGGCCGCGCTGCCGCAGTTGGCGGCGGCGCTGCGCAGCAACCATTCGGTCTCGGCGGGTTATGTCGGCACGTCGGCCGGCTCGTTCCTGCTGCTGCGTCGGCTGGCCGACGCCGCCACGCGTAGTCGCATGGGCGCCCCCGCCGAGGCGCATTACGGCCTGCAGAGCGTTGACCGCGACAAGGGCGCCGCCCGCGGCGGCTACCGTTTCCTGGACGCTGAGCTGCGCGAGGTGCAGCGCGTGGAGCGCCCTGACTACGACTTCGACCCGCGCAGCCGCCCCTGGTATGCGCTCGCTCGCCAGGCCGGCGTCGGCAAGTCAGTGCAGAGCGAGCCATATGTCTTCTTCACGACGGGTGAGCCCGGCGTGACCCTGGCGGAGGCCCGCGGCGATGTGGTGGTGGGCGCTGACGTGAGCCTGCAGGCACTTGGCGTGATGCTGTCGCGCCCGCAGATCAGCGCCTCGGCCGAACTGATGATCGCCACCGCCCAGGGCGAACTGGTGGCCCAGGCACGCCGCAGCGAACTTGCGTCGGTCGGCGCGCGCAGCCTGCCCAGAGTCACGGAGGCCGCCTCGCCGGTGATGCGGGAGCTCTGGGGCCGGCTGGACGATCAGCGTCAGCTGGCACCGGTGCAGGGCCTGTCGGGGCGGGAGTGGGTGGCGCATGCGCTGCCGCTGGCCACCGGCGAGGCCAGCCCGCCGCTGACCTTGCTGATGGCGGCGCCGCGCGAGGAGCTGCAGGCCTTTCAGATCGAGAGCCGGCGGCATGGCTTCTACATCTCGCTGGGCTTGATGCTGCTGCTGTTGCCGGTGGTTCACCTGCTGGCGGACCGGGTGTCGCGGCCGCTGCGGCATCTGGCGCGGCAGGCCGAGGCGATTCGGCATTTCGAGTTCGACTGGCCAGACCCCAAGCGCAGCCTGATCCGTGAGGTGGACCGCCTGGCGCTGGCCATGACGGCGATGAAGCATTCGCTGCGGCGCTTTCTCGACATCAGCGGCGCGCTGAGCGCGGAGCGCGATTTCGACACCCTGCTGGACCGCATCCTCAACGAGACGATTGCAGTGGCCGGCGCCAGCGGCGGCGCGGTGCACCTGCTGACGCCGGAGGGTGGGGAGCTGCGGCCGGTGGCCACGCGTCTGCTGGGGGAGGCCACGCCGGGCGCCGGGCGCACCTGGGACCTGCGCGATACCGACAGCGTCGCGGCGCCCGTGCGCGCGGTGCAGTCCGACAGCATCATCGAGACCGATCTGCGCTGGGATGACCCTCGTCACCTGCAGGCCTACGAGACCCTCTTCGTGCGCCTGAGCGCGGCGCGCATGCGGCTGTTGTCGCTGCCGCTGAAGAACCGGCAGGACGAGACCATCGGCACGCTCACGCTGAGCTTCCCGCTGCCGGCCACCGGGCCGACCGAGCCGCTAGGCGCCGCCCGGGTGGCGTTCGTGCGGGCCTTGTCGGGCACGGCCGCGCTGGCCATCGACAACCACCTGCTGCTCAATGCCCGCAAGGCACTGCTGGAGAGCTTCATCCAGCTGGTGGCCGGCGCCATCGATGCCAAGAGCCCCTACACCGGCGGGCACTGCCAGCGGGTGCCGGAGCTGGCGCGATTGCTGGCCCAGGCCGCGTGCGATGCCACCGAGGGTCCCTTCGCGGAGTTCACGATGACGCCCGACGAATGGGAGGCCCTGCACATCGCGGCCTGGTTGCACGATTGCGGCAAGGTCACCACGCCGGAGTTCGTGGTCGACAAGGCCACCAAGCTGGAGACGCTCTACAACCGCATCCACGAAATCCGCACGCGCTTCGAGGTCCTCAAGCGCGATGCGCTGATCGAGCGCCTGCAGGCCCGCCTGGGCGCTGATGGCACGGCCCACGCGCAAGCCGAGGCGCAGCCCGCGCTGACCGGGTTGGACGCGGACTTCGCCTTTGTGGCCCGCTGCAACCAGGGCGGCGAGTATTTGAGCCCCGACGACCAGGCGCGGCTGCGCCAGATCGGCGCGCGCACCTGGCGGCACACGCTGGACGACAGCCTGGGCCTCTCGGTCGACGAAGCCCGGCGCCTGCAGCGCCCGCGCCCTGCCTTGCCCACCGTCGAGCGGCTCTTGAGTGATCGCCCGGAGCACCGGATCCCCCGGCCGCCGGAAGACCGTCTGCCGCGAGACAACCGCTGGGGCATTCGCCTGCCTCAGCCAGAGCTGCTCTACCACCGCGGCGAGCTGCACAACCTCACCGTGTCACGCGGCACGCTGACGGATGAGGAACGCTACAAGATCAACGAGCACATCGTGCAGACGCTGAAGATGCTCAGCGAGCTGCCCTTCCCGCGGCACCTGCGCCAGGTACCGGAGATGGCGGCAGGCCATCACGAGCGCATGGACGGAGGCGGCTATCCGCGAGGTTTGACGGGGGCTCAGATGAGCGTGCAGGCCCGCATGATGGCGATTGCGGATGTCTTCGAGGCGCTGACGGCCGACGACCGCCCGTACAAGCCCGGCAAGCCGCTGTCCGAGGCCTTGGCCATCCTGCAACGCATGGCGGCCGAAGGTCATCTCGACCCCGACCTCCACGCGCTGTTCCTGCGCTCCGGTGTCTGCCTGGCCTACGCGCGTCGCTTCATGCCGGCCGCGCAGATCGACGTGCAGGACGTGACCGCCTATCTGGCCTGAGCGGGTGGCGGGTGCCGCGTCAGGCCGCCTGACGCTGGCCGCTGAGCTGCAGTTCGCCGAACAGGTTCTTGGGATCGGCCATCCGCGGGATCAGGTCCAGCGGGGCGCCGAGGCCGAGCTGCTGGCTGAGGTCGCTCAACAGGCGCAAGGCGGAGAAGTCTTCGAGCGCGAAGCCGACGGAATCGAACACGGTGATCTGCTGCGCAGACTCACGCCCCGCAGCCTGGCCCGCGAGCACACGCCAGAACTCGGTGACCGGGAAGTCGGCCGGCATCTGCTGCACATCGCCCTCGATGCGCGACTGCGGTTCGTACTCGACGATGACCCGCGCGGCCTGCAGCACGCCCGGATGGAGTTCGGTCTTGCCCGGGCAGTCGCCGCCCACGCCGTTGATGTGCTGGCCCGGGCGGATCATGTCGGGCGTCAGGATGGTGGCGTTGGCCTTGTCGGCGGTGACGGTGGTGATGATGTCGGCGCCCTGCACGGCCTCGGCCGTGCTGCCGCAGACGGTGAGCGTCAGGCCCGGCGTGCCTTCGAGATGGCGCACGAGCTTGTGCGTGGCGGCCGGGTCGATGTCGAACAGGCGCAATTCGCGGATGCCCAGCAGGTGGTGGAAAGCCAGGGCCTGGAATTCGCTTTGCGCGCCATTGCCGATCAGGGCCATCACGCGGCTGTCGGGGCGGGCCAGGCGCTTGGCCACCATCACCGACGTGGCGGCGGTGCGCATCGCGGTGGTCAGCGTCAGCTCGGACAGCAGCGCCGGCGCGCCGGTGTCCACATCGGCGAGCACGCCAAAGGCCATCACGGTCGGCAGGCCGAAGCGGTGGTTTTTGGGGTGACCGTTGACGTACTTGAAGCTGTACAGGCTCGCGTCGGCGATGGGCATCAGTTCGATCACGCCATCGGGCGAGTGGGCCGCCACGCGGGGCGTCTTGTCGAATTCGGCCCAGCGCAGGTAGTCGGCCTCGAGGTAGCCGACCAGGCGGCGGAGTAAATCGGGAAGGCCCACGCGCTGCACAAGGTGGGCAACGTCCTGGGTGGTGAGCAAGCGGGTCATGAGCGTCTCCTGGCGGGGTTTGCGAAAGCGGTTGAGGAGATTCTTCAGAGCCAGGCTGCCAAACAGAAGCGCAATTCCTGCCAAGTAATGCAAGGTGTTTTGGCAAAATGGCAGCCTCGGATGACAATTTGGGCAAATGGACGCTCTCGACCAGCAACTGCTCGCGCTGCTGCGCACCAACGCCCGGGCTCCGGTGGCCACGCTGGCGGCCAAGCTCAAGGTGTCGCGCGGCACCGTGACCAACCGCATCGCCCGGCTGGAGGACAGCGGCGTCATCACCGGCTATACGGTGCGACTGCGGCCCGACTCAGTGCCGGATGAGATCACCGCCTGGATGAGCATCACGGTGGAGGGCAACCGCACGCGCGAGGTGGTGTCGATGCTGCTCGGCGAGCCGGGCATCACCGGCCTGTTCGACACCAACGGCCGCTGGGACCTGCTGGCCGAGATCCGCAGCGCCACCCTGCAGGAGCTGGCGGACGTGCTGGAGCGGGTGCGCCTGATCAAGGGCATCGCCAGCACCGAGACGTCCATCCACCTGCAAAGCTACAAGCTGGGCTGAGCGGCTGCCAGCTCCTGCCGCTTCTGCAGCCGGGCCCGGCGGCGGGTGGGGACTCGGCTCGGTTATCGTGCGCGCGCTCTTTTGCCGTTGACATGACTTCATCCCTGCTTCGTCGCGCCTGGCTGATGGCCAGCCTTCTCGTTCTTGCCGGCTGCTCGGTCATGACCAGCCCGCCGCCACAGACGCCGGTCGTCACCCCGCCCGTGCAGCCGGTCGATCCGCCGCCCTACGTCAAGCCCGCGCCCAAGCCGCCGCGGCTGGGCCTGGCCCTTGGCGGCGGCGCGGCCCGTGGCTTTGCGCACATCGGCGTCATCCAGGTGCTGGAGGAGAACGGCATCAAGGTCGATCTCGTCGCCGGTACCTCCGCCGGCAGCCTGGTGGCATCGCTCTACGCCTCCGGCAAGACCGGCAAGGAAATGCAGACCCTGGCCGAGACCATGGACGAGGGCGCCATCACCGACTGGTCATTCCCCTTGCGCGGCCTGATCCGCGGCGAGGCGCTCGCGCGGTTCATCCGCGACAAGACGGGCGGGCGCGCGATCGAGCAGATGGCGCTGCCGCTGGGCATCGTGGCGACGGACCTGTCGGACGGTTCCTCGGTGCTCTTCCGCAGCGGCGACACCGGCACGGCCGTGCGCGCGTCCAGCGCGGTGCCGGCGGTCTTCCAGCCGGTGCGTATCGGGCAGCGGGAGTATGTGGACGGCGGCCTGGTATCGCCG
>JAIPCJ010000053.1 GCA_021738245.1 Methylotenera sp. | reverse complement strand
GACAAGAGCGTGCAGGACGACATCTACCTGCAGCTCGCCGACAGCCTGAGCTTCGACATCCGCCTGGGCGGTCAGACGCTCGAGGCCGTGGTGGTGACGGGCAGCTCCTCCAATCCCAACAACCGCTTCGCCAGCGCCAGCGGCGGCGCCGGCACCAACCTGGGTCGCCAGGAGCTGGATGCTTACGCCTCCATCGCCCGCAACCTGCAGGACTACGCTCGCCAGGACCCGCGCCTGTCGCAGACCGACAAGGAGCGCGGTGAGATCTCGGCCGGCGGCCAGAACTCCCGTTACAACTCCATCACCGTCGACGGCGTCAAGATCAACGACACCTTCGGTCTGGAAGCAAACAACCTGCCGACCATCAAGCAGCCGATTTCGATCGATGCCATCCAGTCGGTGCAGGTCAACATCTCCAACTACGACGTGACGCAGCAGGGTTACACCGGCGCGAACATCAACGCCGTGACGAAGTCGGGTACCAACGACTTCAAGGGCAGCGTCTATTACGTGTTCCGTAATGACGAGATGAACGGTCGTCGTTTCAACCCGACCACGAACAGCCAATTTGCCTTCCTGCCGTTCACCGAAAAGACGATTGGCGCCACGCTGGGTGGTCCGATCATCAAGGACAAGCTGTTCTTCTTCGCCAGCTACGAAGAGCTAAAGAGCAACCGCGCCCAACCTGAGTTCGGCCCGGTCGGCAGCCCCCTGACCAACGTGGCGATCTCGCAGAGCGCCATCGACCAGGCCGTCAAGATTGCCAACGACAAGTACGGCATCTCGGCCGGCACGCCCAACGGCCCGGCGCCCGTGTCGGTCAAGGACGCGCTGATCAAGATCGACTGGAACATCAACGAGAACCACCGCGCCAACATCCGTTACGCCAAGACGGAGCAGGCCGAGACCAACTTCGGCACCTACAGCACGACGGGTCTGAACTTGACTTCGTGGTGGTGGAACCAGAAGAAGACCATCGAGACCGTCGTGGGTCAGTGGTTCGCCGACTGGACGCCGAACTTCTCAACCGAGCTGAAGCTGTCCAACCGCGACTACAGCAGCGTCCCGCAAAACAACAGCAACCTGCCGGCCATCGGTCTGCAGTTCAGCGGCGCAGCGCCCGCCGGCTACACCGGTACCAACCTGGGTAACCGTTTCCTGAACTTCGGTACGGAACTGAGCCGTCAGTTCAACGTGCTGGACACCAAGACCGTCGATGGCTATTTCGGGGCGAACTGGGTCGTGGGCGACCACGAGATCAAGGGCGGCGCGGACTACAGCAACAACAAGGTCTACAACGCGTTCTTCCAGAACGTGAACGGCAACTACACCTTCGGTTGCATCAACAGCTCTGCCACCTTCACCTACAGCTTCGGCACCGTCACCTGCGGCAGCAGCACGCCCGCCTCGGTCGTTGAAGCTGCCGTGCTGGAGAACTTCCAGAAGGGCCGCCCGCTGAACTACCAGGTGCAGGTCGCCGCGACGTCGGCTGGGCTGGATGCGGGTATCGCCCGCTGGTCCATGGCCAACACCGGCCTGTTCTTGCAGGACACCTGGACGATCAATGACAAGCTGACGGTCACCGGCGGCGTGCGTCTGGATCGAATTTCCGTGCCCGATCGGCCGACGTTCAATGCGGCTGCCAGCGCTGCGATGGTGGCGGGCAGTGTCAACGGCAACCAGGTTGTTCGGAACAGTGGCGGTTTTTCGACCGACGGCTTGTCTACTCCCGTGAGCTCGATTGCTTCCGCGCAGCGAAGCAACTCGGTTACGCCTGACGGCCAGGACCTGTTCCAGCCGCGCTTCGACTTCAAGTACACCATCGACGGCAAGGCCAACCAGAAGAAGCAGGTCCGCGGTGGTTTCGGCCTCTTCCAGGGCGCTGCGGCTAACGTGTGGGTGTCCAACCCCTTCTCCAACACCGGCCTGGCCACCAAGATCGTCGGTTGCGGCACGCAGGGCTTCCCGGCCTGCGATGGCTCCAGCATCTTCAACCCGGATCCGACCAAGCAGCCGACCAGCTTCCCCGGCACGCCGCCGGCCGCCAACGTCGACTTCCTGGACAAGAGCCTGACCCAGCCGTCCGTCTGGAAGCTCAACCTGGCCTATGACGGCGAACTGCCCTGGGGTGGCCTGGTCGCCGGTGCCGAGTGGGTCTACACCAAGACCAAGACCGGCGTCTTCTACCAGCACCTGAACCTGGGCGCTCCGACCCGCACCGGCACGGACGGCCGTGAGCTGTACTACACGCCGGCGGCCTACAACCCCGCCTGCTGGACGAGCTCGGGCGGTACCAGTACCTCCGGTGCGGCCTGCGCCACGTCGGCCACCAATGCCGGGGTGCGCGCCCGCGCGCTGTCCAACTCGAGCTTCAACAACGTGCTGCTGGCCACGTCCACCGACAAGGGGGGCGGCAATGCCGTGACCTTCTCGCTGAGCAGCCCCAACAAGGGTGGCTTCGGCTGGCAGGTGGCGTACACCCGCACGTCGGCGACTGAAGTCAGCCCGCTGACCTCTTCGGTGTCGAACTCGAACTTCAACTCGCGTTCGATCTTCAACCCGAACGAGAACGTTGCTGCCAACTCGGCCTACCTGATCAAGGACCGTTTCAACGCGTCGTTCAACTGGTCGGCCGCCTTCATCGGCAAGTACAAGACCACGGTCGGTCTGTTCTACGAAGGCCGCAAGGGCAAGCCTTACAGCTGGACCTACCGCAATGACCTGAACGGTGACGGCGTGTCGGGCAACGACCTGATGTACATCCCGTCGGCGCCGCAGTCGGGTGAAGTGGTCTTCCTGGGTGATACGGCCACCAACCGCACCAACGAAGACGCCTTCTGGGCCGTCGTCAACGCCAACAAGGCGCTGCGCGACGCCAAGGGCGGTGTGGTGGCTCGCAACAGCGCCTTCATGCCGTTCGTCAACAGTTTCGACGTGCGCGTGAGCCAGGAACTGCCGGGCTTCACCTCCAAGCACAAGGGCCTGCTGACGCTGGACATCCTGAACATCGGCAACCTGATCAACAACCGTTGGGGCCGCATCAACGAGCTCAGCTTCGCTTCTGCTGGCGGTCTGCGTCGCACCTTCGTGAACTACGTCGGTCTGAACCCGGAAGGCAAGTACATCTACCAGGTCAACTCCAACGTGGATTCGCTGACGCCCCGCCAGGTCAAGGGCGAGTCGCAGTGGGCCATGCAGATCACGGCAAAGTACGAGTTCTAAGACACCTGCAAAGCGCAAGAACGGCCGCGCCGCCTCATCGGCGCGGCCAAAGCAAAGGGGCCCCACAAGGGCCCCTTCTTTCATGTAGACGCGCCGGGTGTCGGTCGGCGCAGTGCTCGAATCGCCTTCTACTTCTGGATGTCACCCAGGCAGAGGTACTTCACTTCCACATAGTCCTCGATGCCCTGGCGGGCGCCTTCGCGGCCCAGGCCTGACTGCTTCACGCCGCCGAAGGGCACTTCGGCCGTGGAGATGAGGCCGGTGTTGATGCCCACCATGCCGTACTCCAGCGCCTCGCCCACGCGGAAGATGCGGCCGATGTCGCGGCTGTAGAAGTAGCTTGCCAGACCGAACTCGGTGGCGTTGGCGAGCTGGATGGCCTCGGCCTCGGTCTGGAACTTGAAGACCGGCGCGACCGGGCCGAAGGTCTCTTCGCGCGAGCACAGCATCTGGGGCGTGGCGTCCGCCAGCAGCGTGGGCTCGAAGAAGTGGCCGCCAGCGGTCTCGACGCGCTTGCCGCCAGTCAGCAGCCGGGCGCCGAGGGCGATGGCATCGGCCACATGCGTCTCGACCTTCTGCAGCGCCTGCGCATCGATCAGCGGGCCGACCTGCACCCCGGCCTCGAAGCCGTTGCCGGTCTTGAGGGCCGACACCCGGGCCGCGAACTTGTCGAGGAAGGC
This sequence comes from Methylotenera sp., assembly GCA_021738245.1. Classification (GTDB taxonomy): domain Bacteria; phylum Pseudomonadota; class Gammaproteobacteria; order Burkholderiales; family Burkholderiaceae_C; genus Pelomonas. The sequence goes on along the minus strand of JAIPCJ010000053.1, from coordinate 22,133 downwards.
GTCGTACACGCCCGCCTGCACGTAAAGGCGGTTGGCGCAGACACAGGTCTGGCCGGCGTTGCGGTACTTGCTGGCGATGGCGCCCTCGACGGCCGACTCCAGGTCAGCGTCGTCGAACACGATGAAGGGAGCGTTGCCGCCGAGCTCCAGGCTCAGCTTCTTGATGGTGGGGGCGCACTGGGCCATCAGGATGCGGCCGACCTCCGTGCTGCCGGTGAAGGACAGATGGCGCACCACATCGCTCTCGCACAGGGCCTTGCCCACCTCGATGGACTGGGCCGCATCGGCCGTCAGCACGTTCAGAACACCGGCGGGCATGCCCGCCTGCTGGGCGAGCTCAGCGGCGGCCAGCGCGGTCAGCGGCGTGGCCTCGGCCGGCTTGATGATGACGGTGCAGCCCGCCGCGAGTGCCGGGGCCACCTTGCGGGTGATCATGGCCAGCGGGAAGTTCCAGGGCGTGATGGCCGCGCACACGCCCACCGCCTGCTTCAATACGAGGTAGCGTTTGGTGGGGTCGGTGGTCGGGATGGTCTCGCCGTAGACGCGCTTGGCTTCTTCGGCAAACCAGTCCAGGAAGCTGGCGCCATAGATCACCTCACCGCGTGCCTCGGCCAGCGGCTTGCCCTGCTCGGCGGTCATCAGCCGGGCCAGGTCGTCGGCGTGCTTGACCAGCAATTGCTGCCAGCGCACCAGCACGGCGGCGCGCTCCTTGGCGGGCTTGGCGCGCCAGGCGTTCAGTGCATTGGCGGCGGCGGCAATCGCCGTCTCGGCCTCGGCGCGGCCGAGGTTGGGCACCTGGGCCAGGGCCGCGCCGGTGGCGGGGTCGGTCACCGCGAAGCTCGCGGGGCCGGCGATCCATTCGCCATTGATCAAGGCTTGCGTGCGCAAAAGGCCGGGGTTGTCCAGGCCCTCAAGAGGGGAAGTAGCGTCCATTCGGGAGATCTCCAGAGGTCTTGGGCCTCACTCTACCGTCGGCAGGTAAAGCCCCCTCTCTACAATCAGCCCTCTTTGTCACTGACCTTTTCCAGGAAGCCCCGGGATGAAAGCCGCCGAGATCCGCCAGACCTTTCTGAAGTTCTTCGAGTCGAAAGGCCACCAGATCGTCGCCTCCAGCCCTGTGGTGCCGGGCGACGACCCGACGCTGCTGTTCACCAACGCGGGCATGAACCAGTTCAAGGACGTGTTCCTGGGCTTCGACAAGCGCGCCTACACCCGCGCCACCACCAGCCAGAAGTGCATCCGCGCGGGCGGCAAGCACAACGACCTGGACAACGTCGGCTACACCGCGCGTCACCACACCTTCTTCGAGATGCTGGGCAACTTCAGCTTCGGCGACTACTTCAAGAAGGACGCCATCAGCTACGCCTGGGAGCTGCTGACCCAGCACTTCAAGCTGCCGGCCGAGAAGCTCTGGGTCACCGTCTATGAAGAAGACGACGAGGCCTACGAGATCTGGAACAAGACGGTGGGCGTGCCCGCGGAGCGCATCGTGCGCATCGGCGACAACAAGGGCGCGCGCTACATGTCAGACAACTTCTGGATGATGGGCGACACCGGCCCCTGCGGCCCCTGCACCGAGATCTTCTACGACCACGGCCCTGACGTGGCCGGCGGCCCCCCGGGCTCGGCCGAGCAGGACGGCGACCGCTACATCGAGATCTGGAACAACGTCTTCATGCAGTTCAACCGCACCGAAGACGGCGTCATGCACCCGCTGCCCAAGCCGAGCGTGGACACCGGCATGGGCCTGGAGCGCCTGGCCGCGGTGCTGCAGCATGTGCACAGCAACTACGAGATCGACACCTTCGTGAACCTGCTGGCCGCGGCCAAGAAGGCGGTGGATGAAGCTGCCGGCGGCGGCGACTGCGACGCGACGAGCCCGAGCCTGAAGGTCATCGCTGACCACATCCGCGCCTGCTCGTTCACCGTCGTCGACGGTGTCATCCCCGGCAACGCCGGCCGTGGCTACGTGCTGCGCCGCATTGCCCGCCGCGCCATCCGCCATGGCTACAAGCTCGGCGCGCGCACCCCGTTCTTCCACAAGCTGGTGGCGGCGCTGGCCGCCGAGATGGGCGACGCCTACCCCGAGCTGCGCCAGGCCGAAAAGCGTGTGACGGACGTGCTCAAGCAGGAGGAAGAGCGCTTCTTCCAGACCATCGCCACCGGCATGGAAATCCTGGAAGGGGCGCTGGCCAAGGGCAATGTCGATGGCGACACGGCCTTCAAGCTGCACGACACCTACGGCTTCCCGGTCGACCTGACGGCTGATGTCTGCCGCGAGCGCGGCGTGACGGTGGACGAAGCCCGCTTCCACGAACTGCTGGAAGAGCAAAAGACCCGCGCCCGTGCGGCCGGCAAGTTCAAGATGGCACAGGGCCTGGCCTACAGCGGCGCGGCCACGACCTTCCACGGCTACGAGCACCTGGTGTGCGAGACGTCCAAGGTCACGGCCATCTACGTGGACGGCGCCCCGGTGAATGAGGCCCAGGCCGGCGACGACGCCGTCATCGTGCTCGACCACACGCCGTTCTATGCAGAGAGCGGCGGCCAGGTGGGCGATGCCGGCGAACTGCGCAACGGCACGACCCGCGTCGTCGTGGCGGACACGCTGAAGATCCAGGCCGACGTCTTCGGCCACCACGGCCAGGTCGTGGAGGGCACGGTCAAGGTGGGCGATGTGTTCACGGCCAAGGTCGATGCCGAGCGCCGTGCCAAGACCGTGCGCAACCACAGCGCCACCCACCTGATGCACAAGGCCCTGCGCGAAGTGCTGGGCGCCCATGTGCAGCAGAAGGGCTCGCTCGTGAACGCCGAGCGCACGCGCTTCGACTTCGCTCACAACGCCCCCATGACCGCCGAGGAGATCCGCGAGGTCGAAGCCCTCGTCAATGCGGAGATCCTGGCCAATGCCGGCGCGCAGGCCCAGGTCATGGCGCTGGACGACGCGCAGAAGTCGGGCGCCATGATGCTGTTCGGCGAGAAGTACGGTGAGACCGTGCGCGTGCTGTCCATCGGCAGCTCCAAGGAACTCTGCGGTGGCACGCACGTGAAGGCCACGGGCGACATCGGCCTGTTCAAGATCGTGGCCGAGAGCGGCGTGGCCGCCGGCATTCGCCGCGTCGAGGCCGTGACGGGTGACAACGCGCTGAGCTATCTGCAGATGCTGGAGACCACGGTCCAGGGCGCGGCGATGACGCTCAAGACCTCGCCGCACGAGCTGGGTCAGCGCCTGCATGCGGTGCTGGAGCAGGTGCGCCAGCTTGAGAAGGAGCTGACCGCTGCCAAGAGCAAGCTGGCGTCCGCTCAAGGCGACGAGCTGCTGGCCCAGGCGGTGGACGTCAAGGGCCTGAAGGTGCTCGCCGCCAAGCTCGAAGGGGCTGACGCGAAGACCTTGCGCGAGACGATGGACAAGCTCAAGGACAAGCTCAAGACCGCCGCCATCGTGCTGGTGGCCGTGGACGGCGACAAGGTTCAGCTGGCGGCCGGCGTGACGGCTGACAGCACGGGCAAGGTCAAGGCCGGCGAGCTGGTCAACTTCGTCGCGCAGCAGGTGGGCGGCAAGGGCGGCGGCAAGCCCGATCTGGCCATGGCGGGCGGCACGCAGCCGGCTGGCGTCGCAGCGGCCCTGCAGAGCGTGGCAGGCTGGGTGGCTGAGCGGGTCTGATCTGCTGAGCCTGCGCCAATGAAAAGGCCCGCAGCAGCGGGCCTTTTTTGTTTTCAGCGGGCGATCAGAAGGTTTCCCAGTCGCCGTCGTCCACGGTGGCTGGCGCTGCGGCCGGCTTGGGCGTGGCCACCGGCGCCGGCACCGGTTGGGCCGCCGGGGCAGGGCGGGGCGCGGCCGCCTTGGGCGCCGTCGCTGGCTTGGCGGGTGCTGCGGCCGGCTTGGTGGCCGGCGCCTTCGCGGTCGGGGGCTTGGCAGCCGAGGCCTTGGCAGTCGGCGCCTGGACGATCGGGGCCGGCGTGGCCGCCGGGGGCGGGCTGGCCCGCGTTGCGCTGCCGTCCTGGCTCGACACGCGGAACACCGACACCGCGTCCACCAGGCGATGCGCCTGCTCCTTCAGGCTCTCGGCCGCCGCGGCGGACTCCTCCACCAGGGCCGCGTTCTGCTGCGTCATCTGGTCGAGCTGCACGACCGAGGTGTTGACCGTGTTGATGCCTTCGCTCTGCTCGGTGGCCGCCGAGGCGATCTCGCCGATGATGTCCTGCACGCGCTGCACGCTGGTGACGATCTCGCCCATGGTGCTGCCGGCGGTCTGCACGAGGCGCGCGCCGTTCTCCACACGCTCCACGCTGTTGCCGATCAGGCTCTTGATCTCCTTGGCCGCCTCGGCGCTGCGACCCGCCAGGGAGCGCACCTCGCCCGCCACCACCGCAAAGCCGCGGCCCTGTTCGCCGGCGCGAGCGGCTTCCACGGCGGCGTTCAAGGCCAGGATGTTGGTCTGGAAGGCAATGCCGTCGATGGTGCCGATGATGTCGGCGATCTTCTTGCTGGCGGTGTTGATCTCGTCCATGGTCGTCACGACCTGACCGACGACCTCGCCGCCGCGCGTGGCAGCCGACACGGCCGACTGCACCAGCTGGTTGGCCGTGCGGGCCGATTCGGCCGTCTGGCGCACGGTGCCGGTCAGCTCGCTCATGGACGATGCGGCGTTCTGCAGGTTGCTGGCGGTCTGCTCGGTGCGCTGGCTGAGGTCGAGGTTGCCGGTGGCGATCTCGTTGCTGGCGGTGCCGATGCTGTCCACCGAATTGCGCACCGTGCCGATGGTGCTGGCCAGGCGCTGGCGCATGCGCTCGGTGTCCTGGATCAGCGAGCCGATCTCGTCGTTGCGGTTGCTGTTCACCGACTGACTCAGGTCGCCCTCGGCGATGGCGCCCACCGCGCGCTGCAGCGCGGCCAGCGGCTGGGCCACCCAGCGGCGCATCATCCAGAACAGGCCGAAGCCCAGGCCCAGGGCGGTCAGCGCCAGGGCACCGGAGAAGAACCACAGCGTCTTGCGGCCGGCAGCCTGGGCCTCGCCATGAGACACCTGGGCGATCACCCAGTGGCCGGTCTTGCCGCTGCGGTGCGCCACGATGAAGTTGTCGCTGCGGCCGTTGCCCAGCACGTCTGCGGCGTCGTCCAGCACGAAGCTGTCTTCCTTCTGCTCGGCCAGCACCTTCTCGAAGCCCGGCGCCACGGCGGACACCAGCTTGCCCTTGGCCGTGGGATGCGCCACGAAGACGGCCTTGGTCGGGTCCTTGGGGGTGTAGACGATGTAGGTGCCCCCGTGCTCGAAGAAGCGGGCGCTGGCTGCCATGCGGTCCATGGCCTTCTCGAAGGCGTCGAGGTCGTAGCCGACGAACAGGATGCCGACGATGTTGCCGGCGTCGTTCTTGATCGGCTCGTAATGCGTCATGTAGGCCCGCCCGAACAGCATGGCCCGGCCGGTGAAGGACTTGCCCGCCTTGACGGCAGCGTACGGCGCACCCTGGCGGTCGAGCATCGTGCCCATGGCACGCTCGCCCTTCTCGTTCTTCAGCGAGGTGGTGATGCGCACGAAGTCTTCGCCCTTGGCGGCGAAGACGGTCGCGACGCCGCCGTTGACGTTGGAGAACTTGTCGACCTGGGTGAAGTTGCCGTTGAGCTTGGGGCCCCAGTCGCGCAAGTCGCCCGTGGCCTCGTCCAGCGTGAAGCTCGGGCCGAACTCCTGGCGGAAGGAACCGAAGCTGCGCTGGGTCTGCTTCGCGGCGACTTCGTCCATGGCTTGCATGGTGTCGACCAGCGAACCGACCTTGTCGTTCACCCAGGTCTGGACCTGGTCATTGGATGACCGCTTGAGCAGGGTGCCGACGACGACGGCGACGACAAGCAGCACGATGGCCACCGCGGCCGCGCCGCTGATGGACACCTGTCGTGCGATGGAGTTGACGGGTTGGCTCATTCACACCTCCTGAATTCCGGGAATGGGCAATCGGCAGTCGTCCGCCCTTCTTGGCGTGGGCTGAACGGCCGCTGGTCACTCGCCGCGCCAGCGTGCCGGGCAGCGAGTCTTTCGTGTCTCCGATGTGGGCCTGGTGCAGGCCGCGGGCTCAGGCGGCGATGGCCGCGTCCATGAGGCCCATGTCGGCGCTGCTCATCAGCCCCTCGATGTCCATCAGGATCAGCATGCGCTCGCCCACCGCGCCGATGCCGGTGATGAAGCTGGTGTCCACCGAGGCCGAGCTCAGCTCGGGCGCGGGGCGGATGGCGTCGCGGTTGAGTTCGAGCACGTCCGACACCGAGTCGACCACGGCGCCCACGACGCGGTTCTTCACGTTCAGCACGATGACGACCGTGAAGCTGTTGTACTCCGCGCTCGGGCACCCGAGCTTCAGGCGCAGGTCGACGATCGGCACGATGACGCCGCGCAGGTTGACCACGCCCTTGATGAACTCGGGCGCGTTGGCGATGCGCGTGGGCTGCTCGTAGGAGCGGATTTCCTGCACCTTCAGGATGTCGATGCCGTATTCCTCGGAACCGAGGCGGAAGGTGAGGTACTCGCCACTGGCCGGGCCATGGGATTTGGCAGTGACGGCGCCTTGCTGGCGCAGGGCGGGGACGTTGCTGGCTTCCATGAAGACCTCTCCTTGTTGTGATTGCGTTAGTGGCGCGAGCGGCGCACGAGGCTGCCGACGTCCAGGATGAGAGCGACACGGCCGTCACCCATGATGGTGGCGCCCGACACGTCATTGACCTTGCGGTAGTTGGCTTCGAGGTTCTTCACCACCACCTGCTGCTGGCCGAGCAGTTCGTCCACCAGCAGGGCGACGCGGCCGCCTTCGGCTTCCACGACGACCATGATCGAGCTGACATGCTCGAAGTCGAAGCGCGGCACGTCGAACACCTTCTCGAGTTCGATGACCGGCATGTATTCGTCGCGCACCTCCACCACGCGGCCGGAGCCGGCCACGGTCTTGATGGTGTCGGCCTGCACCTGGAAGGACTCGACCACGCTGGACAGCGGCAGGATGTAGCACTCGTCACCCACGCCCACGCTCATGCCGTCCATGATGGCCAGCGTGAGCGGCAGTCGCACCGACACCTTCATGCCATAGCCTTCGGCCGAGTCGATCTCGACCGTGCCGCCGAGCGACGTGATGTTCTTCTTGACCACGTCCATGCCCACGCCGCGGCCGGAGACGTCGGTCACCTGCTCGGCGGTGGAGAAGCCCGGCGCGAAGATCAGGTTCCAGCACTCGGCGTCGGTCATGGTGTCCGGCGCGTCGATGCCCTTCTCGCGGGCCTTCTTGATCAGCTTCTCGCGGTTCAGGCCACGGCCGTCGTCGCGCACCTCGATCACGATGCTGCCGCCCTGATGGGAGGCCACCAGGGTGATGGTGCCCTGCTCGGGCTTGCCCTTGGCCAGGCGGTCGGCGGGCATCTCGATGCCGTGGTCGCAGCTGTTGCGCACCAGGTGGGTCAGCGGGTCGGTGATCTTCTCGACCAGGCTCTTGTCCAGCTCGGTGGCTTCACCCTGCGTGACCAGCTCGACCTTCTTGCCCAGCTTGGCGGCCAGGTCGCGCAGCATGCGCGGGAAGCGGTTGAACACCGTCGACATCGGAATCATCCGGATCGACATCACCGACTCTTGCAGGTCGCGGGTGTTGCGCTCCAGGTCGGCCAGGCCCGATGTGAGCTGCTGGTAGATGGCCGGGTCCACGTCACGGCTGTTCTGCGCCAGCATGGCTTGCGTGATGACGAGCTCGCCCACCAGGTTGATCAGCTGATCGACCTTCTCGATGGACACGCGCAGCGTGGTCTGGTCCAGGCCGCCGCCGGCGGGCTTGGCATCGGTCTTGGCGGGGGTGGCCGGGCGGGTCGGGACGATGGCCGCCGCGGGCTTGACCTCGGCAGCCGCCGGGGCCGGTGCAGCTGCAGCGGCTGCGGCGCCCTCGGGCGTGCCGGGGGCGTCGTCGAAGAACCCGTAGCCAGGGTCGGTCGACGGGGCCTCGGCCGGCGGCGCGCCGGGCGCACCGTCGTAGAAGCCGAAGCCCGGGCCCAGCGGCGTCAGCTTGACCTGCTCGCGCGCCACGTGGAAGGTGAACAGGTCCAGCAGATCGTTGTCGGTGGAGCTGGTCAGCACCTTGAAGCGGCGCATGCCGTCGGAGCTCTGGCCGGCGTCCAGCGGCTCGATGGTGCCGAGGTCGGTGATTTCCTTGAAGAGCTCGACGAGGTTGTCGGCCAGCGCCGGGTCGTTGAGCGGGCCGACCTGCAGCTCCAGCAGGCGCGTACCCGGGCCGGTGGACGGCGCGGGCGCGGCGGGTGCGGCGGGCGGGGGTGCGACGGGCGCGGCAGCCGGGGCGGCCCTGGGCGCCGGTGCAGCGGCCGCTGGAGCGCCGCCTTCAACAAAGCGCTTGATGTTGGACAGCAGGTCGGTCGTGTCGACCGGATCGGCGCCCGAGCCCTGGTGGCGGCCCAGTTGGGCGCGCAGGGCATCGCCCGACTGCAGCAGCACGTCCACCATCGGGGCGGTCGGTTGCAGCTCGTGGCGGCGCAGCTTGTCCAGCAACGTCTCCATCTGGTGGGTCAGCTCGGCGACATCGCTGAAGCCAAAGGTCGCAGCGCCCCCCTTGATGGAGTGGGCGCAGCGGAAGATGGCGTTCAGTTCTTCGTCGTCAGCCTCGTCGACGTTCAGGTTCAGCAGCAGCTGCTCCATGTTGTCGAGGTTCTCACCGGCTTCCTCGAAGAAGACCTGGTAGAACTGGCTGAGATCGATGCCAGCGCTGATGCTGGCGCCTTCGGTGGTCATGTCACCCATGGCGGTGCTCCCTCGTTCGGAACCGGCTTCAGCGGATGACCTTGCCGGTCACCTCGATCAGCTTGGCCGGGTCGAAGGGCTTGACCAGCCAGCCGGTGGCCCCCGCGGCGCGGCCGGCCTGCTTCATCGCGTCGCTCGACTCGGTGGTCAGGATCAGGATGGGCGTGGTCTTGAACTTGGGGTTCTCGCGCAGCTTCTTGGTCAGGCTGATGCCGTCCATGCGAGGCATGTTCTGGTCGGTCAGCACCAGGTCGAAATCGCGCTGGCCGGACTTTTCCCAGGCGTCCTGCCCGTCCACTGCTTCCACCACGTTGAAGCCGGCGTTCTTGAGCGTGAAGGCCACCATCTGGCGCATCGAGGCCGAGTCGTCGACAGCGAGGATTGAGTGCATTTGTGTTTTCTCCGAGAGAACGTGTTGCCTGGGGGCTTAGTGAACTGGGAATCAGAAAAGCTCGATGGAACCGGCGTCCATCTCGTCTTGTGTGACCGGGTTGGGGCGCAGCGGCGCGATCTCGACAACGGCCGCGCCGTCCTCGTCGTCCATGCCGAAGGTGTCGCGGGCGAGCTGGTCGGCGCAGTTGCGCAGGCGCTGGCTGGTGTGGGCGATCAGCTGGGTGGCCATGTCCTGGAACTGCAGCGCGGTGATGGCACCGGCGATGTCCTGCATGATCCGCTTCAGGCCTTCGGACGCTGCGCTGCCATCGCTGTTGCTCAGCAGCGCCATGGTCTGGTTGGACGCGCTGTAGAAGTGGGTGGACAGAGCCTCGCCCGCGTCGTCCAGCAGGCGCTGAAGTCGCTCGAGGTCGTTGGTCACCGTCATCAGGTGATCCTGGAGTTCCGCAGCCGCCAGCAGCGGCATGGCGGCCACGGCTCCATCGAATTCGGCGGCGGTGGAAGTGTCTGTCTGCATCGTGTCTCCGCGAGGGGATGCTGCTTCTTGTCCCAAAGCCCTGGGGTTTCCCTCAGGGCAACTGCATGATGGCATGTTCACCCCTTTTTCGGGGGGTGTCGACCGGGAGATGCGTCGAGAACGCGCGGTATTACCGGTCTGAACCGCGTTGCGTGGGCCGCCGGCCACGGGATGGCGGGCGCGGCATACTCCGGCCCCATGACGATTCCTGGTCCGGAGCAGGCCCCGCGGGCCTTGCGGGTACTGCATGTCGAGGACGCCGAACTCGACCACCAACTCATCCTCGCCCAGTTGCTGCGCGCCGGCCTGAAGGTGCAGGTCGAGCGGCGGGATGCCCTGCCGGCTGTGCTGGAGGCCCTGAGCCAGCCCTGGGACGCCATCATTTCCGACTACAACCTGCCGGGCTACTCGGGCCTGGACGTGCTGGAGGCGCTCAAGGCCCGCCAGCTGGGCGTGCCTTTCATCCTGGTGTCGGGCGAGATCGGCGAAGACACTGCGGTGGCCGCGATGCGCAATGGAGCGTCCGACTACCTGCTCAAGAACAACCTCAACCGTCTCGCGCCGGCCCTGTTGCATGCGATCGACGCGGCCGAGAACGAGCGCGCCCGCCGGGCGGCGGATCAGGAGCTGATCAAGTCCAAGCAGCGCCTGCACGAGCTGGCCGGCCATTTGCAGACCAGTGTGGAACTGGAGCGCGCCGCCATCGCCCGCGAGATTCATGACGACGTGGGCGGCTCGCTCACCGCCGTCAAGTTCGACCTGGCCTGGATCGACCGCCACGCCCAGGAACCCGAGGTGCGCCAGCGCGTGGCCGCTGCGCTCGAGACCGTCAACGCCGCCATCGACGCCAGCCAGCGCATCATGCACAACCTGCGTCCGGCCATCCTGGAGCAGGGCCTGGTGGCTGCGTTGCAGTGGATGACGGCCCGGTTCGAGCGCCGCACCGGCATCGAAGCCGGCCTGCGGGTGGGCGACGAGCGCCTGGCCCTGCCGCCTGGCGTGCCGCTGGTGGCCTACCGCACGGCGCAGGAGGCCCTGACCAACGTCTCCAAGCATGCACTCGCCACCCGGGTGGACGTGGAGCTCAGCCTGGATTCCGGCGTGCTGACGCTGGAGATCCGCGACAACGGCCGGGGCATGGGGCCGGACGATCTGGCCAAGGAGCGCTCCTTCGGCATCCGCGGGCTGCATGAGCGTGCCGCGACAGTGGGCGGTTGGGTGGACCTCTCCAGCCCCCCGGGCGGTGGTACCAGCCTCATCCTCACCGTGCCGCTGGCGCAGGACGCCATCGACGCCCTCGACGACGCCACCGACTTCGGCAAGGACGACGCCACGTCCATCTGGGGGCGCGTGTGATCCGGGTCATTCTCTGCGACGACCACGGCCTCATCCGCCGCGGCATCCGTGACACCCTGGCCGACGCGCAGGACATCGAGGTCGTCGGCGAGGCCGGCGACTACACCGAGCTGCGCGGCTTGCTGCACACCCTCGGGCGCGACAACCCCTGCGACGTGCTCGTGCTCGACATCAACATGCCCGGCCGCTCGGGCCTGGACGTGCTGCACGTGCTCAAGGAAGAGGGCAACCCGGTGCGCACCCTCATCGTGTCGATGTACCCCGAAGACCAGTACGCCATCCGCGCGCTGCGCGCCGGCGCCTACGGCTATGTCAACAAGGGCGGCGACCCGGCGTCGCTGGTGCAGGCGGTGCGCACCGTGGCCCAGGGGCGCAAGTACGTGACGCCCGAAATCGCGCAGATGCTGGTCGAGAGCCTCACCGCGCCGGTCACCGAACAGGCCCACCACAAGCTGTCGGACCGCGAGCTGCAGACCCTGGTCATGATCGCCTCGGGCAAGCGCCTGTCCGACATCGCCGAGGAGCTGATGCTCAGCCCCAAGACCGTCAGCGTCTACCGGGCGCGGGTGCTCGAAAAGCTCGGCCTGACCAACAACTCCGAGCTCACGGTCTACGCCATCCGCAACGGCCTGGTCGAGAGCTGACGCCGCCACCGGGCGGTGACCGCCCGGCGCGCCCGCCGCCGTTCATCCTGAGTGGCTGTCGATTCAGCCTCGCCGGCCGCCGTTCGTCGAAACCCGGGTCGACTGACAGCGCTATCTGTGCAAAATCAGTCGCACTTTCCCACTGGCCACAACTCCAGGGAGTGCGTCATCGATACCGGATTGCTGAAGGAGCTGCGCATCGACGGCGCGCAGCGTGAGGAACACCGCGGCGGTGCCCCGACCTGGCTGTGGGGCGCAGTGGCCGGTGCCGTGGTGCTGGCGCTCGCGGGCGGTGCGGCCTGGTGGTGGACCACCGGCAACAAGCCGGTCGCCGTGCAGACCGCCACCGTGCGCGCCAATGGCCAGGGGCCGGCGGCCGGCGCCGTGCTGCAGGCCACCGGCTATGTCACCGCGCGGCGCATGGCGACCGTGTCGGCCCAGATGACCGGCACGCTGACCGAGGTGCTCATCGACGAGGGATTCAAGGTCAAGAAGGGCCAGGTGCTGGCGCGGCTGGACGACACCGGCTTGAGGGCCGGCCTCGCCGCTGCCGAGGCCCAGGTGCGCACCGCCGAGGCCAATCTCGGGCAGCTGCGGGCGCAATTGGCCCAGGCCCAGGCTGATGAACGCCGCCAGGCCGAACTGGCGGCCAGCGGCATGACCACGCGCCAGTCCCGCGAGCAGTCGGCCACGGCCGTCAAGACGGTGTCGGCACAGATCGAGGCGGCGCAGCGCCAGATCGAGGCTGCCCAGGCGCAGGCGCGCCAGGCGCGCGTGAACTTCGACTACGCCACCGTGCGTGCCCCTTTCGATGGCGTCGTGACCGCGCGGGCCGCGCAGGTCGGCGAAATCATCTCGCCGCTGTCCGCCGGTGGCGGCTTCACCCGCACTGGCGTGGGCACCATCGTCGACATGGACTCGCTGGAGGTGAATGTCGACGTCAACGAGGCCTACATCGCCCAGGTCAAGCCCGACATGCCCTGCGAGGCGGTGCTCGACGCCTACCCCGATTGGAAGATCCCCGCCCACGTGGTGGCCGTCATCCCGAGCGCGGATCGCGGCAAGGCCACGGTCAAGGTGCGCGTGGCGCTGGAGCAGAAGGACGACCGCCTGGTGCCTGACATGGGCGTGCGCGTGAGCTTCCTGGCGGCCAAGCCCAAGGCCGAGACCCAGCCCGTGCCGGGTGTGCTGGTGCCGCCGGACGCGATTCGCATGGAAGGCGGGCCCGAGCCGGCCAAGGGCAATGCGGTGATCTACACCGTCGCTGACGGCAAGGCCCAGCGGCGAACGGTCACGCTGGGCGGTGAGGTCGGCAAGTTCCGCCTCGTCACCCAGGGTGTGAAGTCGGGTGAGACCGTCATCGTGTCGCCACCGGCCGAACTGAAAGATGGCTCCGCCGTCGTGAACAAGGAATGAGCATGAGCGCACTGATCGAGATCCGCGACCTCTCCAAGGCCTACACCCGCGGCAAGCAGACGGTGGAGGTGCTGCACGGCATCCAGTTGGACGTCCAGCAGGGCGATTTCCTCGCGCTGATGGGGCCCTCGGGCTCGGGCAAGACCACGCTGCTCAACCTCATCGGCGGCCTGGACACGCCCACCGGCGGGTCCATCAACGTCGGTGGCGAACGCATCGACCAGCTCTCCGGCGCTGCGCTGGCCAAATGGCGGGCGTCGCGCGTGGGCTTCGTGTTCCAGTTCTACAACCTGATGCCCATGCTGTCGGCGCAGAAGAACGTCGAGCTGCCGTTGCTGCTGACCAAGCTGTCGGCGGCTGAGCGCAAGAAGCGGGCGGCGATTGCGCTGCAGCTCGTCGGCCTGGCCGACCGGGCCTCGCACAAGCCCACCGAGCTCTCGGGCGGCCAGCAGCAGCGGGTGTCGATTGCGCGCGCCATCGTGTCAGACCCGACACTGCTGGTGTGTGACGAGCCCACCGGCGACCTGGACCGCCAATCGGCCGAAGACGTGCTGACCCTGCTGCAGGCCCTCAACCGCGAGCACGGCAAGACCATCGTGATGGTCACCCACGACCCGCGCGCGGCCTCGCGCGCCAGCCACACCTTGCACCTGGACAAGGGCACGCTCGTGACCGAGGCCGAAGCCCTGGCCGTGGCCTGACGCGCAGGGGGCCGACATGAAATACCTCCACCTCATCTGGGCAGCGCTGTTCCGGCGCAAGCTGCGGACATTCCTCACCCTCGTCTCCATCATCACGGCCTTCCTGTTGTTCGGGCTGCTGGATGCGGTGCGTGTGGGCTTCGACCAGGCCGGGCAGAGCGCCAACGGCGCGCAGCGACTGCAGACCGGCGCCAAGCTCAGCTTCATCCAGCTGCTGCCGATGTCACTCGGCGCGCGCATTTCGCAGATCGATGGCGTGAAGGATGTGACCTTCGCCAACTGGTTCGGCGGGGCCTACCAGAAGCCCGAGAACCAGGTGTTCAGCTTCGCCGTCGCGCCCAATTACCTGGACATCTACCCTGAGATGGAAGTCTCGGCCGAGCACCGCAAGGCCTTCGCCGACACCAAGGACGGCGCGCTGATCGGCGAGGGCCTGGCGCGCAAGTTCGGCTGGAAGGTGGGCGACCAGGTGCCGATGCAGTCCACCATCTTCCCCGACAGGAACGGCAGCCAGAACTGGCCCTTCAAGATCGTCGGCATCATCCACGTGGCCGACAAGAAGACCGGCGGCTGGTGGGACCAGAGCTTCCTGCTGAACTGGAAGTACTTCGACGACACCACGCCCTGGAATCAGGGGCAGGTTGGCTGGTACGTCACGCGGGTGAAGGACGTGAACCAGGCCGACCGCGTGCTCAAGGCCATCGACGAGATCTCGGCCAACTCCGACCACGAGACGCGCACCCTCACCGAGCAGGCCGCCATGAGCAGCTGGATGAAGCAGGTGGCCGACATCAACCTCATCGTCACCTCCATCATGGGCGCGGTGTTCTTCACGCTGCTGCTGCTGGCCGGCAACACCATGATGCAGGCGGTGCGCGAGCGCACCGGCGAGATTGCGGTGCTCAAGACCCTGGGCTTTTCGGGCGGCAGCGTGCTGGCCATGGTGCTGGCCGAGTCGATGCTGTTGTTGCTGATCGGCGGGGCCATCGGCCTGGCACTGGCCAGCGTCATCGGGCCGGCGGTGAGTGCCGGCAGCGGGGGCGCCCTCAACCTGCCCGCCGCGGGGGCGACGAGCTGGGCGATCGGCATCGGCCTGGCGCTGCTGTTCGGGCTGGCGGTGGGTGCACTGCCGGCCTTGCGCGCGATGCGCGTGAACATCACCGATGCACTGGCCGGGAGGGCTTGAGATGAAGTTCCTTAAAAATCTGGGGCTGGTGCTGCTGACACTGATCGTGCTGGCGGCTTGGGTCGTGCTGCCCTGGCAGGGGGCCGTGGCGGCCGTGGTGGTGTTCGTGGCCTGGATGTTCCTGTTTCGCAGCGGCATGCAGGCGCGCTCAGTGGCGTCGGTGGGGCTGAGCACGCTGACGCAGCGCATTGGTTCCTCCGCGGTGATCGTGGTCGGCATCGCCGGGGTGGTGGGCGTGCTGGTGGCCCTGCTGGCCATGGCCGAGGGCTATGCCCAGACGTTGCGCAACTCCGGCTCCCTGGACACGGCCATCGTGATGCGCGGCGCGTCGGCCAACGAGGTCTCATCCTCGCTCAGCCGGGAGGACGTGGTGCAGATCGAGCAGGCACCGGGCATTGCTCGCGATGCTGAGGGCAAGCCCATCGTCTCGGCCGAACTGGTCGCGGCGGCCAACCTGCCGGTCAAGGGCAGCAAGACGCGTGACGAGGGCAGTGCGCAGGTGCGGGGCGTGGGTGACGCCGCCTTCACGGTGCGGCCCAACGTGAAGATCATCGAAGGCCGACGCTTCCAGCCCGGCCTGCGCGAGATCATCGTCGGCAAGGGCGTGGTGCGGCAGTTCGAGGGCATGACGGTCGGCGCCACGCTCAAGCTGGGCAACCAGCCCTGGACAGTGGTCGGCGTCTTCGCCTCGGGCGATGCGATGGAGTCGGAGCTCTGGGCCGATGCCAATGTGCTGGGTGACACCTACCGTCGTGGCAGCGGTCGCAACTCCGCCACGGTCAAGTTGGAGAACCCCGCGGCCATCCAGGCCTTCAGCGAGTCGCTGGAAGCCAACCCGCAACTCAAGGTCAAGGTCAGCACCACGCTGGCGTTCTTTGCCAAGCAGTCCGAGCGCATGACGCAGGCGCTGCGCGTCATCGGCATCACGGTGGGCGCCATCATGGCGGTGGGCGCGGTGTTCGGCGCCCTCAACACCATGTTCGCGGCCGTCGCGGCCCGCGCCCGTGAGATCGCCACGCTCCGTGCCATCGGGTTCCGCGGCCTGCCGGTGGTCGTGGCTGTGATGCTGGAGACGACGTTGCTGGCCCTGGCGGGCGGCCTGATCGGCGGCTTCATCGCCTGGCTGCTGTTCAACGGCTTCGAGGCCTCCACCCTGTCGGCCGGCTCGGTCGGCAAGCTGAGCTTCAACCTCACGGTCTCACCCGGCCTGCTGTGGGAGGGCGTCAAGTGGGCCTTGGCCATCGGCTTCGTCGGCGGCCTGTTCCCGGCCGCGCGCGCGGCGTCGCTGCCGGTGACGACGGCGCTGCGGGAGGCGTGATGCAGGCCTCGCCCGCGGAGGATGGGGGCCTGCATCAGCTGTTTACGCGGCTGGCCGACGAAGAACTGACATCGCGGGTGGCTTCAGGCGGGCTGACCGCCGCGGCGCATGCTCTGGCAATTGCCGAGCTGGCGCGACGAGGCCTGGCGGTGCCTGAGGCGCCGCAGGAGCCTGCGGTGGCGCCGGTCGAGTACCTCGGGGATCAGGTGATCCTTGAACGGAACCTGTCGCCGACCGAAGCGCACCTGCTGTGCGCCTGCCTGCATGCTGCAGGCATTGAAGCCGATGCCGGTGACACGAACATCGTGCAGGCACATTCGCTGCTGGCGCTGGCCTTGGGCGGTGCCAGTATCCGCGTGCCCAGCGCGCAGTGGCTGGAGGCGAGGGACGTGCTGGCTGCCTTTCGGCGCGGAGACTTCGCGTTGGGGGACGACTTCGACCCAGGGGACTAGCTGAACACCGCCAGCAGCCGCTCCAGCGCCACCGTGAACGGCGTTTGCATCAGCGGCAGCGTGGCCACCATGCCGATCAGGCCGACGCTGACGGTCAGCGGGAAGCCGACCGAGAACACGCCGATCTGCGGCGCCACGCGGGAAATCACGCCCAGCACCAGGTTCACGAACATCAGCATCGTGATGAGCGGCAGTGCGATCCACAGACCGATGCTGAAGATCTCAGCGCCCCATTGCTGGGGCGCTGCCGCGCGCAGGAAGGCGAACGGCTCGCCGCCAACCGGGAAGGCGTGAAAGCTCTGGATCAGCGCCTGGATCAGCAGCAGATGGCCGTTGATCGCGATGAACAGGAAGGCCACCATGCTGCCGAAGAAGCGCGCGCTGGCCGTGCCCTGGGCGCCGGTGCCGGGGTCGAAGAAGCCGGCGAAGTTCAGGCCCATCTGCAGGCCGATGATTTCACCGGCGAACTCCAGCGCCGCGAACACGATGCGCACCGCGAAGCCCATCGACAGTCCGATCAGCAGTTGCTGGGCGATCAGCAGCGTGAGCAGGGGCAGCGAGTCCAGCGGCGTGGGCGGGATGTCGGGCAGCGAGGGCTGGGCGGCGACCGCAATGAAGAGCGCCAGGCCTACGCGCAGCCGCAGCGGCACGTTGCGCTGGCTGAAGGTGGGCATGCCGGCGAACAATGCCAGCGTGCGGATGAAGGGCCACAGCAGCGGGTTCAGCCAGGCCAGGAGTTGGGCTTCGGTGACGGTGAACATTTGGGGCTCAACTCATGAAGGCGTTGCTTTTGCGATGAGCCTTTCGACCCGGCACGGTGCACCGAGCGGCAAAGGCTTTCGGCAAAGGCGGCCCGTACGCAGTTCACCCCACCGCCGACGGAATCGACTGCAAGGTGCGCTGGATGTACTCCACCAGCTGCGTGACCATCCACGGCCCTGCGACGGCCAGCGTCAGCACCGCGGCGATGACCTTGGGCACGAAGGACAGTGTCGCTTCGTTGATCTGGGTGGCCGCCTGGATCACGCTGACCACCACGCCCACGAGCAGCACGACGATGAGCACCGGCGCGGAGACCAGCATCAGGATGTACAGGCCTTGCTGGCCCAGGGTGAAGACTTGTTGTGCGTCCATGTCAGGTCACGAAAGAAGCGGCCAGAGAGCCGAGCAGCAGGTTCCAGCCGTCCGCCAGCACGAACAGCATCAGCTTGAAAGGCAGAGCCACCAGCACGGGCGACAGCATCATCATCCCGAGGCTCATCAGCACGCTGGCCACGATCATGTCGATGACCAGGAAGGGGATGAAGATCAGGAACGCGATCTGGAAGGCGCTCTTGAGCTCGCTTGTCACGAAGGCCGGCACCAGCACCTTGAAGGGCACGTCCTCGGCCTTGACGCTCGCGTCGAGCTTGGCCAGGCGCGAGAAGAGGGCGACGTCGGCCTGGCGCGTCTGCTTGAGCATGAAGCCGCGCATCGGCACTTCGGCGCGCTTCAGGGCCTCGTCGAACTGGATGGTGCCGGCGCTGTAGGGCTGCCATGCCTCGGCATACACCTTGTCCAGCGTCGGGCTCATCACGAAGAAGGTCAGGAACAGGCTCAGGCCCACGATCACCTGGTTGGGCGGCGCGGCCTGCGTGCCCAGGGCCTGGCGCATCAGGCTCAGCACGATGGCGATGCGGGTGAAGGCGGTCATCATCAGGATGACGGCGGGCAGGAAGCCCAGCGCCGTGAAGAACAGCAGCGTCTGGATCGGCACCGAGTAGCTGCCGCCCGATCCCTGGCCCACCAGCAGCGGCAGCGTGGCCGGCTGCGTTTGAGTCTGGGCGATGGCGGTGCCGGCCGCGAACATCAACGCGATGGCAATCATGGGCCGAGCGCCGGGCCGCCCCAAGCCGGCCCAGGGGCGATGTGCTTGCGGTTCGAGGCCGCAAGCATCGCCGTCCCCATGGGGGACCGGCCAGACTCGCGCGCGTTCAGCGAGGCGAGGTTGGGCGAGGGGCCTACTCATGACCACGCTCCTTGTTGAGCAGCTTGGCAAAGCTGGCGGGGGCGGGCGGCTCGGCCTGGGGCGGCAGGGTGTGCAGGGTGGTGATGCTCTGCGCGGTGGCGCCCAGCACCAGCCAGCGGCGGTCTTCACCCTGACCGACCTCCACCACCAGCAGGCGCTGGCTGGGCGAGGTGGGCAGCTGCGCCACCACGCGCAGCACACCCGCCGCGGCCGCGCCGCCCATGGGCGTGCGCTTGAGCAGCCACAGGGCCACGGGGATCAACGCAACGATCCCGAGGAACCAGAGGAAAGGGAGCAGGCCGGAAGCATTCATGCCTCGGCATTCTGCGGAGCGACTTGAGGTGCTGAACCCGCCAACAGGCGGTGCATGAGGGGGCTATTCGGCGGAACGGAAAGTGCCACCGGGGCACAGAGACACAGAGGGGTCAGACCCTTGCCACCGGGGCCCCGCCTCTGTGTCTCTGTGTCTCTGTGGCTGTGTTCGCGGGCCTCAAGCAGATTTGGAGAGGCGGCGCATGCGCTCGGACGGTGTCACGATGTCGGTCAGGCGGATACCGAACTTGTCGTTCACCACCACGACCTCGCCCTGGGCGATCAGGTAGCCGTTCACGAGAACGTCCATCGGCTCGCCGGCCAGCGCATCCAGTTCCACCACCGAGCCCTGGGCCAGCTGCAGGATGTTCTTGATCGGGATGCGGGTGCGGCCGAGCTCCACGGTCAACTGGACGGGGATGTCCAGGATCATGTTGATGTCGCCCGTCGGGCCGCCCGATGAGGTCGGCGTGAAATTGGCGAAGCTGGGCGTGGACACCTGCTCCGGCGCCACCTCCGAAACGACATCGGTCGACGCGGACGCAGCGGGCGCGGCGGAGGCCTCGGCCAGGGCCGCGGCCCATTCGGCCGCCATCGCGTCCTGTTCTTCTTGGCTCGGTGAATCAGGGCTCATGTTTGGCTCCCAACCAGCTTTCCTGCGAGCCGGTCAGCATCTTGTCGATCTTGAGGGCGTAGCGGCCGTTGGACGTGCCGTAGTGCGACTGGAACACCGGCACCCCGTCGACCTTGGTCTGGATCACGGGTTCCAGGTCGAGCTCGATGAAATCGCCCGGCTTGAAGGCCAGCAGCTGCTCCACCGTGGCCGGCGCCGTGCCCAACTCGGCCACCAGCTCCACCTCGGCGGCCTGGATCTGTGTCTTCAGCAGATTGACCCAGCGACGGTCGGGCTCGGTGGAGTCCCCCTGCGTGGTGCTGTAGAGCACGTCGCGGATGGGCTCCAGCGTGGAGTAGGGGATGCAGAAATAGATGGTGCCGCTGGTCTCGCCGATCTCCAGCGTGAACGAGGTCGACACCACGATCTCGCTGGGCGTGGCGATGTTGGCGAACTGGGGCTGCATCTCCGAGCGCTGATACTCCAGCTCCAACGGATAGATGCCCTTCCAGGCCTTGTGGTACTCGTTGAGCACCACCTCCACGATGCGCGTGATGACGCGCTGCTCGGTGGGCGAGAAGTCGCGGCCTTCGATGCGGGCGTGGAACTTGCCGATGCCGCCGAAGAGGCTGTCGATGACGGCGAACACCAGCGTCGGGTCGCAGACGATCAGCCCGCTGCCGCGCAGCGGCTTGACCGACACGATGTTGAAGTTCGTCGGGACGACGATCTCGCGCAGGAAGGCGCTGTACTTCTGCACCTTGATGCCGCCGATCGCGACCTCGGGGCTCTTGCGGATGAAGTTGAACAGGCCCACGCGGATGTTGCGCGCGAACCGTTCGTTGATGATCTCCATCGTGGGCATGCGCCCACGGACGATGCGTTCCTGGCTCGCGAGGTTGTACTCGCGAATGCCGCCAACCTGCTCCTCCTCGGCCTCGAGCTTCTGGCTCTCGCCCGTGATGCCCTGGAGCAGTGCATCGACTTCGTCTTGGGAAAGGATCTGCTGGTTCATGGTCGGAGCAGGGCGCTACTGGACGATGAAGTTGGAGAACAGCACTTGGGTGACCGGGCTTTCGACCGCAGCCTTTTTCTTCTTCTTCTTTTTCTTGGGCGCGTCGGCCGTTTCTTCGTCCTCGTCATCGAGTTCGATGCCCATCGGGCGCACCGACTCGCGCATGATTTCCTTGGCCAGCTTTTCCTTGCCTTCGCGGGTCAGCAGCTCGGCGGCGGTCTTGTGCGACAGCACCATCAGCACATTGCTGCGGATGGCGGGCATGAAGGCCTTGATCTGGTCGGCGAACTTCGGGTCTTCGACCTGCAGCGTCACACCGACCTGCGCGAAGCGGTCCACGTCCTTGTCGGCCAGGTTGACCGTGAACGGGTCCAGCGGCACGAAGGTGGGCGGGTGGTCAGGCTTGGCGTGGGCCTTGGCCTTGACGGGCGCCTCCACGGCCTCGCCGTCTTCGCCTTCCTCGACCGGCTTCTTCTTGAGCAGCATGAAGGCCGCGCCACCGCCCACCAGCACGAGCACAAGCACTGCGGCGAGGATGATGATCAGCTTCTTGCTGCCGCCCCCCTTGGGTGCGGCAGCAGCGGTTTCGGCAGCCGGCGCAGTCGCCATGAAAACTCCTTGAATCGTCCACCGCCCGGCCACCCCACGACGGGATGCGGGCACATTGCGGTCGATTATTGACCCGGGGCAACGGGTTCAAACCTCGATCAGGTCAAGCCAGGCGTGGCTATTTCCGCTTCATCCTCAGGCAAATGTGTCGAGCAGGCCGTTGGCGCGACGAGTCACGGTGACCGGCGCACCGGCGGCGCCGGTGCTGCGCTCGCCCGAGATGCCAGCCACGCGGCTGCCTCCATCCCCGCGATCGCGGCTGTCGCTCTCGCCCGGGTTGTCACGCGGCGCCTGCTGGAAGACGCCACCCCCGGCCAGGGTCAGGCCCTGGCCCTGCAGGGCGGCGGCCAGGTCGGGCAGGCTCTGTTCGAGGGCCTGGCGGGTGTCGGCCTGCACCGCATGGAAGGACACCTGGGCCTGGGCCCCGTCCACCACGATCTGTACGGCCACCGGGCCCATGTCCGCCGGGTTGAGCTGGAGTTCGGCCTGCTGCACGCCCTCCACAGCCAGCAGGCTGACGCTAGCGGCCAGTTCCGGCCCGAAGCTCTGGCTGTGCAGCGCAGCCTCGACGCGGCCCATGGCGGGCGGCGGCGCGGACTCGCTCGCCAGCGGCGTTTGCGGCAGGGCCTGGGCCAGCATGGCCGCAAAGGCCGGGGTGGCGGATTCCAGCCCGCCCGGGCGCGGGGCGCTCGCTTCGGCGCTGCGGGCGGCAGCGGCCTGCAGTGCCTCGGTGGTGCTGCTGCGAGTGAGGGGGCCGGCGCGGTCTGTGCCGGCGTCGAGGGTGACCTTGGCGCGCGCCGCTTCGGCGGCGCGGGC
>JAIPCJ010000052.1 GCA_021738245.1 Methylotenera sp. | reverse complement strand
AAGCCGACGCCAGCACGACCGGTGTGCGTTCGAGCTCAGGCTCAGGCTGGGCCGCCGCAGTGACGGTCGGCACCGGCGCTGCGGGTGCTGCGGCGGTGGCGGTTGGGGCCGGGCTCGGTGTTGGCGTCGGGGTGGCTGCCGGCTTGGGTGCGGCGGCGACGGGGGTGGGCGCAGCCGCCGGCTTCTTGGCGGCGACTGCCGGGGCAGGTGCGGGAGCGGGTGCTGGTGCGGGCGCGCTGCCCTGTCGATTGGCGCCCTTTTCGCCGTTCACGCGAATCCAGTGAAACACGGCGTCAGCCGCCTTCTGGGCCCGCTCCAGGTTCTGTTCCTTGGCGGGTTCTTGGGCGCTGGCGGGTTGGGCCAGCAGCAGCAGGGCGCCCGTGATGGCGGGCAGGGCAAGCGCCAAAGGCGGGCGCAGTCCGAGTGTCATGACGACTCCACAAAGACGGATCGAACAGGGCAAAAAGACACGGTCAGCGAGCCGCGGACTCTAGTCAGCCTTGTGGATGGCGTCAGCGGGGTTTGTCCCCTGTGGGACAGAAATCGCGAGGCTGTCGGCAAACCGTCACGAAAACATGGGACGGGGCTGTCCCCTCGATCACGCGTTTAGCCCCCGGCCTCAGTTGCTGAGCAGAGCCCGGCAGCGCTTCTCGTGCTGCTGGATCTCGGCCAGCGTCACTTCGATGTCGTGGCGCTGCTGCTCCAGTTGCTGGCGGTGCTGCGCCAAGATGGCGAGAAACGCCCTCAGTTGGGGCGCGGCGCTGGCCTGGCTGTCGTACATGTCCACGAGCTGCTTGATCTCCTGCAGCGCCAGGCCCAGCCGCTTGCCCCGCAGGGTGAGCTTGAGCCGCGTGCGGTCGCGCGGCGTGTAGACGCGGTTGCGGCCCTTGCGGCCCGGCTCCAGCAGCCCCATGTCCTCGTAGAAGCGGATGGCGCGCGGCGTGATGTCGAACTCGGCGGCCAGCTCGGTGATGGTGTAGGTCGGCTGCGGGGCTTCGGTCGCGGGCGGGACAGACTTGCGAGGGGGCATGGCTACACTCGATTGACGTAAACGTCAGTCTAAAACCAGTCGAGCCCTCCGCCATGGCCAACCCGCGCGAATCCGAACTCCACTACCTGCTGGGCGATACCCTGCCCGGCCCCGGCGAGGCCCTCGACCTGGCTCCCGGCGTGCGCTGGGTGCGCATGGGCCTGCCCTTTGCGCTGGACCACATCAACCTCTGGCTGCTGCGCGACCACCTCGACGGCCGCGAGGGCTGGACCATCGTCGACTGCGGCATCGCCAGCGACGACACCCGCACGAATTGGGAGCGCGTGTTTGCCGAGCGGCTGGACGGCCTGCCGGTGCTGCGCGTGATCGCCACCCATTTCCACCCCGACCACCTCGGCCTGGCGCACTGGCTCACGGAGCGATGGGGCTGCCGGCTGTGGATGAGCGCGACCGACTTCAACCTGGCGCGCCTGGCCAGCAGTTCCACCGTCGGCATGGGGGGCGCCACCGCGGCGGCCTTCTTCGGCAGCCATGGCCTGACCGATCCGGAGTCGCTGCAGAAGATCCGCGAGCGCGCCGACTACTACCCCAAGATGGTGCCGGTGGTGCCCGCGAGCTATCGGCGCCTGATGGACGGCACCGAGGTCGAGATCGGTGGGCGCACCTGGTATTGCATCGCCGGCTACGGGCACGCGCCGGAACACATCAGCCTCTTCTGCCCTGACGCCGACGGCGCGCCGCTGCTCATCAGTGGCGACATGGTGCTGCCGCGCATCTCCACCAATGTGTCGGTCGTGGACGTCGAGCCCGAGGCTGACCCGCTGACGCTGTATCTGAACTCACTCGCCCGCTACCTCGCACTGCCGGCCGACACGCGGGTGCTGCCCTCGCACGGCAAGCCGTTCACGGGCCTGCACGAGCGCATCGATCAACTGCGCGAGCATCATGACGAGCGTCTGTCCGAGGTGACGGCGGCCTGCGCTGCCGAGCCGACGCATGCGGCGGGGCTGCTCTCGGTGCTGTTCAAACGCAAGCTCGACCTGCACCAGACGACCTTCGCGATGGGCGAGGCGATCGCCCACCTGAATGCCCTGTGGCTGCAGGGCGACCTGGTGCGCGAACTCGGGGCAGACGGGGTCTACCGCTTCCGCCCGTCTTGAGCCTGGGCCGGGCCGCGAGGCCGACTGCGTCCAGCGAACCCACCCAGCGAACCCACCAAGAGAAACGCCGCCGCCGATACGTAGGATCGGACGGCGGCGGCTCATTTTTGCCTTGGTACCTCGGCTCCCGCCGGCTGTGCCGGCCTGGGTACCTGTGATGACAGCGTCGGCGCGGAGTGTTGCTGAACGTGAATCGGACAGGGTGGGAATATTCACAAGTCGGGTTTCGGCTCCGAAAGCCGTTCACGCCGGCTCCTGCCGTTACTGCACGACGATGGATTCCTCGCGCAGCGCGTCGCGCGAACGCTCGAAATCCGGCAGCACCGAACGCACCGTGTCCCAGAACGCCGGGCTGTGGTTCATCTCGCGCAGATGGGCCAGTTCATGCGCCACGACGTAGTCGATGATGGCTGGCGCAAAGTGGATGAGCCGCCAGTTGAGGCGGATGCTGCCGTCAGCGCTCGCACTGCCCCAACGGGTTTGGGCGGACGACAGGCGCAGCGACTTCATCGACACCCCGAGCAACTCGGCAAAGCGCCGGCAGCGGGGCAGGAAGTCCTCGCGCGCGCGCGCCTGCAGCCAGGCCTGCGTGAGGTCGCGGATCTGCTCGGCCGACGCGCCCTGGGACAACGGCAGGCGCAGCTGGCGGGTCACGTCGTCCCACACCACCTCGCGCTCGGTCGGAGCCAGCACCAGCGTGATCGTGGCGCCCAGATAGGGCAGGGTGCCCCCGTCCATCCATTCGATGCGCGAGGCCTGGATGCGTTGCTGGCGTTCGCGCTGCTCGACCAGCTTGCGCAGAATCCACTCGCCCTTGTGATGCAGGGCCCGCTCGATGTCGGTGACCGGCACCCAGCGCGGCGCACTCACGCGCAGCCCTTGCGGGCCGACGACGAAGCCGATGCTGCGCCGGCGGGCGCGCTTCAACTCGTAGCCGATGCGGTGCTGGCCCAGCACCAGCTCACGCCGCGCCCGCGGTGCACCGGGTTCGGCAGGCGTGATTTCCGGTGCCACGTCGAACAGTGACAGCTGGCTGTCCTGCAGGAGCGGGGCCGGGCGCTTGGGCGGCATGGTGCTCAGCGGCGGTGGGGGGCGGGTTGGCCGGCAACGGCGGCGGGCGACGCGTCTTGGTAGGCCTCGGGGTCGAGGCGGCGCATTTCGGACTCGATCCAGGTCTTGACCTCGGTCATCAGCTCGCCCGGCTCGCGGCCTTCGGGGCGAATCTGGCGGCCGATGGAGATGTCCACCACGCCCGGGCGCAGCAGGAAGCTCTTTCGCGGCCAGCAGCGCGCCGCGGTGACCGCGATGGGCACCACGGGCAGCCCCGCCTCGATGGCCAGTCGTGTGCCGCCGGTCTTGTACTCGCCCACCTGGCCGCGTGCGATGCGCGTGCCTTCGGGGAACATGATCACCCAGTTGCCCATGCCGCCCAGGCGCTTGCCTTGCGTGAGGACCTTGTTCCAGGCCTCGGTGCGGCGGCCGCGGTCGATGTGGATCATGTCCATGCGCGCCATGGCCCAGCCGAAGAAGGGCACGTAGAGCAGCTCGCGCTTGAAGACATACGCCAGCGGATGGCTGAGCAGCGCCGGGTAGGCAAAGGTTTCCCAGGTGCTCTGGTGCTTGGACAGCAGCACGACGCCTGCCTTGCGGTCAGAGGCGGTGGGCAGGTTGTCCATGCCGTGGATGCGCCAGCGCACGCCGCAGATGTAGCGCGCGCTCCAGATGGCGACCTTGAGCCAGCCGGCACAGGCCCAGTAGACCGGGTCACCCCGGCGGAAGATGGACAGCAGCAGCACGCCCAGCGCCCACGGGATGACCGTGACCACGAGCACGAGGACGAAGATCAGCGAGCGGAGGGCGCTCAGCAGGGTGGACATCAGTTCAGGTCTCCGGCCTGGGTGTCGGGGGCCAGGGCCTGGCCGCGGGCTTCGGCCACGCGGCGTCGTTCTTCCTGGATGAGGGTCTCGGCGAAGCTCGCCAAATCGTCGTGCACGCGAGCGGCGGGCACCTGCACGAGCAGGTTGGCCAACTCCTCGGCGCCCAGATTGCCGATCGGGCCGGTCAGCACGAGGTGCGGGATGCAGCCGGCGTTCTGTGCCGTCAGCAGGTCGGTCAGCGAGGCGCCGACCATGTGCACCGCACCGAGTTCGACGTCGAAGCGCTCGCCGATCTGCTTGATGAGGCCAGGCAGCGGCTTGCGGCAGTCGCAGCCCTCTTCCGGCGTGTGCGGGCAGAAGAAGGCCGCGTCCAGCCGCCCGCCCTTCTCGGCCAGCAGCTGGTTCAGGCGGATGTGCACGGCGTTGAGGGAGGCCATGTCCAGCAGGCCGCGCCCGATGCCGGCCTGGTTGGTGGCCAGCACGGTGTGCCACCCGGCGTGGTTCAGGCGCGCCACGGCTTCCATCGCGCCGGGCAGCGGGTCCAGCTCTTCCGGCGCCTTGACGTGGTCGTCGCGGTACCGGTTGAGCGTGCCGTCTCGCCCGAGGATGACGAGCTTCATGCCATGGGCGTGGTCGGCGTTGCGCGGCATGTCAGGTGGCGAGTTTGGAGAGGTCCGCCACGCGGTTCATCGCGGCATGCAGGCGGCCCAGCAGCGCGAGCCGGTTGGCGCGCAGGGCCGGGTCTTCGGCATTCACCATCACGTCGTCGAAGAAGGCGTCGACCGGGCCCTTGAGGGCGGCCAGGGCCTTGAGCGAGCCGGTGTAATCGTGCTGCTCGAACAACGTGTCAGCGGTCGGCTGCACCTGGGCGATGGCCGTGGCCAGCGCACGTTCGGCGGCCTCCTGCAGCAGCTCGTCCTTGACCTCAGTGGGCAGCTCGCCCTCGACCTTCTTGAGGATGTTGCCCACGCGCTTGTTGGCAGCGGCCAGCGACGCCGCCTCCGGCAGCGCATTGAAGGCGCGCACCGCGGCCAGCCGCTTGGGCATGGAGCCCCAGCCGCCCGTGCGCACGGCCGTCGCGGCCTCCACTTCCTGGGCGCTGTAGCCGAGGTCGCGCAAATAACCCACCAGGCGCTCGTAGACGAAATGCAGCAGTGCCTCGCGGGCCTTGGTCACGTCGGCCAGCATGCCTTCGGGGAAGGTCTTGAAGGCCGCGTCCACCATGTCGGGCAGCGACAGCGGCAGGTTCTTCTCGACCAGGATGCGGATGATGCCCAGCGCATGGCGGCGCAGCGCGAAGGGGTCCTTGTCGCCCGTGGGCAGCTGGCCGATGCCGAACAGGCCCGTCAGCGTCTCGAGCTTGTCGGCCAGGGCGACCACCGTGCCGGTGTGGTTGCGCGGCAGTGCGTCGCCCGCGAAGCGTGGCTTGTAGTGGTCTTCGATGGCGATGGCCACGCCGTCGCGCAGGCCCTCGTGGCGCGCGTAGTAGCCACCCATGATGCCCTGCAGCTCGGGGAACTCGCCGACCATGTCGGTCAGCAGGTCGCACTTGGCGAGCTGGGCGGCCTCCTTGACCTTGCTGTCGAGCACCTTGAACTCGTCGTCGGCCTCGACGGTGTAGGGCAGCGTGGCCATGCTGAGCTGCTGCACGAGGGCGTGGCCGATGCCGCGCACGCGCTCGGCGCGCTCGCCCTGGCTGCCGAGCTTGCCGTGGTAGACCACCTTGGCCAGGCCCGGGATGCGGTCAGCGAGCTTTTTCTTGCGATCCTGGTCGTAGAAGAACTTGGCGTCGGCCAGGCGCGGGCGCACGACGCGCTCGTTGCCGCCCGTCACCGCGCTGGCATCCGCCGGCGCGATGTTGCTGACCACCAGGAAGTGGCGAGTGAGCTTGCCGTCCTTGTCGAGCAGCGGGAAGTACTTCTGGTTGGCCTTCATCGTCAGGATGAGGCATTCCTGCGGCACCGCCAGAAACTCGGGCTCGAAGGCGCAGGTCAGCACGTTCGGGCGCTCGACCAGGGCGGTGACTTCGTCCAGCAGGGCGTCGTCGTCGATGGGGGTGAGGCTGAGCGCATCGGCCGCGCCCTTGAGCTGGCGCGCGATCTCGGCGCGGCGTTCGGTAAAGCTGGCGATCACCGCGCCCTGTTCGCGCAGCTGGGTGGCGTAGCTGTCGGCCTCGGAGATGCTGAGCTGCGGCACGGCAGCCTCGAAGCGGTGGCCGGTGGTGACGCGGTCGGCCTTCAGGCCCAGGGCCTGGACGGGCACCACCTGCGCGCCGTGCAGCGCGATCAGCCCATGCGCGGGCCGCACGAACTTCACGTCGGTCCAGCCGTCAGCCAGCTGGTAGGTCATGACCTTGGGAATGGGCAGCTTGGCCAGGGCCTGGTCGAGCGCGATCTGCAAGCCCTCGGCCAGGGCGACGCCGGGTGCCACACGCTCCAGGAAGAGGGCCTCTGCCTTGCCGTCGGGCGCGCGCTGCAGTTGCGAGACCGCATCGGGGCCTTCGCCGAGCGCGGCCAGCTTCTTCAGCAGAGCCGGTGTGGCGGCGCCGCTGGCGTCCAGCGCGACCGCCACGGGCATCAGCTTGTGGCGTTGGGCCTTGGCGGGCGCTTGCTCGCGCACATCGCCCACCCACACCGCCAGGCGGCGGGGCGAGGCGAACGGCAGCCAGGGCAGTTCGGTGCCGGGCACGCCATCGTTGTCGGGCTCGACCAGGTCTTGCGCGGCGAGCGAGGCGTAGAGCGCCTCGCCGAAGGCCTCGCCCAGCTTCTTCAGCGCCTTGGGCGGGAGTTCTTCGACAAACAGTTCAACGAGCAGGTTTGCAGACATCACGCGGCCGCCTTCTTGTTCTTCAGTTCGATCTGCGCGACCACTTCGTCGGCCCAGGCCTTGGGCGCCATCGGGAAGCCCAGCCGCGCACGGCTGTCGACATAGCTCTGCGCCACGGCGCGGGCCAGGTTGCGGATGCGGCCGATGTAGGCCGCCCGCTCGGTCACCGAGATGGCGCCGCGTGCATCCAGCAGGTTGAAGGTGTGGCCGGCCTTGAGCAGTTGCTCGTAGGCGGGCAGGGCGAGCTGCTGATCCATCAGGTGCTTGGACTGGCGCTCATGCGCCGCGAAGGCGCTGAGCAGGAAGTCCACATCGCTGTGCTCGAAGTTGTAGGTGCTCTGCTCGACTTCGTTCTGGTGAAAGACGTCGCCATAGGTCAGGCCATCGGTGAACACGAGGTCGTAGACCGACTCCTTGCCCTGCAGATACATGGCCAGGCGTTCCAGGCCGTAGGTGATCTCGCCGGTGATGGGCTTGCAGTCGATGCCGCCGACCTGCTGGAAGTAGGTGAACTGCGTCACCTCCATGCCATTGAGCCAGACCTCCCAGCCCAGGCCCCAGCAGCCGAGCGTGGGGTTCTCCCAGTCGTCCTCGACGAAGCGCACGTCGTTTTTCTTGAGGTCGAAGCCCAGCGCTTCGAGCGAGCCGAGATAAAGCTCCAGGATGTTGGCCGGCGCGGGCTTGAGCACGACCTGGTACTGGTAGTAGTGCTGCAGGCGGTTGGGGTTGTCGCCGTAGCGGCCGTCCTTGGGGCGGCGGCTGGGTTGCACGTAGGCAGCCTTCCAGGGCTCGGGCCCGAGCGCGCGCAGGAAGGTGGCGGTGTGGCTGGTGCCGGCGCCGACTTCCATGTCGTAGGGCTGGAGGAGCGCGCAGCCTTGCTTGGACCAGTAGTCCTGCAGGGTCAGGATGATTTGCTGGAAGGTCAGCATGGGTCTTGTTCTTGAGAGGGTGGCCGATTCTATTGGGCCGCCCTGCGGCGCCCGACGGCGGTGACGGCCCCGAGGGCGAGCGCGCCGGCCAGCCACAAGGGCCACAGCCCAAAGGTTGACAGCCAGCGGGCGTAGGGCGTGCTGCCGTCGCGACCTTCGACGGAGGCCTCCAGCACGCCGCGCACCAGGGCGGGCAGGCGCTGGGTGACGGCGCCATGGTGATCCACCACGGCGGTGGCGCCCGTGTTGGTCGAGCGCACGACGGGCCGCTGGAATTCGAGCGCGCGCATCTGCGAGAACTGCAGGTGCTGGTCCTGCACCATCACCGTGCCGAACCAGGCCAGGTTGCTCACGTTGACGAACACGGTGGCGGCGTCCGGCCCGGTGGCGCTGTGCACGATGTCTTCGCCGAACAGGTCTTCGTAGCAGATCAACGGGCGCAGCCGCTGGCCGGCGACCGCCCAGGGGCGCTGGTGGTCGCCGCGGGCCTGGTCGTCCAGCGGGATGTTCATGGCGCGCACGAGCCAGCCGAAACCTGGCGGGATGAACTCGCCGAAGGGCAGCAGGTGGCGCTTGCCGTAGTGGTAGTCAGCGCCCAGGGCAATCACGGAGTTCACGTACCCGACCTCGGCATTCCCCAGGAAGCCGCCCAGCAGCGCAGGGCGGTCCGGGCGCGACAGGTGGGTCAGCGTGGCCGGGTCCAGCTCCGACAGCGGCACCGGTATCACGGATTCCGGCGTGATGACCACCTGGCCGCGCGAGCTGTCGATGAGGCCGGCCAACAAGGCCAGGTTGGCCGAGAAGCGCTGCGGGTCGAACTTCTGATCCTGCGGAATGCTGGGCTGCACCAGCGACAGGTTGACCTGGCCCGCGGAGGTGGTGAAGTCCTGCGGCAGCACCAGGCCGGCCAGCGGCAGCAGGATGGCCGGCGCGGCCCAGGCGGTAGCGCGGCGCTTGAGCAGCACGAAGCCCGCCGCGGCCAAAGCGGCCAGCGCCGTGATGCCGTACACGCCGACCCACGGCGCCCAGGCGGCCAGCGGACCCACGGTGTGAGCGTAGCCCGAGGCAATCCAGGGGAAGCCGCTGAACCACGTGGCCCGGGCCAGCTCGGCCAGCAGCCAGGCCGGCACCAGGGCCAAGAGGCGCCAGCGGCCAGGTGGCGTCCAGCGTGCCGTCAGGCCGAGGGCCAGCGCGTAGTAGAGACCGAGGAAGGCGGCCAGCAGGCCGACCGCCAGGGCCGCGAGCACCCAGGGGATGCCCCCGAACTGGTGCATGCTGATGTGCAGCCACCACAGGCCCGAAGCCAGCCAGCCGAAGCCGAAGGCCGAACCGGCCAGCGCCGCGATGCGAGGCGTCGCGGTCTCGACGATGGAGAACAGCAGCGCCAGCGCCAGGATCTGCAGCCACCACGCCCCGGTGGGCGCAAAAGCGCCGGTGTGCAGCAACCCGGCGACTAGCGCCAGGCCCACGGCTCGCGCCGCGTTCACGCCTCGGTCTCTTCGTCGGGCGCGCGCGTCACCTTGAACCAGCGCACCGCGCCGCCACGGGTCAGCATCACGGCGAAGTTGAGACCGGCCACGCGCACCGTCTCGCCCCGGCGCGGCACCCGGCCGTGCTCGTGGGCGACAAGGCCGCCGATGGTGTCGAAGTCGTCGTCTGGCAGGGCCAGGCCGAAAGCGCTGTTGACTGCCGCGATGGTCGCGTCACCCGCCACGCGCTGGCTGCCATCCGCCAGGGTATAGATGCCGGTCTCGGAGTTCTGTTCGTCGAACTCGTCCTCGATCTCGCCGACGATCTCTTCCAGCACGTCCTCGATGGTGATGAGGCCGGCGGTGTTGCCGAACTCGTCGATGACGATGGCCAGATGGTTGCGGTTGGAGCGGAAGTCGCGCAGCAGTTCGTTCAGCCCCTTGCTCTCGGGCACGAAGACCGTGGGCCGCAGCAGGGCGCGCAGGTTGAGCTCGGGCGCTCGCTGCATCTTCAGCAGATCCTTGGCGAGCAGGATGCCGATGATGTTGTCGCGGCTGCCGTCGTAGACCGGGAAGCGCGAATGGCCGGTCTCGATGACGACGGCCAGCAGTTCCTCGTAAGGGGCGTCGATGTCGAGCAGGTCCATGCGCGGGGCGGCCACCATGGCGTCGCCCGCCGAGAGCTCGGCCATGCGCAGCACGCCCTCCAGCATCTGGCGCGACTCGGGCTCGATCAGCTCGCGCTGCTCGGCCTCGGCCAGGGTCTCGATCAGTTCGGTCTTGGAGTCAGGGCCGGGGTGCAGAAACTCCAGCATGCGCTCCAGCAGGCCTCGGGCCTCGGGCGGTGTTTTGGCGGCCCCACGACTCGGGGGCCTGCCTGAATGCGGTTCGCTCAAGGGGAGCTGTCAAGGAATTACGGAAGGGACAGAATAGCCGATTGGTTTGATGGGCCTGTGAACACGACGGCAATCGGTCTCGTGGTGTGCATAGGCCCCTACTCTTGTATCCCGGCAGCGAGGCCCCATCTTGGCTGCCTTCTTTCGAGTGAAACGGTTCCTGCCATGTCCACAGCCCAAGGCCTCATCCCCGCCACCATCCTCACCGGCTTCCTCGGCGCCGGCAAGACCACGCTGCTCAAGCGCGTGCTCACCGAGGCCCACGGCCAGAAGATCGCCGTGATCGAGAACGAATTCGGCGAAGAGAACATCGACACCGACATCCTCGTCTCCGACACGAACGAGCAGATCATCCAGATGAGCAACGGCTGCGTCTGCTGCACCATCCGTGAAGACCTGCGCACCACCTTGAGCGACCTGGCCGCCAAGCGGCGCAAGGGCGAGCTCGACTTCGAGCGCGTCGTCATCGAGACCACCGGCCTGGCTGATCCCGGCCCGGTTGCGCAGACCTTCTTCATGGATGACGAAATCGCCGAGGCCTACCTGCTGGACTCGGTGCTGACGCTGGTCGACGCCAAGCACGCCGACGAGCAGCTCAACACCCGCCAGGAAGCGCGCATGCAGGTGGGCTTTGCCGACCAGATCTTCATCAGCAAGAGCGACCTGGTGGAGCCGGCGGCCGTGGAGAAGCTGATGCACCGCATCAAGCACATGAACCCGCGCGCGCCCATCCAGACGGCGCATTTCGGCGAAGTGGCGCTGAGCAAGGTGTTCGACCTGCGCGGCTTCAACCTGAACGCCAAGCTGGAGATCGACCCCGACTTCCTGAAGGCCGACGACCACGGCCACCACCACCATGACCATGATCACCACCACCACGATCATGAGCACGGCGAGCATTGCGACCACCCCCACCACCATCATCACGACGACGATGTGAAGAGCTTCGTCTTCCGTGCCGACAAACCCTTCAATCCGGCCAAGCTCGAAGACTTCCTGGGCGCGATCGTGCAGGTCTACGGCCCGAAGATGCTCCGATACAAGGGTGTCCTACACATGAAAGGCACCGACAAGAAGGTGATCTTCCAGGGTGTTCACCAGATGATGGGCTCCGATCTCGGGCCGAAATGGATGCCGGGAGAGAAAAAGCAGAGCAAGATGGTGTTCATTGGGATCGACCTGCCCAAAGACGTGTTGATGCAAGGTCTGGAAGGCTGTCTGGCGTGATGCCCGCCGGCCCCCGAAGCATGGTTTTCGGGGGCTCGCGGAACCTGGATTCCTCGTGGCTACAATCCGCCGCGCTCAAAAATGGGGTGCCGGCTGAACTGCAGTGGGATCTAGGTCTGACACCGCGCCGATACACCCCATGAGCGAGGAGATGACTGTGAGCAAGACCCCGGCCCCCAAAACCGCCGCTGCGCCCAAGGGCGCGAAGAAGACTGATGCCGGCGCCGACGTCGCGACGATCGACGTGCCCGCGCCGGCCAACCGGTTTGCTGACCGTTTCGCCCCGCCGAAGCCGCCCGCGCGCGGCGCCAGCCAGGTCGACGAGACCCCCCGCGTGGCCGCCAAGGGCGACCCCAAGCTGGCCAATGCCTGGAAGACCAAGCCGGGCGCTGAGCTGACGGACGCCGAAGTCCTGGCCATGCCGGACTCGGAGTACATGAACGCCAAGCAGATCGAGTTCTTCCGCGCCAAGCTGAACCAGCTCAAGGAAGACGTGCTGTCCAACGCCGGCGAGACCACCGAGCACCTGCGCGAAGACACCACCATCGTCCCCGATCCGGCCGACCGCGCCACGATCGAGGAAGAACACGCGCTGGAACTGCGCACGCGCGACCGCGAACGCAAGCTGCTCAAGAAAATCGTGCAATCCATCGCACGCCTGGACACCGGCGACTATGGATACTGCGACGAGACCGGTGAACCCATCGGCCTGGGCCGCTTGATTGCGCGCCCGACGGCAACTCTGTCGCTCGAAGCCCAGCAACGCCGCGAACTCAAGCAGAAGATGTTTGGTGACTGAATGACGCCCCTCGCCCACGCTGCGCTTGGTCGGTCCCCCGAGGGGACGGCGGTGCCCGCGGCTTTGAGCCGCGCCTGCATCGCCACGACGGGCCGGCTTGGGAGCGGCCCGGCGCTCGGCCCGAATCCTGTTGAGGCGCCGTCTCCGTAAAAGAGGGATATTCCACCCATGTCCGACTCCAAGCCCGCAGACCCGAAAGAAGGCGACAGCTTCTTCCGCAAGGTTGCGCGCTTCGTGGCCAACCCCACGACGGACTGGTCTGAAATCAACTCCCGCCAGGACGACCCCGAGGGCGACCTGGCCAAGGCCGAGTTGCGCGCCATGGTGGAGCGCAAGCGCCGCAACGACTTCGTGCGCAAGCGCGAGCTCGACATGCTGCGCCGCATCCGCCGTGAAGGCCTCACGCCGGAGCAGCTGGCAGCGCTGGCCTCCTCGCCTTCCCGGCTGGGTGATGACGAGCGCCTGAGCGAGCCGAACTCCAAGATCGATCTCGGCGTAAAGGCCAAGATCGACGAGATCGAGCAGCAGATGGTCGGCGAGAGCTTTGCCACCACGCAGGCCGTGCCCAAGCAGCAGCCGGGCTTCTTCGAGACACCGACCCGGCCCGCCGCCTTTGCGTCCACCGTGGCGCACCTGCCAGGCGGCGAGCCGCCCGGTGGCCGGGTCAGCGAGTTTTCGTCGCCCCGCGAGGTGGAGCGCTTGCAGGCGCCCACGCCGCCCGCGGCCGTGACGATGGGCGCGGCCATCCCGCCGCTGTCCGAATCGGCGCCCAGCAAGCTGCCGGAGCTGCCGCCGCTGGACATGTCGCTGTCGTTCTCCCTGGCCCAGTCGACACCGGATGTCGAGGTGCAGGAAGTCGTGCACGACCCCGAGCTGGACGAAGCCGTCATCCCTTTCGCCAACGCCGACTACGAGACCAGCGAGCGTTCCCTGACCGAACTGGTTCACCCCGGGGGCAGCCGCAACCTGCATGGCGAGACCTGGCTGGTGCTCTTCGACCACTACCGCGCCACGGGTGCGCAAGGCAAATTCGAGGCGTTGGCGGTCGAGTACGCGCAGCAATTCGGCCTGTCGGCGCCGCAATGGTTCTCCATGCCCAAGCTGGTGGCCGAGTCGACGCGTCAGTCCAACCGTGCATCCATGGGCAAGGCCGGCCAGGTCAGCTGGACGGCGCCTGCCAACCTGAGCGCGGAAGACGTGGCCACCCTGCGCAAGCGCAGCGAGACGCTGCCCATGCCCTGGGTGTTCGACTGGAGCGCAGTCGACGAGGTCGAGATCGACGCGGCGATTGAACTCCGCACGCTGCTGCGCCACTGGGCCAACCAGGCCATCGACCTGCGCTGGGTGGGCGGTGACCGCTTCCTGAACCAGCTCAAGGAACTCGCGCCTGTCGGTGAGCGCGACACCGACCCGGCGCTGTGGATGCTGCGTCTGGAGGCGCTGCGCCTGGCCAACCGGCCCGACCAGTTCGACGAGGCGGCCATCGACTACTGCGTGACCTACGAGGTGTCCCCGCCCTCATGGGAGCGCGCCAAGTGCCGCGTGCGCATCGGGGGCGACGGCGCCTCCACGCACAGCGCCGCGATCAGCACCATGCAGTCGGTGGAGGCGCAGTCCAGTTTCATGGACACCAGCGTCATCGAGCCCAGCGTGGCGCAGGTCGAGCTGATGGGCCAGCTCAATGGCGACATCTCCGACCACCTGCGCGCGCTGTCGACCGAGGCCGGCGAGGCCACGGTCATCAACGTCTCCTGCACCAAGCTGATCCGCCTGGACTTCATGGCCGCAGGCGACCTGCTCAACTGGGTGCTGCTGCGCCGCAGCGAGAACCGCACCGTCGTGTTCAGCGACGCCCACCGGCTGGTGGCGTTGTTCTTTGGTGCCATGGGCATCAACGAGCACGCGAAGGTAAAAGTCCGAATCAACTGACTTGTCGCCTGCGGTACCGGCCCCAACTGGAGGCCCTATGTCTTCTGATTCCTCATCGGCCGTCTACCACGGCACCACCATCGTCTCGGTCCGGCGCCAGACGCCCACCGGCTGGCAGGTCGCCATCGGGGGTGACGGCCAGGTCACCCTCGGCAACACGGTCGTGAAGGCCAGCGCCCGCAAGGTGCGCAAGCTCTATCGCGACCAGGTCCTCGCCGGTTTTGCCGGTGCCACCGCCGATGCCTTCACGCTGTTCGAGCGCTTCGAGGCCAAGCTCGAAAAGCACCAGGGTCACCTCGTGCGTGCCGCTGTCGAGCTCACGCGCGACTGGCGCACCGACCGCGTGCTGCGCCGCTTGGAGGCCATGCTCGCCGTGGCCGACCGGACGGCCTCCCTGATCATCACCGGCAATGGTGATGTGCTGGAACCCGAGCAGGGCATCGTGGCCATCGGCTCCGGCGGGGCTTTCGCCCAGGCGGCCGCCAAGGCGCTGCTGGCCAACACCGAGTTGAGTGCTGCCGAGATCGTCAAGAAGTCGTTGGAGATTGCCGGCGAGATCTGCATCTACACCAACCAGAACCACACGCTGGAGGTGCTGGAATGAGCTCGATGACGCCCCAGGAAATCGTGTCGGAACTGGATCGGCACATCGTCGGCCAGAACGCCGCCAAGCGGGCCGTGGCCATCGCCATGCGCAACCGCTGGCGCCGCCAGCAGGTCGACGAGAAGCTGCGCACAGAGATCACGCCCAAGAACATCCTGATGATCGGCCCCACCGGCGTGGGCAAGACTGAGATCGCACGGCGCCTGGCCAAGCTGGCGGGCGCGCCGTTCATCAAGGTCGAGGCCACCAAGTTCACCGAGGTGGGCTATGTGGGCAAGGACGTCGACTCCATCATCCGCGACCTCGTCGAGGTCGCCGTGAAGCAGGAGCGCGAGCTGGCCATGCGCCGCTGCCAGACCCGTGCGGAAGACGCTGCCGAGGACCGCATCCTCGACGTGCTGCTGCCCGGCGTGGAGGCCGACAACCCGACTCGCCAGACCATGCGCAAGCGCCTGCGCGAAGGGCAGCTCCACGACAAGGACATCGAGCTGGATCTGCTGGCTCCCCGGCCGACGATGGAAGTGCTCGGCCCCTTCGGCAACCAGCCGGGCATGGAAGACATGGCCGAGCAGCTCAAGGGCATGTTCAGCCAGTTCGGCGCTGGCCAGAAGAAGACCCGCAAGCTCAAGATCGCCGAGGCCATGAAGCTGCTGGCGGACGAGGAGGCCGCCAAGCTCGTCAATGAGGAAGAGATCCGCGCCACGGCCCTGGCCCATGCGCAGGAGATGGGCATCGTGTTCATCGACGAGATCGACAAGGTGGCCTCGCGCAACGAGCATGGCGGCGCCGAGGTCTCGCGCCAGGGCGTGCAGCGCGACCTGCTGCCGCTGGTTGAGGGCACGACCGTGTCGACCAAGTACGGCCTGGTCAAGACCGATCACATCCTCTTCATCGCCAGTGGCGCTTTCCACCTCAGCAAGCCCAGTGACCTCATCCCCGAGCTGCAGGGCCGGCTGCCCATCCGCGTGGAGCTGGAGTCGCTGTCGGTGGCTGACTTCGAGGCCATTCTGACCAGCACCCATGCCAGTCTGGTCAAGCAGTACCAGGCCCTGCTGGCCACCGAAGGCGTGACGCTCGACCTGCAGCCCGACGCCATCCGGCGCCTGGCCGAGATCGCCTTCGAGGTGAACGAGCGCACCGAGAACATCGGCGCCCGGCGCCTGGCCACGGTGATGGAGCGGCTGCTGGACGACATCAGCTTCGATGCACCGCGCAAGTCCGGCCAGACCATCGTGCTGGACGCCGCCGCCGTCAATGCCAAGCTTGGCGCCCTGGCGGCCAACGAAGACCTCTCGCGCTTCATCCTCTGACGTTTCGTGCGCCCGGCTTGCGCTGGCGCAAGCCCCGCGGGCGCGCCAGTCGCTAGGCTGGGCCATGCCCGTTCAACCGCCCTCGCGCACGTGGGGCCTGGCGCATCCGCCCGGCACCAGCGGCGCGGCCGTGCGCGAGCGGGCGCGCTGGCGCTGGCCGGTGCTGGCCGGCCTGGTGGCGACGATCCCGGCCTTCTACATCGAGCTGCTGGAGCAACTGCCCACGCCCCTGGCCACGGCCATCTACCTGTCAGCGGCCGGCTTGCTGACGGTGGCGCTGTGGCGCGTGGCGGTGCAGCTCGACCACCCGCGCCAGTACCTGCGCCGCAATGTGCTGGACCTGGCACTGATCGCCGGCTTCGTGGCCGCCGCGTTGCTGCCGGCCAGCGTGGATTCACCCCTGAGCCTGGCCGTGCGCCTGGCCGTCGCGCTGTTGAGCCTGGTGCGCATGGTCTGGACGCTGCGCCCCTGGATCACCCGTGGCGGGTTGGGCTACCTGCTGCTGCTGGCCTTTGCCGTGCTGTGCTTCTGCGGCGTGGGCTTCTGGGCCCTGGAGCCGCGGGTGCGCACGCTGGGCGATGGCCTGTGGCTGGCCTTCACCACGGCGGCCACGGTGGGCTATGGCGACATCGTGCCCAGCACACCCGCCGCCAAGATCTTTGCGGTGTTCGTGGTGCTGCTCGGTTACGCCGTGCTGTCCCTCGTGACGGCAGCGATCGCCGCCATGTGGGTCGAGACGTCGGAGCGGCGCATGGAGCATGACATCCTGAGGCAGCTGCATGCCGAGGTCAGCGCGCTGCGCGCGGAGGTGGCGGCACTGCGGCGGGACGACGCCTAATGCGGCAGCGCCTGACCGCTGCCCACCCAGCGCAGCAGTTGCATCAGCGATGAGGCCTGCGTCTTGCCCAGCAGGTTGCGCACATGGCTGCGAAGCGTGGACAGGCACACCCCCAACTGCTGGGCCGAGGCTTCGACCGTCATGCCATCGCCCAGCAGCATCAGGACGTGACGCTCTGCGGCGCTGAGCCGGCTGTGGCGCGCCAGCGCATCGATGCGTGCGGCCTGGGTGAGGGCAGGTTGATCCAGGTGAATGACCAGCAGCACGGCGTCGTCCGGCCACCCGGTGCTCGTGACCAGGTCCGGCGGCAAGGGGGTGCTGTGCAGCCAGCCCGTGCTGATGCCCGGTGCGAACCACAGGCCCACACAGCTCGTGGAGCCCGCCTGCGCCAGGCGCAGCGGCCCTTGCAGCCGCGTGGCGTCCATCTGGCCGATCTGCATGAGGTGGCCGGCATTCACCTCGGCACGGTGGTCCCGCAGCAGCCGCTCGGCGCTGCGGTTGCACAGCAGCAGGCGGCGGTCGGGGCGCACCACAAAGATGGGCTGGGGCAAGGCGGCCAGCAACTGGCTCGCGTTGGCCGGTACCGCGAGCCCTGGGTGGGTTCGCGGCGGCATCGCAGGGCTGTGAACGGCGGTTTGCATGGAACTCTCCCTGATCCTTGGCGGTGACAGCGGTGGATTTGTCGTCAAGTTTGAGGGCTGCCGCGGGCCTTGGCATCGCCCGCATGGCCGGCCCGGATGGTCAGCGGCCCGTGGCGCGGCTCGGGCGATGCGGGGTGGCGATCCGGGTGGGGCGGAGATGTACGGTTGGTTTCCACTAGGCCATCGGGCCTAACCAAAAGCCCTAGGGTGCGCCGCCGGCCCGGCGGTGATTGCTGGCTAACATGGCCCGACACGGAATGCGCTTCATGAGAGTTCTGCTCGTCGACGACCACACCCTGTTTCGCGAGGGCATTGCCTTGCTGTTGCGCCCCTTGATCGAGCCGCTGGAGACCTGGGAGGCCGGGAGCTGTGAGGAGGCCATCTCGGTCATCGAGGCGCGGGGGGCCGCCGACCTGGTGCTGATCGACCTCGGCTTGCCCGGCGCTTCGGGCCTGGAAGGGGTGCGGCGGTTGCGCGAGTCCCATCCCGAGATGCCGGTGGTCGTCATGTCGTCAGCCGATGACAAGGACACGGTGCTGGCAGCACTGGATGCCGGGGCCATGGGCTTCATCCCCAAGAGCTCCACCTCAGCGGTGATGATCGGCGCACTGAAGCTCATCCTGGCCAAAGGCATCTACCTGCCACCCAGCGTGTTCCTGGCGGCGCGCAGCCCGACGCCGGCTTCAGCGCCCGTCGTGGCGCCAGCGGGTGCCGCGGCGGGCGGGCCCTCGGCGGCGCCGCCGGCCGGCGATCCGTCAAGTGCCGGGGCTGCCGTACGCGCTGCCGACCTCGGGCTCACACAGCGTCAGGTCGAGGTGCTTCACCTGCTGTTGCAGGGCAAGCCGGCCAAACTCATCGGTCGGGAACTCGACCTGTCGCTGAGCACGGTCAAGGCGCACACTTCCGCCGTGCTTCGCGCGCTCAACGTCACGACGCGCACCCAGGCGGTGGTGGCCGCCGGCCGGCTCGGCCTGCGTTTTGACGACGCGGCGGCGCCAGCGCTCAGGCGGCCTCCAGGCACTCCTTGATCGTCAGCAACAGTCGCTGCAGCCCCGCCGGCTTGTGCAGCAGGCGGGCACCCAGCGCAGCAGCATCACGGCCCAGGCCGGTGTCGGTGTTCGCGGTCACCACCAGCGCGGGAATCGGTTCGTCATAGTGGGCGCGCAAGCGCCGGATCACATCCAGCCCATGGCCATCGTTGCCGAGCTGGAAATCGGTCAGGATCAGGTCGGGTGTTCGCAGGTGGCTCTGAAGCTGCGCCAGGGCAGCGTTCACGCCTGACGCCGCCACCACGTGGCAGCCCGCGGCGAGCAGGGCATCGCGCACGGCCTCGCGGTTGGTGGTTTCGTCGTCCACCACGACGAGGAAGCTGCCCTCCAGGGACTGGGGCAGCTCGTCCATCTTGCTGTTCGAGATGTGGGCTGCCAGGCGGCTTGCGGCGAG
Source organism: Methylotenera sp. (assembly GCA_021738245.1). Taxonomy (GTDB): domain Bacteria; phylum Pseudomonadota; class Gammaproteobacteria; order Burkholderiales; family Burkholderiaceae_C; genus Pelomonas. Next base: position 7,196 of record JAIPCJ010000052.1, on the reverse strand, counting down.
CGGCAGCACGAGCTTGAACACAGACCCTCGCCCTTCACGGCTTTGCACCGACACGGCACAGCCCAGCAGGCTGGCGCAGCGGCGCACGATGGACAGGCCCAGACCCAGGCCCTTCTCCGGCCCGCTGCCTGGCGCTCCGATGCGGAAGAACTCCTCGAAGATGGCCTCGCGGTGCTCGGGCGCGATGCCAGGCCCGGTGTCCCAGACCTGCAACTCGCAGTGCTCGCCGCGTCGCCGACAGCCGACCAGCACGCCGCCGCTGCGGGTGTAGCGGATGGCATTGGCCAGCAGGTTGCCGACGATGCGCTCGAGCAGCGCCGCATCGCCCCGCACCATCCAGCGGCCGGGCCGCACCCGCAGGCTCAGGCCCTTTTCCTGGGCCTGCGGCAGCCATGTCTGGGCGGCTCGCTCCAGCAACCAACCCAGGTCCACATCCTCCAGGTGGGCGTGCACGGCGCCTGCATCCAGCTTGGAGATATCCAGCAGGTTGCCGAACAGGCTCTCCATCGTCGAGACCGCAGACTGCACCTTGTCGGCGATGTCGGTTTGGGCCGTGTCGGTCAAGCGGCTGCGCAGCACGCCGATGAGCAGGCTGATGGAGTGCATCGGCTGCCGAAGATCGTGACTGGCCGCGGCCAGGAACCGGGTTTTGGCGGCGTTCGCCCGCTCGGCTTCGTCCTTCAACTGCGTGAGCTCATGAGCGCGCGCCGCGAGCACATCGCGTGCTTCGGAAAGCTCGGCAGTGCGGTCGGCGACCTTGGCTTCCAGCGTGGCGTAGGACTCTCGCAGTTGCTCGACGATCCGGTTGAAGTCCAGCGCGAGATCTTCGACTTCGTCGTGGTGCTTCGCGGAGATGCGGCCGGCAAGATCGCCCGCGGCCATTCGCGCGGTGGCGTTTCGCAAGGCCACGATCGGCGCCGCCAGGCGGCGCGCGAAGTAGCCGCCCAGCACCAGCGCGAGTGCACCGCCGAACAGCATGAGCAGTGCGGTGCGCGTGATCGCATCGCGTACCGGACCGAAGGCCTCGCTGCGCAGTTGTTCCATGAAGACGATCCAGTCGGTCCCCGGCACCTTGGCCGCCGTGACCACGACACGCTGACCCGCCTGGTTGGTCGTCTCCAGGTCATGGAACGCCATGGCCCCGCGTTCCTGGCCGCTGCGGGCGCGCCGCACGACCTCGGTCTTGGAGAGATCCTGCCGCCCCATGGCGCGCACGGCGCGCGGGTGGGCCATCAGCAGGCCCTGGGCGTCGACCACATAAGCCAGCCCGCCAGCACTGACCTGCGGCCGTGACACGATCTCGCTGATGTGGCGCAGGTCGACCGTGGCGACGATGGCACCCGGGCCGGACGCGGCCATCATCCGCAAGGTCGGTACTTCGCCGTCCAGGAACTGGGTGTGCCCGTGCCGCACGGCGGCGGAACCCGCGGCGGCGAGCGGCGCGATGGCTTCGACCTGGCGCGCATCGTCCTGGCGGTCCGGCAGCCAGCGTGAGGCGAACACGCGCTCTCGCCAGCCGCCGTCGACCGCCTGCAACGCCGTGATGGCCGGATGCGCACGCATCAACTGGTGGAACTCTTCGCGCTGCTGCTCGGGCCCGAACCCCGCCAAGCCCCACGGCTGCCCCGCGACACGCTGCAGGCCCCCATGCAGCTGCTGCACGTAGCTGGCAATCTCCAGGGCCGCGGCCTCGGCCTGCACGGCCTGCAGGCGCTTGATGTGGTCCAGCGACTCGCGGTAGGCGAAAAGACTCTCCAGCGCGCCATGAGCCAGCAGCAGGCCCAGCGTCAACCCGATCACCCATTGAGCGAAACGTCGCGTGATGGGCCGGTAGCGACGAGTGTGCGGCATGGCAGCGCGGGCTGGCTTCATCTGACGATCAGGTCCGCGCGCCGCAGCACGGTCGCTGACGGCGCCGGAAAGCCCCCGATCGGCTCCGGTCGCGCAGACAGCAGGGCCTTGTAGGAGCGCTGGATCGGGATGGCGCCCGCCCGTTCGCCCTGCAGCACGCGAGCCAGCACCTCGGCCTGGGCGTCCCAACGGAAGGCGTCCTCCACCATCAACGCGAGTGGCGCCCCGCGCATGACGTCCTGGGTGTCACCCGTGATGACCGGCTTGCCCCAGGTGCTGAATATCTTCAGCAACTGCGGCGAGTACAGGTAGCTCAAGCCCGTGGGTGGCAGCAGCCAGGCATCGAAGCGAGCACTTTCCGGGCGTGCCAGCAGGGGTTCAGCCTCCTTGAGGTCGTCGGCATAGAGCAGCGTCAAGGTCAGGCCAAGCTTGCGAGCCAGGGGCGGCAGGATGCGGGTGGCGTCGGTGGCCATGCCCCAGTCCCGGTCCATCAGCATGGCCACGCTGCGCACACCCGGGTAGGCGTCATGCAGCAGTTCCAGGCGCTTGCCGTCCGTCTCATCGGCGATCCAGACGCCGGCCATCGCCTCCTGCCGGGCGCCGGTCGTGCTCACCAGCCCCATGCGCACCGGATGGACAAAGCTGGTGAAGAGCACCGGTTGCTGCACGTGGCGCTTCTTCAACTCGGAGGCGACGAATGCCGTGCCGACAAGCACCTCGGGTCGCAGGGCGAGAGCTTCGTCGATGGCCAGCTGGATGCGGTGTTGGCCATCAGCCAGCAGCGCCGTCACGAAGCGCAACTCGATGCGCTGCGCCAGCCCGGCCGGCAATCTCGCAACGGCTTGGCTCAACGCCAGGAAGCCGGGGTCGGCCGCAGCGCCTATGCGTCCCAGGTAGACCACCCGTTGTCGGGGTGGCGGTGCCGTGCTGTCTGCATGCAAAGCCCCAGCCAGCAACAGGATCGATAGCCATAGGCCAATGGTCTTAAGCGTTTGGGCCATGTTGCGCAGAGGTGAGGTCAGCTACGCTCGCCTCGCCCGTCAGACAGGGAGGGCGCCCCATCAACTGCAAGGAGAAATGAGCATGGCCGGAGAAATGGACATCAAAGTCGCGTTCGTTGTGAACCTGCCCGGTGACTTGACTGCCGTGACGCTGCCGGAGAAAGCCGAACTCTATGACGAGGAGGATGCGGTACGAAAGGAGACCGCTCCGCGTTGCGTGGCCATGGACAGCCTGGGCGACCCCCTGGGCAAACAGACCAATGGGGTGGGCGAGCTCAGGTCGTGGGTCACGAACCATGTGAGAAAGGTGCTCATCTACGCGGACAAGCCCGAGGAGGTGGCGCTGGGCACCGGCAAAGTTGGCGTGACGGGGAGCTTCAAAAGCATCTGGACCAAGCCGATCCCCGCCTTGGTCATGGACCCCCTTGCGCCCCTCACGTGGGAGGATCTGCGCAAGACCGGGCAAGACTGATCTGAACGGCGCCGGGTTCAGCGCAGCAGCCCGGCCACTTTCAACAGCGACTCGAAGCCGAAATCCGCGCCGCCCCAGCCGGCGGCCGGCACCCAATTCGGATCCTGCGCCAGGAAGCTGTGGCTGTCTGCCAAGATGAGGCCCACCAGCGTTTCCGCAACAATGCGCGCGCCCACCGGCCCGAGACGGGTGCCCACGAGGTTGGCGGCTTCGCCGGTGAGGCCCCGGGCCGTGATCTCGTCGTGCCATTGCGTTGTCGCCTCGGCAAGGATGTAGGCCCAGAGCGGCGTGCAGGCCGACAGATGGTGCGCCACGTCGTCCAGGCGGCGTGCTTTCAGCTGGCCTTCCTCGAAAGCAGCCTTGCCGATCAAGAGCCGGCTGCCGTCCCAGGCCGGCAAACCCATGGCTCGCGCCACCGCCTGCCCACTCGGCAGGCCCATCGCCGCGCCCCGCATGAGGTTGCGCAAGGCGAGGTTGGGGCGCTCGCTGTCCTTTGCCTTCGCCCGGAAGTTGGCGGCGGTCAGCCGGTCTTCATGGGTGGGGCGTTCGCAGAACTCCGGCAGGAAGCCCAGCGGGTTGACCAGCGACGAGTCAATCTTGTAGCTGGGCTGCACACGCGACTTGCCTTGATGTGACGCGCGTCGATCAGGCGTGCCGAAGAACAGCGACCAGTCGATGCCCCAGTCGGCCGGGAACTCGCGGAAGCCGTTCAAGGCGCGCGAAGACACGCCAGCGAAGATCAAGTGCCGGCCTTGCAGCGAGGCATCTTCGTCCACGGCCGGTCCACCCAGGTCCAACTCCTTGTTGAGCCGATAGATGGGGCGCACCATCGAGTGACCAAACCGATAGGCCGCCACGCTGAACTCGATGGGCATGAAGGCCTCATTGCGCCAGTGGTAGCAGTGAAGCCGCGGGGGCGCCTCGAAGGGGGTCTTGCCAGTGCGGAAATGGGGCAGCACGTCCTTCAGCACGGCATCGCCGCAGATGCGGCGCAGGAAATCGTTGATGACGGCGTACTGGTAATGCCAGCGCACCTGCTGGGCGACCGCCTCGAAGGGCGTGCGCGCGGGCAGGGCGTCGACCATGGCGTTGTGGAACTTCAGCATCGCGCCGTGGAACTGGCTCACGATGACGTTCTCGTCGTTGCGTTTGTCCCCGATCACCGCGCATCCGTTGAGCCGGGGCAGGTCGTGGGCCGGGCTGGGCTGCTGACCGAAGGTCAGGGGCCGCCCCAGCACGAACTTGGCAGCGCGGTCCTCCTGGCTGAAGTCGTACAGGTAGGGCTGGTCGGCGGGGCCTCGGCCATACAGGCTGTCCAGGTCCAGCCGTGGGGTGCGGTAGTCGGTCAGCGCTTCGGGGTCGTTGAGCCGGTCGAGCTGGCTCACGGGGTCGAAGGTGATGTCGTGGTCGATGAACTGGCCGACATAGGTGTAGCCGGCGGGGATGTCGAAGTTCTCTTCGATGTCCAGTTCATTCTCGGGCGTTGCCTTGGGCCGCTCGTCGTTGCCGGTGGTCTCTGGCGACGACAGCATGGCGTCGTCAGCTGCAAGCGGTGCGAGTTCCGCTTCCGTGAACTCGGCAGGCGGCAGGCTGCGGAACATGCGGCCAAAGCGGCCCTCGAACTGTGACGAACGCTTGGGCGATTCGGCACCGCGGATGACGCCATGGAATGCTTTCGACGCGGCCATGTTTTTTCTCCCTGAAAGAAGCGCAAGCGGGATGCAACGCCAGCCCCGTTGACCCGCGCGAGCTGAACCGGCCCCGGGGCGGTGGCCTGGGCGCGACGGAGTCAGGGCGTGACGTGTCAGCGTCTTGCGCGATGCCCTCGCGCGCGAAGGCCGCTGGCGAAGGCGCACGATGCCGGGCTGCGTGGCGCTCCACATCCTCAAAGATGTGGAGCGGGGCGGGGGCAGGCCTGGGGGAATCCCTTCGCCCGGCACCCAGGCGACGCCCGCTCCGCTGTTGCCGCCGAGCCAGCCGTCGGCGGGCGGCTCAGGGGGCCTGGATGGCCAGCAGCCCGTCGAAGATGAGGCCCTCGATCAGCTCATGCGGCGAATCCAGCGCCGGTGCCACCTTCCAGCCCGCGCCGCCCGTCATCAAGAGCAGGGGCTCGCGCCCTTCGCGCTTGGTGAGCAGGCGGTGCATGCGCTCGATCGCGCCGGTGATGGCGAAGGTGCCGCCGGTGGTGAGGGCGTCGCTGGTGTTGGTGGGGAAGTCGCGCACCTCGCCGGTCGGCACGCGCAGGCCGGCGGTGCCGCCTTCCAGCGCGCGCAGCATGATGCCGTGGCCGGGCAGGATCAGGCCGCCCAGGAACAGGCCGTCGCTGGCCAGGGCGTCCACGGTCACGGCCGTGCCGACCATGACGGTGAGCACCGGCCCGGTGAAGCCGCGCTTCACGGCGTGGGCATGGGCGCCGATGACCGCCACCCAGCGGTCGGCGCCCAGGCGCGACGGGTGGTCATAGCCGTTGCGAACACCGGCGCATTCGGCGCCCGGCACCACCCAGCGGGGCGTCAGGTCCCACTGCTCCATCTGCTCTTCCACCCGACGGCGCACCGAGTCCCCGGCCACGTTGCTGCCCAGGATGCGGCTGGGCGGGGGCAGGCCTTGCCAGTCTTCGTCAGCCAGGCGGTCGATGTTCTCCAGGAACACCGCGCCGTGCTGCAGCGGGGCGCTGCCCGGCTGCGCGTCCTGCGCATAGACGGCCCACTTGAGGCGGGTGTTGCCGATGTCGATGGCCAGAAAGCTCATGGTGGGCGCCGTGGCGGGTCGAAGGTGTGAACGATGGCGCGAGCCTACCAGTGCATTTGTATCGGGTTGTTCCGGGTTTCTGTTTCAATCGATCGGCCCCCATCTTTCGCGAGGAGCCCCCGATGCTGCGCCGTCTGTCGATCCGCACCCGTCTCCGTCTGGCCTTTGGCGTCATCCTGCTGATGACGGCCTTGCTCGTGGGCATCGGCGGCTTCGGGCTGCATGTGTCTGACAAGGCGCTGCGCGGCATCACCCAGAGGCTGATCCCGGCGTCCAACATCTCGATGGCGGCGCGCACCCACCTGCTGCAGAGCAAGACGGCCACCTCCACGCTGGTGGCGGCCATCTTCAACAAGGAGGGCCTGGCGCGAGCCCGCAAGGACTGGGATGCCGCGCAGGTGGGCCTGGACAAGGCCATCGACGATTTCGGTGCCATGGCCACCGAGCCGCAGAGCAAGGACAACCTCGCCAAGTTCCGCAACCTCGTCAACGACTACCGCAAGGCCGTGAAGCCGGTGGCCGACAAGCTGGTGGCCGACAACTTCCCCGACTCCCAAAGCGCGCAGGAGGAGATGAAAGCCGCCGACACCAGTTACGACCCGGCACTGGCCATGCTGGCCGGCATCGAGGCGGAGCTGAAGAAGCGCGGGGATGACCTCTTCGCGCAGGTCACGAGTCTGGTCTCGGGTCTGTTCGCGGGCCTGATCGTGACCTTCGGCGTGTGCGTGGTCGTGGGCGGCCTGCTGGCGTTCAAGATTTCCCGCTCCATCATCGAGCCGCTGCTGCGCGCCAAGGGCTTTGCCGAAAACATGGCCAGCGGCGACCTGTCGCGCACGCTGGAGGTGCAGGGCAGCGATGAGTCGGCGGAGATGATGCAGGCCTTGTCCACCATGCAACGCTCGCTGGCAGGCATCGTGGGCCAGGTGAGAGAGTCCGCCGAGAGCATCCAGGTGGCCACCGCCGAGGTGGCCACCGGCAACATGGACCTGTCTCAGCGCACCGAGCAGACGCCCTCCAGCCTCCAGCAAGCCGCCAGCTCCATGACCGAGCTCACCGGCACAGTCACGCAGAGCGCCCACGCCGCGATGACGGCCAAGCAGCTGGCCGGCGCCGCGGCCGAG
>JAIPCJ010000242.1 GCA_021738245.1 Methylotenera sp. | reverse complement strand
CGGTCTCGATGATGTTGGCTGACGGCGCCTTGTTCAGGATGAGCAGCACCGCCTGTCGGCCATTGGCCAGACCATCGTTGCGCACGTCCTGCACGCTGTCGCTGATGTCGGCCACATCACCCAGGCGCACCGCAGCGCCATTGCGGTAGCTCAGCACCACAGGCATGTAGTCGCTCGCGCGGCGGGCCTGGTCGTTGGCGCCGATCTGCCAGCTTCGCGCGCCGTCCTCGAGCTGCCCCTTGGGCCGGTTGGCATTGGTGGCCACCACCGCGGCCCTCACCTGCTCCAGGCTGATGCCCTGCGAGGAAAGCTTGTTCGGGTCCAGCTCGATGCGCACCGCCGGCAGCGCACCGCCGCCCACGCTGACCTGGCCCACGCCGTCGACCTGCGACAGCCGCTGGGCCAGCACGGTGGAGGCGGCGTCGTACATCTGGCCGCGCGTGAGCGTGTCAGACGTCAGCGCCACGATCATGATGGGCGCGTCCGCCGGGTTGACCTTGCGGTAGGTCGGGTTGCTCGGCATGCCCGTGGGCAGCAGCGCGCGCGAGGCGTTGATGGCCGCCTGCACCTCGCGCGCTGCCGAATCGATGCTGCGGCTGAGGTCGAACTGCAGCGTGATGCGCGTGCTGCCGAGCGAAGACGACGAGGTGATCTCGGTCACGCCCGCGATGCTGCCGAGCGAGCGCTCCAGCGGCGTGGCCACGGTGGCGGCCATGGTGTCGGGGCTGGCGCCGGGCAACGAGGCACTGACCGAGATGGTCGGGAACTCCACCTGCGGCAACGGCGCGATCGGCAGCAGCAAATACGCGATCGCCCCCGCCAGCGCCACGCCGCAGGTGATCAGCGCCGTGCCGATGGGGCGCTCGATGAAGACGCGCGACAGGTTCACGCTGTCGCCTCCGCAGGACGGCGGCCCCGCTGCAGGCGAGCCGACAGCGCCGAGAAGCCCAGGTAGATGACCGGCGTCGTGAAGAGCGTGAGCAGCTGGCTCACGATCAGGCCACCCACCATCACGACACCCAGCGGGTGGCGCAGCTCACTGCCCACGCCGGTGCCCAGCATCAACGGCAGGGCGCCGAGCAGCGCGGCCAGGGTCGTCATCAGGATGGGCCGGAAGCGCAGCAGGCAGGCTTCATGGATGGCTTCGCGCGGCGTCTTGCCGTGGTCGCGCTCGGCCTCCAGCGCGAAGTCGATCATCATGATCGCGTTCTTCTTGACGATGCCGATCAAGAGCACGATGCCGATGATGGCGATGATGTCCAGGTCGAGCCGGAAGGCCAGCAGCGCCAGCAATGCGCCCAGGCCGGCCGAGGGCAGCGTGGACAGGATGGTCAGCGGATGGATGGTGCTCTCGTACAGCACGCCCAGCACGATGTACATCGTGACGATGGCCGCCAGGATGAGCAGCAGCGTGCTCGTGAGCGAGGCCTGGAAGGCCAGCGCGGCGCCCTCGAAGCGGGTCTCCACGCTGAGCGGCAGCTGCAGCGCATCGACCTCGGCGCGGATGGCCTTGACCGCCTCACCCAGCGACGCGCCCGGTGCGAGGTTGAAGGAGATGGTGGACGACGGGAACTGCGCCACATGGTTGACCGCCAGCGGCGCGACCCGTTCGCTGAAGCGCGCCACCGAGCTCAGCGGCACCTGCGCGCCGCCCGTGCCCGGCACGTACAGGCGCCGCAGCGCCTCCATGCCGGCCCGGAAGTCGGGCGCCACCTCCAGCACCACGCGGTACTGGTTGCTCTGCGTGAAGATGGTGGAGATGAGCCGCTGGCCGAAGGCGCTGTAGAGCGCGCTGTCGATGGTGGCCACGCTCACGCCCAGCCGGCCGGCGGCATCGCGGTCGATGTCGACGTAGGCTTGCAGGCCCTGCTCCTGCGCGTCGCTGGCGACATCCGCGAGGGCCGGCACGCCGCGCAGGCGCTCCAGCACCGCCGTCGTCGCCCGGCTGAGCTCGGCCGAGTCAGGCGAGCTGAGGGTGAACTGGTACTGGGTCTTGGCGATGCGGTCCTCGATGGTGAGGTCCTGCACCGGCTGCAGGTACAGCGCGATGCCAGGCACGTCGGCCACGGCGTCGCTGATGCGGCGGGCCACGTCGGCCGCGCTCTCGCCGCGTGCTTCCTTGGACTTGAGGTTGATCTGCAGCCTGCCCTGGTTGAGCGTGGTGTTGCCGCCGTCCACGCCGATGAAGGACGACACGCTCTGCACGGCCGGGTCCTTCAGCACCCGCTCGGCCAGGCGCTGCTGGTGCTCAGCCATGGCGCCGAAGGAGGTCGACTGCGCCGCCTCCGTGATGCCCTGGATCTGCCCGGTGTCCTGCAGCGGGAAGAAGCCCTTGGGCACCAGCAGGTAGAGCACGCCGGTCAGCACCAGCGTCGCCACGAACACCACCAGCGTCGCACCGGAGCGATCCAGCACCCAGGTCAGCATGCGGCCGTAGGCGGCGATGGTGTCGTCGAAGGCCCGGCCCACCGCCCGCCACAGCCGGCCGTGCTGGTCTTCATGCTCATGCTTGAGCAGGCGGGCGCACATCATCGGCGTGAGCGTCAGCGACACGAAGGCCGAGATCAGGATGGACACCGCCAGCGTGATCGCGAACTCATGGAAGAGCCGCCCCACCACATCGCCCATGAAGAGCAGCGGGATGAGCACCGCGATCAGCGACACGGTCAGCGAGATGATGGTGAAGCCGATCTGCTTGGAGCCCGACAGCGCCGCCTGGAAGGCGCTCACGCCCTCCCCCCCCTCCTCCATGTGCCGCGCGATGTTCTCGATCATGACGATCGCGTCGTCCACGACGAAGCCGGTGGAGATGACGAGTGCCATCAACGTCAGGTTGTTGATCGAGAACCCGGCGAGGTACATCACGCCGAAGGTGCCCACCAGCGACACCGGCACGGCCACCGCCGGGATGAAGGTGGCCGGCAGGCTGCGCAGGAACACGAAGATCACGCCGATCACCAGCACGATGGCAAAGACCAGCTCGTGTTGCACATCCCGCACCGAGGCGCGGATGGTGGTGGTGCGGTCGCTGAGCACCTGCACATCCAGCGATGCAGGCAGGCTGGCCTGCAATTGCGGCAGCACCGCGCGCACCCGGTCCACCGTCTCGATGACATTGGCACCGGGCTGGCGCTGCACGTTCAGGATGACGGCCGAGACCGCAGGCTCGCCGGCCTGGCCCGCCCAGGCGGCCAGGCGCAGGTTCTCGGCATCGTCCACCAGCCGGGCCACGTCCTTCAGGCGAACCGGGTTGCCGCCTTTGTAGGCGATGACGAGGTTGGCGTACTCGGTGGCGCTCTTGAGCTGATCGTTGGCATCGAGCGTGGAGGCACGCAGCGGGCCGTCGAAGCTGCCTTTGGACTGGTTGACGTTGGCCGCACCGATGGCGGTGCGCAGGTCGTCGATGGACAGGCCCAGCGCGGCCAGCGCCCCCGGGTCAGCCTGGATGCGCACGGCCGGCCGCCGGCCTCCCGCAATGCCCACCAGGCCTACGCCTGGCACCTGCGAGATCTTCTGCGCCAGACGGCTTTCCACCAGGTCGTGCACCCGCGTGATCGGCAGCGAGCTGGATGACACCGCAATCGTCATCACCGGCGCATCCGCCGGGTTGACCTTGCTGTAGACCGGCGGCATGGGCAGGTCGCTCGGCAGCAGGTTGCTGCCCGCATTGATGGCTGCCTGCACTTCCTGCTCGGCCACGTCCAGCGCCAGGCTCAACTCAAAGCGCAGCGTGATGACCGAGGCACCGCCCGAGCTGGTGGAGGACATCTGCGCCAGGCCGGGCATCTGGCCGAACTGGCGCTCCAGCGGCGCGGTGACCGAGGAGGTCATCACGTCGGGGCTGGCGCCGGGGTAGAGGGTGGTGACCTGGATGGTCGGGTAGTCCACCTCGGGCAAGGCGGACACCGGCAGCAGCCGGTAGGCCAGCGCGCCGGCCAGCACGATGGCCAGCATCAGCAGCGAGGTCGCGACCGGCCGCGTGATGAAGAGGCGCGACGGATTCATCGTGAGGCCGCGGACGCAGGTCCCTCGGACGACACCGGCGCCGAGGCGCCCGCGCCACGATGCCGGCCGCGTTCGCCACGCCCCCCGCCTGCCGCGGAGGCGGCGCCTGCCGCCGGCTTGATGACCTCGGCCTTGGCGCCGCCGCGCAGGCGGTCGGCGCCGTCGGTCACGACCTGGTCGCCGGGCTTGACCTCGCCTTGCACGGCGGAGTTGTCGCCGTCGGTGGTCAGCACTTGCACCTTGCGCAGCGCCACCGTGCCGTCGGTCACGACGTACACGAAGGTGCCGGGCGCGCCCCGCTGAACGGCCGCAGTGGGCAGCACCAGCACATCCTTGAGGCGGTCCAGCTGCAGCCGCACATTGACGAACTGGTTGGGGAAAAGGCCGCCGTCCTTGTTCGGGAACAGCGCCTTGATCTTGATGGTGCCGGTGGTGGCGTCGATCGCGTTGTCGGTGCTGGCCACCTGGCCTTCGGCCAGCAGCTGGCGGCGCTCGCGGTCCCAGGCCTGCACGGCCAGCGGCTGCTTGTCGGCCAGCTGCTGGCGGATGCGAGTCAGGCGCGCATCGGGCACCGCGAACACCACCGCGGCCGGCTGGGTCTGCGCGATGCTGAGCAGCCCGTTGGCATCGCTCGGGGTGATGTTGTTGCCAAGGTCGGCCTGCTTCAGGCCGGCCTGGCCGGCAATGGGCGCCGTCACCCGCGTGTAGGACAGCTGCAGCCGGGCGTTGTCCAGCGCGGCCTGGTCGGACAGCACGGTGGCCTCCAGCTGGCGGACCAGGGCCTTCTGGGTGTCGAGCTGCTGGCGCGGCGCGGCTTCCTTGGCGACGAGGTCCTGGTAGCGGGCGAGGTCGGCGCGGGCGTTCTCCAGCTGGGCCTGGTCACGCGCGAGCGCGGCCTGGGCCTGGTCGCGGGCGATCTCGTAGGGCCGCGGGTCGATCAGGGCGAGCACCTGGCCCGCCTTCACCGGCTGGCCTTCGTGGAAGTACAGCGCCTTCAGCTCGCCACTCACCTTGGCCCGCACCACCGCCGTGTTGGCCGACGCGATGCTGCCAATCGCATCGATGACGACATTCATGTCGCGCCGCTGCACCACGCCGACCGAGACCGGCTGCGGCCCGCTGCGACCGAAG
>JAIPCJ010000051.1 GCA_021738245.1 Methylotenera sp. | reverse complement strand
GAAGGGGATCAAGGGGGCGTTTTTATTGGGGGGAGCAGCGGCAGATGCCGCTTTTTGAGGCTGACTAGGTGACGCGAAAGTCAGCGGGCGTGACACAAAGCGTAGCGACTGGCGCGACCGATGCCGCGTCACCGGGTTAGACAACCATCACGGGGAAGGCTGGCCGCGATAGGGATCGTTACCCGAAGGGCCAAGACCCGCTAGCGGGGCTTGGTGGCGAAGCCGTAGAGCCCGGGCCCGTAGGGCATCGCCCTATTCGCCCTCGGCCAACTCCTTTTCAATCCGCCGAACTGCCGAAAATGCATGCGACCGATGAACGCCCAGTGCTCGGGAAATCTCGCCATAAGTCATCCCGTCCTTTCGCATGCGAAAGGCTTCGGCGTAATCAAGCTTTCGCCGCTTCCTCCCGAACTTCACGCCGCGTCTCATAGCTTCGGCCATCCCGGCCGCGCATCGCTCGCGAATTACGTTCCTCTCGAACTCAGCGAACGCGCCCAGAAGCTGGAACATCATGCGGCCCGCTGGCGATGCTGTCTCTATCGGCTCCGTCAGGCTTCGCAGCGTTGCGCCGTTGCGCGTGATCATCTCGGCGATGCGCAAAAGGTCAGACAGGCTGCGCGCTAGACGATCAACTTTGTAGACGACTACAGAGTCACCCGGCTGAAGAAGGCGCAGCATTTGTTCAAGCGCTGGCCTCTGTTTGACGCCAGAAATTTGGTCTTCCCAAATGAACGTGACGCCGGCCTTTCTGAGTGCCGCTAGCTGTAACGCCGTGTCTTGCTCTAGCGTCGAGACACGTGCATAACCATGATCCATCCCTAAACCGTGCCAAAAAAGGACGGCAGCTTAGGCATCCCTTTTTCGCGCGTTCGCTTGAAAAGCCGGGCGATGCGCTTCTTTGTCGTTCTAAAACGGCAGCGATTTTGAACACGGACGCCCGCCGGGGGTCAAGTCAGTTCAGCGGGCAGGAGGCGAAGGGCGAGGGCCGCGGCCCACAAGGAAAACGCCGGCCAGCACCAGCGTCGTGCCCACGGCGATCCAGCCGTTCAGCGGCTCGCCGAGGATGAAGTAGCCCATCAGCAGCGTGCTCATCGGCCCGACCATGCCGACCTGGGACGACAGCGGCGCGCCGATCCGCGCGATGGCGAGCATGACCATCAGCACCGGGGCGACCGTGCAGGCCGTGGCGTTGAGCAGCGACAGCCCCATCACCGGGGCGGGCACCCAGGCATCTGCCGCCGGGCGCAGCAGCAGGAACTGGCCGATGCACAGCACGCAGGCCACGCTGCTGGCCAGGCCCGCCAGTCGCAAGGCGCCCAGGCGCTGCACCACCTTGCCGCTCAGCGCCAGGTAGATGGCATAGCTGACCGCGCTGCCGAACACCAGCGCCGCCCCGACGGCGGTGTTCACACCCTCGAAGCGCAACTCATGCGCGAACACCGCCACCACGCCGGCATAGCTGACGACCATCGCAAGCAACTGCCGCGCCTGCAGCCGGTGGTGAAAGCACACCACCGAGATCAGCAGCACCAGCGTCGGGTTGAGATACAGGATGAGGCGCTCGAGGCTGGCCGTGATGTAGGCCAGGCCGGCAAAGTCAAGGTAACTGGCGAGGTAGTAGCCGGTGAAGCCCAACACGGCGATATCGCGCCAATCGCGCCGCGTGAGCGCCGGCTGGCCCCGGCCCGCCCACCAGGCCATGGCCAGGAAGAAGGGCATGGCCAGCAGCATGCGCCACATCAGCAGCGTGACCGCATCGACACCATGCCGGTAGGCGAGCTTGACGATGATGGCCTTGCCCGAGAAGCCGATGGCGCCCAGCATGGCCATCAGCAGGCCGGGCCAGAGGCGGCGCGGGGTCACCGCGCCAGGAGAGGAAACTGCATCCGCGCAGTCTAGGCGCCAGAGCCTGCGCGCGACGCGAAGCTCAGGGCCGCACCGCGGCAAGCATCTCGTGCACGTCGTGGCACATGACGGCGAGGTAGGCGGCCAGCACCAGGTAGTAGCTGCCGTATTCCCATTTCACTGCTGCCGGCACGGCGTAATAGGTCTGCGCCTCGGCACTGTCAGCGCGGTGGCGCCAGGCCTTGACGAGCTGGGGCCAGGCTAGCAGCGCCATCAAGATGAGCATCGGGCTGGGTCGCCAGAAGAACAGGCCGACCAGCAGCGGCGCGCCCAGCAGCCAGATGCGTGGCGACAGCACCGCCGTGATCCGCCCGCCGTCGAAGGGCGAGATCGGGATGAGGTTGAACAGGTTCAGGAAGAAGCCGCCGTAGGACACCGCCAGCAGCCAGTCCGCACCCCAGCTGCGCGCCATCAGGTAGGCGACCGTGGCACCCACCGTGCCCAGCAGCGGCCCTCCCAGGCCGACGAACGCTTCGGTCTGTGCATCGTGCGGCATGTCCTTGAGCTCGACCCAGGCACCGACGAAGGGGATGAAGGTCGGAGCACCGACATTCAGCCCCTTGTGGCGTGCCGCCACGAAATGCCCCATCTCGTGAACGAACAGCAGTGCGATGAAGCCGGCCGCATAGCGCCAGCCGTAGATCCAGGCGTACACCACCAGCGACACCAGCATGGTGCCGCCGGTGGTCAGCAGCTTGCCGAGCTTGGCGCCCGACAGCAGCAACCCGATCAGCTTGAGCATCAGGCGGCCGACTTGTCGCGCTTGAAGAACTTCGTCACCACGGCCCCGAGGCCGACCACGGCCAGGAAGATCACTTTCGCGAACTTCGCCACGAAGGCAAAGATGACGGCCAGCAGGCCGAGCTTCTTGGCGCCCACACCCAGCACGAGCGCGGCCAGGCCGTACTCGGCGACGTGGTCGGTGGAGGCGTTGAAGTCTTCATAGCGCTTGCCGGCATCGAACTCCAGCGCACCGAGCAGGGCCTTGGCGTCAGGCTTCTGGGCCGGCAGGTCTTTCAAATCGGTGACGAAGTTCAAGCTCAAGTAGCCCTCGCGGCCGAGGGCGTAGGTGTTGTAGTTGACACCCCGGCCTGCGTCGTCGGGGGCGCCTTTTTCCTTGGAGCTCATGGCCCAGACCAAACGATGGCTGCCCGCCTCGTAGGCCGGCGGCTCGGCCCAGCCGACGATCTCCAGCGCCGGCACACCCATCTTCACGCGCTCGGCGTTGCTGGCTTCGGTGCCCTCCTTGTAGCTGGCGAGCAGTTCGTCGGCCTTCCAGTCCTTGGCATCGCCGTCTTTCACATAACCCGACGGGATGTAGCGCAGCGTGGCGAACCACTCGCCGCCGCCCTGCGGAAAGATCAGGCCGGCCAGCTCGCTGTGCTGGCCGGGGTTGCCCATGGCGGTGAGCAGCTTGCCGGCCTGAGGCTGGGGAATGAAGATCCGCCCCTGAGGCAGGTGCAGCTTGGCCTGGCCGGCGATCGCAACATCCGCCGGCCCGACCTGAGCGGCCGCCTTGGCCTCCGTCCAGGCGGGGTTCTCGGCCGGTGCATCGGCCGCACGCACCGCGAGCGCCGCGCAGGCCAGCGAAGCGGCCAGCAGGCCGCACAGGATCTTGTTCATGGGCTCTCCCTCGTTGAGGCAGCCAGTCTAGGCAGGCGAGCTCCTGGCCCCGACCCGGGAATGTCCGACCTCGGGAGGATTCACCGCCATGGGCGGCGCGGCCGCTCAGGTCAGGCGGTACTGGGCGCGCAGCCGCGCCGCAGTGCCGTTGGCTTCCAGCGCCTGCATGGCGGCGGTGAGGCGCGCCAGCCGGGCGGGCTCCAGCGTGGTGGCGCGGGCCACCAGCAGCGGCTCCGCGGCGAACACCGCTGGCAGCAGCCGCACCTGATCCTGCAGCCCTTCGGCCTGGATGAGCTGCCGCAGCATGGGCTCGGACTGGTAGAAGAAGCGCCCACGGCCGCGCAGCAGCTTGCGCAGGTTTTGCAGATGATCGGTGCCGCCGTCGTCCACCTTCAGACCCGGCTGGCGCAGCAGATAGCTGGTGTAGGCCGTGCCACGCGTGGCCAGCACCACGCCCTGCTCGCCCAGCGCGCGGATGTCATCGAAGCCCTGCACCGCATCCACGTCGTGGTCGTCAGCCCGCACCGCCACGCGGTGGCGCGAGATGTACAGCGGCGGCTGCTCGATGAAGCGGAAGCGCTCCAGCCGGGCCACCGTGCTCAGCGGCCCGAAGAACACGTCCAGCGTGCCCGTGGCCAGTTCGCGCTCGATGCGCAGCACTGGCAGAAACTGCTGCAGCCCCTCGAACTGCAGGCCGGCATCGTGCGCGACCAGCGCGCGGATGTACTCGGTGCAAAAACCCGCCGGCACATCGCCCGGCCGACCGAACTTGTGCGGCACGCCGGCCTCCGCGGCTGTCCGCAGCACGACGCTCGGCTCGGCAGCCGGCACACCGGTGCTGACAGACAGCAAGGCGGCCAGGACGGTGCGGCGGTGGCTCATCGGCACATTATTGGCGGCCCGTGCAAACGGCGCGACCTCACGGTGCGGGATGACCTGTGTCGGGTTTTCCACGCCCGGGGCGGGCCCGCCCGTCGAGTCCAATCCGGACGCCGAGGGAGCACAGGAGAACAACACATGACCCCGCATTGCCGAAGCCGCCGGCTGCTGGCCCTGCTTGCCGGTCTGCTGATGGCGGCGCTGGGCGGCTGCGCCACCACACCCCCCACGCCGACTGCCTGCGACCAGCCGGAGGCCGCCTGCACGGGCGAAGTGCTGGAGGCCCTGCAGGCCTGGCAAGACGCCTACAACCGCCGTGATCCGGTGGCGCTGCGCAGGCTCTACGCGCCCGGCGCGCTGATCACCGACGACGAGTTCAGCGCCGTGCCCAGGTCCGGCGAGGGCGTGCCGGTGTTCTTCGACGACCTGGCCCGGCGGCCAACAGCCCGCATGCGCTGGGTGATCGGCAACCTGAACTTCTTCGGCAACACCGCGGTGCGGTCCGGCGAATGCGAGTTCGACGAAGAGCTCGACGGCAAGATCGTCACCCGCCCGGTGCGCTACAGCCTGGCCTACCAGCGGTTCGACGGCGAATGGCTGATCGTGCTGCAGCACCTGACCATCCGGCCTTGACCCAGCCCTGAAAGCACCGAGCCCCGCGCACCGGCCTCAGCCAGCGCGCGGGGCCCGATGACCCGAGACGGTCAGACGCGCGCCAGCAGCGCGTCCCACTTGGCCTTGGCGGCCTTCTCGTGGCGCGCCTTCACATGGCCATAGCCGCGGATCTCTTCGGGCACGCGGGCCAGTTCGACGGCGGTGGCCAGCGACTCGGCCGTGAGGCCGGCCAGCGCCTTCTCGATGCCGGCGCGGTAGTCGGCAATCCAGCGGCGCTCCATCTTGCGCTCTTCGGTGTGGCCGAAGACGTCGAAGGCCGTGCCGCGCAGGCCCTTCATCTTGGCCAGCAGGCCGAACGCCGGTCGAATCCAGCCGCCGAACGGACGCTTGACCAGTTCACCCTTGGCGTTGGTCTTGGCCAGCAGCGGCGGCGCCAGGTGGTGCACCAGCTTGTAGTCGCCCTCGAACATGCCGGCGATCTTGGCGGTGAAGGCCGCATCGGTGTGCAGGCGCGCCACCTCGTACTCGTCCTTGTAGGCCATCAGCTTGAACAGGTAGCGGGCCACGGCTTCCGTCAGCGTGGTCTTGCTGCCCAGCTTGGACTCGGCCGCGCGCACCTTCTCGACGAAGGCCTTGTACTCGGCCGCGTAGGCCGCGTTCTGGTAGCCGGTCAGGAAGTCCACGCGCTTGGCGACGATCTCGTCCACGCTCTGGCGCTTGACGAGCTGGATGACGGCCTGCGCGGCGTACAGCGACTGCACGGCCTTCAGGTCATGCGCGCAGCGGCGGCCCCATTCGAAGGCAGCCTTGTTGTTGTCCACCTGCACGCCGTTGAGCTCGATGGCGCGCATCAGCGCGTCGTAGCTCAGCGGGATGCGGCCCTGCTGCCAGGCGTAGCCCATCATCAGCGGGTTGGTGTAGAGCGAGTCGCCCAGCAGCTTGACGGCCACTTCCTCGGCATCGAAAGCGCCCAGGTGGCCGGCACCCACGGCCTTGCCCAGCGCCTGCTCGCAGGCCGTGCCGGGGAAGGTCCAGTCCGGGTTGTTGACGAGCGTTGCCGTGGGCGAGCCGTGGGTGTTCAAGGCCACGAAGGTGCGGCCCTCGCGCATCACGGCCAGCGTGGCCTTGTTGGCGGCCACGATGGCATCACAGGCGATGACGAGGTCGGCCTCGGCGGTGCCGACCTTGGTGCAGTGGATGGCCTCGGGCGTGTTGGCGATCTGGATGTGGCTCCAGGTCGCGCCGCCCTTCTGGGCCAGGCCGGCGGCGTCCTGCGTGATGACGCCCTTGCCTTCCAGATGCGCGGCCATGCCGAGCAGCTGGCCGATGGTGATCACGCCCGTGCCGCCGACACCCGCCACGACGATGCCCCACGCCGTGTCCGCGTTGGGGATGACCGGCATCGGCAGGCTGGGCAGGCCGGCGTCGAAGGGGCTCTTGCGGGACTCCTTCTTGGGCTTTTTCAGCTCGCCGCCTTCCACCGTGACAAAGCTCGGGCAGAAGCCCTTCACGCAGGAGTAGTCCTTGTTGCAGGTGTTCTGGTTGATCTGGCGCTTGCGGCCGAACTCCGTCTCCAGCGGCTCCACGCTCAGGCAGTTGGACTGCACCGAGCAGTCACCGCAGCCTTCGCACACCAGCTCGTTGATCACGACGCGCTTGGCCGGGTCCACCAGCTTGCCGCGCTTCCTGCGGCGGCGCTTCTCGGTGGCGCAGGTCTGGTCGTAGATGATGGCCGTGGTGCCCGGGATCTCGCGGAACTGGCGCTGGATGTCGTCGAGCTCGTCGCGGTGGTGCACGGTCACGCCCGGCGCCAGCGCCACGCCTTCGTACTTGGCCGGCTCGTCGGTCACGATGACCAACTTCTTCACGCCCTCCGAGATCACGCTGTTCATGATCTGGATGACCGTGTGGCCCTCGGGGCGCTCGCCCACTTGCTGGCCGCCGGTCATGGCGACCGCGTCGTTGTAGAGGATCTTGTAGGTGATGTTCACGCCCGCGGCGATGCTCTGGCGGATGGCCAGGCTGCCGCTGTGGAAGTAGGTGCCGTCACCGAGGTTGCTGAAGATGTGCTTCTCGTCGGTGAACGGCGCCTGGCCCACCCAAGGCACGCCCTCGCCGCCCATCTGCGTGAAGGTGGCCGTGTTGCGGCCGGGCATCCAGGTCACCATGTAGTGGCAGCCGATGCCACCCACGGCGCGCGAGCCGTCCGGCACGCGGGTGGAGGTGTTGTGCGGGCAGCCCGAGCAGAACCACGGCGTGCGGTCGGCGCCACCGGCGGTCTGCTCCTCGGCCTTGAGGGACGCTTCCTTGGCGTCGATGATGGCCATGCGGGCGTCCAGGCGCGCCACGATGTCGGCGTCCACGCCGAGCTTCTTCAGGCGCTTGGTGATGGCGCGGGCAATGATGGCCGGCGTCAGGTCGGCCTGCGGGCGCAGCAGCCAGTGCTCGCTCGGGTTGGGCACGCTCCATTCGCCGCCGTCCGCGTCACCGGCGTCGAACTTGCCGAGCACGTTCGGGCGCACGTCGGGGCGCCAGTTGTAGAGCTCTTCCTTGACCTGGTATTCGATGATCTGGCGCTTTTCCTCGACGACCAGGATCTCCTGGAGACCCTTGGCGAACTCGCGCGCCACCTGGGCCTCCAGCGGCCACACCACGTTGACCTTGTGCAGCCGGATGCCGATGCGCCGGCAGGTCTCGTCGTCCAGGCCCAGGTCATGCAGCGCCTGGCGGGTGTCGTTGTAGGCCTTGCCGCTGGTGATGATGCCGAAGCGATCGTTCGGGCCTTCGATGACGTTGTAGTTCAGGCGGTTGGCGCGGATGTAGGCCAGGGCCGCGTACCACTTGAAGTTCATCATCCGCGACTCCTGCTCCAGCGGCGGGTCGGGCCAGCGGATGTGCAGGCCGCCCGGCGGCATGACGAAGTCCTCGGGCAGGATGATGTTGACGCGGTCGGGGTCCACGCTGACCGAGGCCGAACTCTCGACGATCTCCTGGATGGTCTTCATGCCGGCCCACAGGCCCGAGAAGCGGCTCATGGCGAAGGCATGCAGGCCCATGTCCAGGATGTCCTGCACGCTGCTCGGGAAGAAGGTCGGGAAGCCGACCGCCTTGAAGACGTGGTCGCTCTGGTGGGCCGCGGTGGAGCTCTTGGCGATGTGGTCGTCGCCGGCGATCGCAATCACGCCGCCGTGCCTGGACGTGCCCGCCATGTTGGCGTGCTTGAACACGTCGATGCAGCGGTCCACGCCCGGCCCCTTGCCGTACCAGAGGCCGAACACGCCGTCGAACTTGGCCTTCTCGGGGAAGAGGTCGAGCTGCTGCGTGCCCCACACGGCGGTGGCGCCGAGCTCTTCGTTCACGCCGGGCTGGAAGACGATGTTCTGCTTGGCCAGATGCTTCTTGGCGGCGAACAGGGCCTGGTCGTAGCCGCCGAGCGGCGAGCCGCGGTAGCCGCTGATGAAGCCCGCCGTGTTCAGGCCCGCCATCGCGTCGCGCGTGCGCTGCAGCATGGGCAAGCGCACCAGGGCCTGCACGCCGCTCATGAAAGCGCGGCCTGAATCGAGCGCGTACTTGTCGTCGAGCGTGACGGTCTGCAGGGCGCGCAGGATGTGTTCGGGCAGCGGGGCGTTCATCGGGGGTCTCCTGAAACGGGGCGCCCGGGCGGACCGCCCTTGTGGAGCAGGCGCGCAGGCGTCGGGCCAGTATGGCCGGACCGGGCAGTGTAGGGAAATGAAGGGGCACAGTGCTTTCTCATTCACGCCCGATTCCGCCGGCAAGCGCAAACTTCTTGCTTTGACCTGCCGATTTCGATTCAATTCGTATCGACACTTCGCCGATCAGGGCAAACCATGAGTTCCGAAGAAGCCACGCCCGAAGCGCTGGACCGCCACCACATCGCCATCCTGGCCGCGCTGCAGGCGGATGCCCGGCTGTCCAACGCCGAGCTGGCCCAGCGCATCGGTCTCTCCGCCGCGCCCACATGGCGTCGGGTGAAGTGGCTGGAGGAGCAGGGCTACATCACCGGCTACCGCGCCGAGATCGACCGGCGCAAACTGGGCCTGGGCGTGCTGGCCTTCGTGCGTGTGGATGCCGAGCGCAGCGCAGGCGCGGCCACCAAGCCGCTGGAAGACGCCATCCGGCAGCTGCCCGAGGTCATTGCCTGCCACTACATCTCGGGCGCCGGTACCTTCGAGCTGCAGGTCATGGCCACCGACCTGGACGCCTTCTCGCGCTTTTCCATCGACACCCTGCTGAACCTGCCGAACGTGAAAGACATCCACACCAGCTTCTCGCTCGGCGAGGTCAAGGCCAGCGGCGTGCTGCCCCTCGGTCACCTGAAAGGCTGATATGCGCCTCGCCCTGGTTTCCGACATCCACGGCAACCTGCCGGCGCTGGAAGCCGTGGCCGCCGACATCCGGCGCCGCGGCGTGGACCAGGTGCTGTGCCTGGGCGACAACCTCTCCGGCCCGCTGATGCCGCTGGAGACCGCGCAATGGCTGATGGCCTCGGGCTGGCCGGTACTGGCGGGCAACCACGAGCGGCAGATCCTCGACTGGACGCCGCAGGCCGGCGGCGCCTCGGACGGCTTTGCCCGCGCCGCACTCGGCAGCGCCGAGCTTGCCTGGGTACGCAGCCTGCGGCCCACCTGGGCCTGGGCGCCCGGCGTCTTCCTCTGCCACGGCACACCCCGGCAGGATGACGAGCATTTTCTGGAGACACCCCGGCAAGGCGCCCTGGTGCTGGCCACGGACGGTGAGATCGACGCGCGCCTGTCGGGGCAGACAAGCTCGCTGGTGGCCTGCGGCCACAGCCATGTGCCCCGCACGGTGCGCACCGCCCGCGGCCAGTGGCTGGTCAACCCGGGCAGCGTCGGCCTGCAGGCCTATGTGGATGATGAGCCGGAGCGATACACCGTGGAACGCGGCACGCCCGATGCGCACTACGCCATCGTCGAGCAGCAAGGCAATACCTGGCACTGCAGCCTGCACGCGGTGCCCTACCACCACGACGCCATGGCGGCCCTCGCGGCGCGCCACGGCCGGCCGGAGTGGGCCCAGGCCCTGCGCACCGGCCGCGTGAACTGAAGTCGCCGAGCGGTTAGGCTGGCGGCATGCAGGCGACACCCCTGAAGCGGCTGGCTGATCTTTGGCTGGGCACCGACCCCGTCCAGCGCCTGCGCCTTCGCCAGACGAGCCTGGCCATGGCCCTGATGGCCTTGTGTGCGCCGGTGCTGCACTACTGCGTGCTGATCGCCCATGGCGAGCGCAGCCCGTGGCTGTGGTTGTGGACGGCCTGGTCGGTCGGCGGCATGGCGCTGTTCTACGGCTGCATCCGCAGCGGGCACTCCTGCCGCTTCACGGACCCGTCGCTCACGAGCGTGCAGATCGCCTTCGCCATCAGCTCGGCCGCCTTCGGCTATGCGCTGGCCGGCCCGCTGCGGGGGGCGGTCTTCCCGGTGCTCACGCTGATCCTGATGTTCGGCATGTTCCAGCTGCGCGCGCGCAGTGCCTACGCGCTGAGCTTTTTCGCCCTGGTGCTGTTCGGCGTGGTCATGACGGTCATGACGGTGCGCCACCCTGACAGCTATCCGCCGCTGGTCGAGTTCGGCCACTTCCTGATGCTCGCGCTGATGCTGCCCGCGGTGGCGGTGCTGACCGCGCGGATGAGCGTCATCCGCCAGCGGCTGTCACAGCAACGGCAGGACCTGGCCCGTGCGCTGGCGCAGCTGGAGGTGATCGCCACCCGCGACGAACTCACCGGCCTGCCCAACCGACGACAGATGCAGGCCCTGATGGACCAGGAGCTGCTGCGCAGCCAGCGCCATCCGCACGACTTCTGCGTCGCGCTGGTCGACCTCGACCACTTCAAGCGCATCAACGACAGCCAGGGCCATGCGGCAGGCGACACCGTGCTGCGCCATTTCGCCCAGGCCGGCCAGGCCGCGCTGCGTGCCACCGATGTCATGGCCCGCTGGGGCGGCGAGGAGTTTCTCGTGCTGCTGCCTGACACCCCGCTGCCCCAGGCCCAGGCCGCCCTCGAGCGGCTGCGGGCGCAGGTGGCGGGCTTGAAGGTCACGATCACCGAGGGCTGCGACATCCGCCTCACGGTGTCCATCGGTCTCGCGGCGCATCGCCCGGGCGACACCCTCGCGCAGACCCTGGCCCGCGCGGACCAATGGCTCTACGAAGCCAAGGCTCAAGGCCGCAACCAGCTGCAGGCCGACCCGCCGACCGAGGCGCCGGCCGCCCGGCTGGCATAGTCGGCGCCCACCCTTTCCACCCGCATATGGCCCCCTTGCCCGTTCGCCATTTCCTGCTCGCGCTGTGCGTGGTCGCCATCTGGGGCAGCAACTTCGTTGTCATCAAGTACGCGCTGCATGCGCTGCCGCCGATGACGCTGGCGGTGCTGCGGTTCAGCTTCGCCTTCCTGCCGGCCTGCTTTTTCCTGCGCCGCCCGGCGGTGGACTGGCGCAACCTTGGTGGCTATGGGCTGTTCATCGGCGTCGGCCAGTTCGGGCTGCTCTACCTGGCAATGCGCAGCCAGATCTCACCCGGCCTGGCCTCGCTCGTGGTGCAGACGCAGGTGTTCTTCACCTTGCTGCTGGCCGTGCGGCTGCGCAAGGAAAAGGTGCTGGCCACGCAGTGGCTGGGCCTGGCGCTGGCCGCCGGCGGCGTGGGCGTCATCGCACTGCACACCGACGGCAGCACCACGCCCCTGGGCGTGGCCATGGTGCTGGCAGCGGCCTTCTGCTGGGCCTGCGCCAACCTGCTCACCCAGCGAGCCGGGCGCATCGACATGCTGGCCTACGTCGTCTGGAGCAGCGCTTTCGCGGTGCCGCCGCTGCTGGTGCTGGCCCTGTTGATCGACGGGCCGCCGCAGATCGCCGCAGGCCTGGCCGCCGCCGACCTCGGCACCTGGGCCGCCGTGCTGTGGCAGGCCGTGGGCAACACGCTGTTCGGCTACGGGCTGTGGAGCTGGCTGCTGGCCCGGCATGCCGCCGGCCGCATCGTGCCGCTGGCGCTGCTGGTGCCGGTGTTCGGCATGGGCTCGGCCAGCCTGCTGCTGGGCGAACCGCTGCCGGGCTGGAAGCTCGCTGCCGCCGCGCTGGTGCTGGGTGGCCTGGCGATCAACCTGTTCGGGCCGCAGCTGCTGCGCTGGCGCACGGCCTCCCGCGAGGCTTAAGCTCGCGGCCATGAAGCGCCGCACCTGCGTCATCGCCCTGCTGCCCTTGCTGCTCCTGCGGGTGCCTGAGGCGCGCGCCGCGTTGCCCGAGGTCACGCTGCTGGTGGAGCTGCGCTGGGTGGACAGCCAGCTCGCCCCCGCCGCCACGGCCGGCGTGCGTGATGGCGCGGTGGTCGTGGGCACCGCAGGCGCCGTGTCGCCGCGCGGGCCGGGCGTCGTCACGGGCACGGCCGCCCCCGCCGCGCCGCCGCCGCAGCGCCTCATCGTGCGCAATGGGGAGCGAGCGGCCCTGCGCCTGAGCGCCCGTGAACCGCTGCAATGGGTCGACATGCTGGCCGAGACGGGCCCTCAGGGCCAGCTGCGCAGCGTCCTGGTCAACCCGCTCCCGCGCGAGCGCCAGGTCATGCGGCACCTGGCGATCACGCCGACCTGGGCGGGCGGTCGCGCGCCGGCCCGTGTGGTGATGCAGGTCGAGGACGACGGCCTGGCGTTCGAGTCCACCCTGGACCTGCCACTGTCTCGCTGGCAGACGGTAGCGCGCACCGGCAGCGTCGGCGCGCCAGCGTCGCGGGGCACGGTCAGCAGCGCCGATGCCGCCGGCCAGCCCGAGCGCGAGCTGCAGCTGCGGGTGTCCGTCCAGCCACAACCCTGAATCTGCACGCCTGCGCACCGGTAACAGCCCGCCCGGGCGTGCCAATGTGCCCAGGTTGACGGGCGGCGGCACCGTGGCTTGCGTGTAACGTTCATCCTCTGCGGATTCCCCAGCGCCCCCAAGAACCATGAAGCTCGCTCTCATCGCCCACGACGGCAAGAAGGACGCCATGATTGCCCTCGCCGGCGATTTCCTGCCCCTGCTGCGCCGTTGCCAGCTGATGGCCACCGGCACGACCGGCACGCGGCTGCATGCGGCGCATGGCCTCACCATCGAGCGCATGCTCAGCGGCCCCCTGGGCGGCGACCTGCAGATTGGCGCCCGGCTCGCCGTGGGTGACCTCGACGGCGTGATCTTCCTGCGCGACCCCATGACGCCGCAGCCCCACGAACCTGACATCAATGCGCTCGTGCGCGCCTGCGACGTGCACGACGTGCCCTGTGCCACCAACGTGGCCACCGCCCGCTTGCTGCTGTCACGCTGGAGCAGCGAATGAAGTGGGCCCGGCGGCTGCGCATCCGCACCCGCCTGGGCCTGGCCTTCGGCCTGCTGCTGCTGCTCTTCCTGGGCCTCGCGGCCCTGTCGGCCTTCCGGCTGGCCGGGCTGTCGGCCGCGCTGAACCGCATCGTGGACGACCAGGCCGCGGTGCGCGACGCGGTCAACGAGATCAACCGCAACGCCGAGGCCGTGGCGCGCAAGCTGCTGGTGGTGATGAGCCCGGACAGCGCGCTGCGTGTGGCCGCCTACCCTGAGATCGCCGCCGCCAACAACCGGCTGGACGACGCCATGCAGCGCCTGGCCCTGGTGCTGCCCCCCGGGCCGCGCAGCGAGCAGCTGGAAGAGGTGCGCGAGCGGCTGTCGGACTACCGCACGAGCTATGCCGAGGTGCGCCGCCTGATCGAGGCCGGCGACTTCCCCGCGGCGCGCAGCCTGCTCGGCAGCGACACCGAAGCAGCGTTGTCGCTGTTCGTCAATGCGATTCACCAGATGGCCGCCACGGAGGAACGCGCAGGCACGGCCCAGGCGCGCAGCCTGCGTGACGAGATCGACGCCGATCGCCGCGGCGTGCTGCTGCTGTGCATCGCCGCGCTGGCGGGCGGGGCGCTGCTGTCGGTGCTGGTCACCCGCTCCATCGTGCGCCCCTTGAAGCGCGCGGAGGACGGTGCCGAACGGATTGCGCAAGGGCAGTACGCGCATCGCATCGCCGTGGTGTCGGACGACGAGGTCGGCCGCATGGCCCGGGCGATGAACACCATGGCGGTGGCCGTCGGCGAGCGAGAGGCCGCCCTGCGACGCCTGGCCGACACCGACCTGCTGACCGGACTGCCGCAGCGCGCCCGCTTCATTGCCGATGGCGATCGACTGCTGGCCGGCCTGCCCGAGGGGGAACAGGTGGCGGTGCTGATCTGCATCGACGTGGACCGGCTGAAAGCGGTCAACGGCGTGCTCGGATTCGAGGCGGGTGACGCGCTGCTCAAGGGCGCGGCCGCCAAGCTGTCGGCCTTGTTCGAGGGCGTGGCCGCCTACGGCCGGCTGGCGGGCGGCACGTTTGCCGCCCTGGCCCCGGTGCTGCGCACCCACCACGGCGCCACGCTCGCCGCCCAGTTGCGCGAGGGGGTGGAGCACAAGCTGTCCTGGCAGGGTCAGTCGCTGGATCTGTCGGTGTCGCTGGGCGTGGCGCACTGGCCAGCGCATGCGGCCGACACCGAAGCCCTGCTGCGCCGCGCCGAGCAGGCGATGTTCGAGGCCAAGCGCCTGCGCCAGGGCGTGGCCGTCTACAACCCTGGCGCCGAGGCGGACCGCGCCCTGCACCTGAGCCTGCTGTCCGACCTGGCCACAGCCATCCAGCACGACGAGCTGCGCCAGTTCCTGCAACCCAAGCGCTGCGTGAAGACCGGCCGCGTGGTGGGCGCCGAGGCGCTGGTGCGCTGGCTGCACCCGCAGCGCGGCTGGCTGCCGCCGGCCGACTTCATTCCGTTTGCCGAACGCAGCGGGCGCATCCGCCAGATCACCGAATGGATGCTGGCCCGCGCGGTGCGCACGCTGGCCGCCTGGGGCGCACAGGGCCACGAGCCGATGACGATTGCCGTCAACATCTCCACGCTCGACCTGCAAGACCAGACCCTGCCCGCGCGCCTGGCTGCCCTGCTGGCCGAGCATGGGGTGGACCCTGGGCAGCTGCAGCTGGAGGTGACCGAGACGGGCCTGATGTCCAGCAGCGCCGACCCGATTGCGGTGCTGCATGCGCTGCGCAGCTGGGGCGTGAAGCTGGCGATCGACGACTTCGGCACCGGGCAGTCGTCGCTGGCCTATCTGCAGCACCTGCCGGTGGACGAGCTCAAGATCGACCGCAGCTTCGTGCAGGACGTGCACCGCGACCCGCGCCGCCAGGCCCTGCTGAAATCCATCGTCGGCGTGGGCCAGAGCCTGGGCCTGACGGTGACGGCGGAGGGCGTGGAAAACGAGGCGGAGCTGGCCTGCATCACGGCCTGCGGCTGTGACCTGATGCAGGGCTACCTGCTGGCGCGGCCCATGGACCTGCCGGACTTCGAGCGCTGGCGCGGCGAGGCAGGCTAAAATCGCCGGTCAACGTCGTTTTGCCCCTGCCGCCTTGGCTCAAGGGCTTTTTGTTTCACTGGAGAGCCATTCATGGGCAACAAGATCATCACCGAAGCGGCCGCCCGCGCCACCCCTCGCCCCGCCGCCCCCAAGGGCGTGACCTTCACGGCCGGCAAGGGCCAGAAGCGCAGCCTGGAGCGCGGCTCGCACACCCGCTCCAAGAAGAACCCGGGCAAGCGCCCGCACTCGGGTTGATCAACCGGCCTCGCGCCTGAACGATCACCGCACACAGGCCCTCTTCAGGGCCTGTTTGTTTTTGTCGGCTTGACACTGACCTGAACGCCCCATGATCCGCATCACTGAACTCCGCCTGCCCCTGAACCACGCCGAGGACGCCTTGCGCCCGGCCGTGCTGGCCCGCCTGAAACTGACCGAGGCCGAACTGGCCGCCGTGAACGTCTTCCGCCGCGGCTATGACGCGCGCAAGAAGAGTGACATCCAGCTCGTCTACACGCTGGACTGCGCCCTCGCCCCGGGCGTGGACGAAACCGCCGTGCTGGCCCGCTTTGCCGGCGACCACCAGGTGCGCCCCACGCCCGACACCGGCTACCACTTCCTGGCCCAGGTGGGCGAGTACACCGGCCCGCGGCCCCTGGTGGTGGGTTTCGGCCCCTGCGGACTGTTCGCAGCGCTCATCCTGGCGCAGATGGGGCTCAAGCCCATCGTGCTGGAGCGCGGCAAGTCGGTGCGTGAGCGCACCCAGGACACCTGGGGCCTGTGGCGCGAGCAGAAGCTGCACCCCGAGAGCAATGTGCAGTTCGGTGAAGGCGGCGCCGGCACCTTCTCCGACGGCAAGCTCTGGAGCCAGATCAGCGACCCGCGTCACTTGAGCCGCAAGGTGCTCACCGAGTTCGTGAAGGCGGGCGCCCCGGAAGAGATCCTCTACGTCAGCAAGCCCCACATCGGCACCTTCCGCCTGGTCAGCATGATCATCAAGATGCGGGCCGAGATCGAGCGGCTGGGCGGCGAGATCCGCTTCCAGCAGAAGGTGACCGACCTGCGCATCGAGGACGGCGCCGTGCGCGGCGTGACGCTCGAATCCGGTGAACAGATCGACGCCACGCACGTGGTCATCGCCCTCGGCCACAGCGCGCGCGACACCTTCCAGATGCTGCATGCGCGCGGCGTGCACATGGAGGCCAAGCCCTTCTCCATCGGCTACCGCATCGAGCATCCGCAAAGCCTGATCGACGCGGCCCGCTTCGGCCCGAATGCCGGCAACAAGATCCTCGGCGCGGCCGACTACAAGCTGGTGCACCACGCCAAGAACGGCCGCTCGGTCTACAGCTTCTGCATGTGCCCGGGCGGCACCGTCGTCGCGGCGACGAGCGAACCCGACCGCGTCGTCACCAACGGCATGAGCCAGTACTCGCGCAACGAGCGCAATGCCAACGCCGGCATCGTGGTGGGCCTGACGCCCGAGGACTACCGCCAGGACGGCAAGAAGGACGGCAGCCCCGTGAACCCGCTGGACGGCATGACCTTCCAGCGCCTCTGGGAGAGCCGCGCCTACGAGCTCGGCGGCGGCGGCTACCTCGCCCCCGGCAGCCTGGTGGGCGACTTCATCAAACGCCAGGTCAGCCGCGAGTTCGGCGACGTGCTGCCCAGCTACAAGCCCGGCGTGACGCTGACCAATCTGCAGGAAAAGGGCCGTGGCTCCCTGCCCGCCTACTGCCTGGACGCCATCCGCGAGGCCCTGCCCGCCTTCGCACGCCAGATCCGCGGCTTCGACCGGCCAGACGCCGTGCTGACGGGCGTGGAGACCCGCACCTCCAGCCCGCTGCGCATCAACCGCGGGCGCGACTACCAGAGCCTGAATGTGCGCGGCCTGTTCCCGGCCGGCGAGGGTGCGGGCTATGCCGGCGGCATCATGAGCGCGGGCGTGGACGGCATTGAAGTCGCCGAAGCCCTGGCCGCCGACCTGCTCGGCCTGCCGGACGCGCCGGTGCTGCAGGGCAAGGGCTCCAAGGCGGGCGGCCAGGTGTAGGGCGGGTCGCGCCCCCGTGCGCGCACGTGCGCGGGCGCCCCCGCCCTCGCTGCCTTCAGCGCTCCTGCGAGGCCAGATAGGCCAGCAAGTCGGCCACCTTCTTCTCGTCGATGCCTACGCCCCAGTAGCGCATCTTGGTGCCCGGCACCACGGCGCTCGGCTCGCGCAGGAAGGCGGTGAGCGTGGCCTGATTCCACACCAGGCGCGAGGCCTTCATGCCGGCCGAGTAGCTGTAGCCTGGCACGCTGCCCGCCTGCCGGCCGAGCAGGCCGTTCAGATGCGGGCCGAAGCCGCTGCGGGCTCCGGGCCCGACGGCATGGCAGTTGGCGCAGGAGGCGAACAACTTGCGCCCGGCGGCTGGGTCGCCCGCTGCGGGGGCCAGCGCAGGCGCGAGGGACAGCAGTGCTGCGAACAGGCGCGGCGCGCCCCTGGAGCCGGATCGAACGCGATCAGGCTTCATCGTCAGGCAGAGCCTCAAGCTGCGTCAGCAAGGCGGGCAGCGCCGTCTGCACGGTGCTCCACACCACGTCCAGGTTGATCTCGAAGTAGCCGTGCGCCATGCGGTTGCGCATGCCGCGCATCTCTCGCCAGGGCAGCTCTGGATGGCGCTGCGTGAACTCGGCGTGGCGGTCCATCACGCGAGAGGCCGCCTCACCGATGACCACCAGATTCATCTCAACGGCCTTCTGCGTGCGCAGATCGTTCTGGAACTCCTCACGGCTCATGCCGGAAACGAAGTCGCAGGCTTCCTCAACCGCCTGGCGGATATGGCCGAGGTAGTCCTTCAGCCGCGTCGGCTTCATACCGGCTGAGCCTCGGCCAGGACGGCCGCTCGAACTCGTGGCGGAAGGTCTGCCGGGGTGACAAGGTCCACCCGCACGCCCAGCATCTCTTCCAGCGTCTGCTGCAGGCCGCCCAGATCGAACAAGGTGGCGCCGGGCAGAGCGTCCACCAGCAGGTCGAGATCGCTGCCTTCGGTGTCCTGGCCGCGAACGCAGGAACCGAACACGCGCGGGTTGGCAGCCCGGAAACGCCCGGTGACCTCGCGCACGGCGGCGCGCTGAGCGGCAAGGGCGAACGACGGGCGCATGGTGCGAGTTTAGGTCGCCATCATCTCGATGAGCTCCTTCACGAACGCCAGCGCGTCCTCCGGCAGCTCGAAGTGCATCTCGTTGTTCAGCTCCATCACGTCGCCGTCCGGCCCCTTGTGGACGACCGACCAGCCGCCAGCGCCGCCGTCGATGGCCAGCACGCCGAACTGGCCCGGCGCGAGGTCGCGCGCGCTGCCGCCGGTGAGCACGATGTCGCGGCCGAGGTGGGAGTGGTAGCGTTTCATCTGCCCCATTCTCCCAAGGACCTCTCATGAAAGCAGTCTGGAACGGCATCACCCTGGCCGAAAGCGATGACACCGTCGTCGTGGAGGGCAACCACTACTTCCCGCCGGAGTCGCTGAACAAGCAGTACACGACCTTCTCCAACCACGTCAGCCGCTGTGCCTGGAAGGGCGAGGCCAAGTACCTGAGCCTGCTGGTGAACGGCGAGATGAACCCCGACGCGGTCTGGTACTACCCCGACCCGCTGCCGGCCGCCGAGAACATCAAGGGCCGCTACGCGTTCTGGAAGGGCGTGAAGGTCACCGAATGAGCCGGCCCTGATCAGGGCGTCACGCCCTGAGGCAGCAAGGCCCACAGCCGCAGGGCCTGCTTGGTGCGGCTGGCATTCAGCGCGGCCTCTTCGCCCCAGCCCCAGAACAAGTCGGCCCGCACCGCGCCGACGATGGCGCTGCCGGTGTCCTGCGCCATCACGAGGCGGCGCATCGGCGTGGTGGACAGCGGCTCGGTGCTGTCCAGCCACAGCGGTGTGCCCAGCGCGATGACACTGCGGTCCACCGCCACCGAGCGCCCGGGCGTCAGCGGCACGCCCTGGGCACCGCGCGGGCCGATGTTGGCATCGGGCAGCGGCTCCTCACGGAAATAGACGACCCGCGGGTTGACGGCCAGCGCGTCGTGGATGCGCGTGGGGTTGCGGCTGGCCCAGGCGGCCAGCGTGCGCGGCGTGGCGTCGCTGATCTCGCCGCGGTCCAGCAGCGCGCGCACGACCGATTGGAAGGGCTGGTCGTTGTGCCCGGCATAGGCGACGCGGGTGATGCGTTCCACCCCGGCCGCATCGCGCACCGCCAGCCGCCCGGAGCCCTGGATCTGCAATTGCAGCAGGCCGAAGGGGTCGTCCAAATAGGCCAACTCCAGCGCGGCGAAGCGCGGGTTGGCGTCGATGTCGCGGCGCGGCGTGCGGCGCAGCGCCGGATCGGGCGGCAGTGCGTGCACGGCCCACTGGAAAGCGCCCTGGCGGCTGCGGCGCGCAGCCAGCTGAGGCTCGAAGTAGCCGGTCAGCAGCCCGGTGGTCTCGCCGGTGTCGGCCGCCAGCCGCCAGGGGCGCAGGTGCTCCATCAGCAGCACGGCGGCTTCCATCGGGTCGGCGGGTGACTGCAGCGCAGCGCGTGCGCAGACCTCGGCCCAGCCCGACGCCGGCCGCTGGCAGCCGGCGAGCAGCGCCGGCCAGGCGGCGAGCAGGTCGTCGCTCCCCCAGCCGGGCAGCTCGCGCCAGTCCGCGGCCACCCAGCGCTGTGCGGAGCGCGCCGACGGCGCGGCCGGCGCCGGTGTCGAGGCGGGCGAGCCGGGCATTGGTGACGGCGACTGCAGCGGCGGCGACGAGCAGGCGGCCAGGCTTCCTAGAATCACGGCCACCATCCCCCGCGCCCACCACGCCATGCTGCTCCTTGCCCTCGAAGCCCTCGGCGCGCTGCTGATCTTCGTCTTCATCATCTGGTGGACCATGTTC
Organism: Methylotenera sp.; assembly: GCA_021738245.1. Taxonomy (GTDB): domain Bacteria; phylum Pseudomonadota; class Gammaproteobacteria; order Burkholderiales; family Burkholderiaceae_C; genus Pelomonas. Next base: position 6,227 of record JAIPCJ010000051.1, on the reverse strand, counting down.
GCCGGTCGCAACAAGGGCGAGCGCAAGGACGACTGATCAACGCGGCGGCACCAGGAAGCTCATCGGTGCCCGGCGCAGGCGGCTGCGAATGGCGGCATACACCCGCCGCCGGTCAGCCAGCCGGATGCCGCGTGATCGCATCGCCACCTTGAAGGCGCAGAAGAAGCTCACGCCGACATTGAGCATGCCGATGCCGGCAATGCAGATCACGCACGACCAGAAGGCCCAGGTCGCCATCACGCCCACGCCGAGCGCACCCACCGCAGCAGCGAGCTGACCCGTGGCGAGCGTCACGTGACGCACCTCCAGGCCCAGGCCAAAGAAGCCGCCGAGCGCCGGCACCACGCCGAGCATCAGGCCCAGGCTGATGTTGGCCGTGAGTCCGGAGATATTGGCCCGCCACCAGCGCGACCACTTCTGCGCCCGCCCGCGCCCGAGCAGACCGACGATGCGCGGGTTCCAGGCAATCGCGCTGTCCAGGCGGTGGAAGACAAACCAGTTCTCCACCCAGCCGGCAATCAGGCTGGACGCGAACAGCAGCGTGCCGGTGAACGCTGCGAACAGCAGCGACGGCCCGAGCAGGTTCAGCGACTTCAGCACATACAGCGCCTCCTTCTCGCCCACCAGAGGCGCGCCGAAGGCCAGCCAGCACAGCCCCTGCACCGCCAGCACCAACGGCGCCGCCAACGCGAGGTTGCCGATGATGCCGGCCACCTGGGAGCGCACGAGATGCGTGACCTCGTCGACAAAGCCTTCCACGCCTTCATCGCGGTCTATGTGCTGCAGCTTGTCGGCCATGGCCGGCGCGGTCATGGCGGGCTGCTTGGTGGCCACCGTCCAGTGCAGCAGATGGATGACGACAAAGCTCGCCGCGTAGTTCACGCCGGCCCAGAAGCCGCCCCAGAAGGCGGTGAAGCCCAGCATCGCGATCAGGAACTTCAACAGCGTGGTGCCGGCAATCACGGCGCCGCCGCCTGCGGCACGGCGCAGCATGTCGCGGTATTCGTCGCGGCTGCGGGTGATGTAGTGCTCGCCGGTCTCGGCGCTGCGCTCGGCCACCTTGCGGGCCAGCAGCGAGTAATGGCGGGCGAACAGCGTGCGCAGGCTGCGCCGCTCATGCACGACCCGCACCAGGCCGGCCACCAGGCGCAGCAGCTCGCGCTGAGGTTCGTCGGACAGCAGGCAGGCCAGCAGCGCCTCGATGCGGTCCAGACGGGCGGTGAGCTGCTCGACCGAGAACATCAGGTCCACCGACACCCCATGCGCCTCCAGGTGCTCGGGCACCGTGAGCGCCGCGGTGCGGCAGCGGTCCAGCAGCGCGCGCAGGTACTGCGTGGCCGGCGACAGGGCCGCCGCGTCGCCTGCCGTCATCGCGCGCTCCACCGCCTCCCAGGCCACCGGCAGCTGGTGGAAGGGCTTGTCCTGCACGAGCTGCTCGTCCATGCGCACCCGCAGTGCGCCCGACAGGCCCGATGCGTGCACATGGCTGACCAGCACCGTGATGGCAGCCCGGGCCTCGATGCGCCAGCCGTCGTCGGGTGTGGCGGAGAAGAGCAGGCTCAAGCGCGCCAGCAGATCGTCGTCGATGGCTGCGATCCAGTCTTCGTCAGCCTCACTGCCAAACAGCAGCTCGAACAGCGCGGCGAGGTCGCGGGTGTCGGTGGTGCCCGGCAGCAGGCGGCGGCGCAGCCGGCCGAGAAACTCGTTCCACAACGCCATGCGCGGCGCAAAGCCCACTTCGGCAAACAGCGACACCGCGTCCACGTCATTCCACACGCCGCCGATGACATTGGCAAAGGCCCAGGCATGTTCGGGGTGGCGCTCCAGCACATTGAGCAGGTGCTTGAGGCGAACGATGGGCTTGGGCGTGCCCGCGGCCGCGTCGTCGCGCGGCGCATGCCGAAGCCACTCGAGCAGGCGCACCAACCACAGGTTGCGCTCGGCCAGCGGCGCCTGCGGGTCGGCCGCGTTCAGCAAGGCGGTGAGGTCCCAGTTGGCGGTGTTCATGGCAATCGTGAAGGCCTCAGGCGGGACGGGTGCGGCATCGTCGCGCCCGGGCGTCGGTGGCGCGGCAGGTCAATGCAGCGAGGCGCTGTCGGCCAGCAGGAACTCTTCCACCTCGGTGTGGAACACCTCGCAGGCCTCGGTCACGCACAGGAAGCGGCCGCGCATCGTGCCCTGCGGTGTGCTGATCTGGGCCCAGGAGCTGTACTGGAAGCTCTGGCCCGGCGCCAGCACCGGCTGGTGGCCAACGACCGCCAGACCATCGACGACCTGGACCTGGCCGCGTGCATCGGTGATTTCCCAGTGCCGGCCGATCAACTGGGACAGCACGTCGCCGGTGTTCTCGAGCGTGACGGTGTAGCTGTAGGCGTAGAGCCCCTGCTCGAGATGCGTCTGCTCGGGCAGGGCCTGAACGGTCACGGTGCAGGTGAATTGGGGCTTTGCCATGCGTGCATTCTGCCGGCCCCGGGCGCTATGCTGCGCAAATGTCCTCAGGAAGGCCTGAAACCCATGCGGCGCCGTGACTGCTGTGGCCTGATCGGCGGGCTGGCGCTCACCGGCGCCCACGCGCAAGAGCTGACCCTGCGGACCGTCCAGCAGGCGAGCTCCCTCGTCAAGTACGACCCCGACGGCGGCCCGCAGCGCCCCGGCATCTGCATCGACGTGCTGCACGCCGTCGAGCGCGTGGACCCGGGGCTGCACTTCACGGGGCTGGATCAGCTCGTGCCATTGCGGCGCGTGGAACGCATGCTCGGCGAGGGCCAGGTGGATGCCTTCTTCTGCCTGCTGCGCTCGCCTGAACGTGAGCGGCAATGGCGTTATGTGCCCGTGCCGCTGTACACCATCCGCCACGTCATCGTGCAACGCGTGGACGACCTGCGCCCCGTGGACAGCCTGCTCGACCTCGCCACGATGAGCCAGATCAAACCCGTGCTCGTCACGCGCGGCACCGTGCTGGCGCGCAAGCTCGACATCGCCGGCGTGAATCTGTCGGAGGTGAGCTCCGAGCGCGAGGCGTTGCAGATGCTGACCCTGGGCCGCACCGATGCCATCTACGGCCAGGACGTGAACCTCATCCGCCACATCCGCGACGCCCGGCTCGCCGACCGCGTGCGCCTGGGCCGAACGGTCTTCCAGGAAGAGTCCCAATACCTCGCCGTGCGCAGCGACCTGCCGCAGCCCACCGTCGACCGTCTGACCGACGCCCTGCGCCGCCTGGAGCGCGATGGCGTGCTGCGCCTGCTGCAAGAGAAATACCGTTGAAGCCCCTGTACCTGCCCCCCGATGGCCGCCCACGCTGCGCCTGGTGCGCCGCCGCGCCTGGTGACGCCGAATACCTTCGCTACCACGACGAGGAATGGGGCCGCCCGGTGGCGGATGACTTCCGGCTGTTCGAGAAGCTCTGCCTGGAAGGCTTCCAGAGCGGGCTGTCGTGGCGCACCATCTTGAACAAGCGCGAGGCCTTCCGGGCCGCGTTTGCCGGCTTCGACTACCGCCGCGTGGCGCAGTTCGATGCGACCGACGTCGCCCGGCTGCTGGCCGACCCGGGCATCGTGCGCCACCGCGGCAAGATCGAAGCCGCCATCCACAACGCCGGACGCTGCGTCGACCTGGTCGCCACCGAAGGCTCGCTCGCCGCTTACCTCTGGCGCTTCGAGCCCCCGAAGAACTCGATCGCACACAACCTGTCGCAGTCCGCCCCGTCAGAAGCGCTGTCCAAAGACCTCAAGAAGCGCGGCTGGAAGTTCGTCGGCCCGACCACCATGCACGCCCTGATGCAGGCCATGGGGCTGATCAACGACCACCAGCCGGGCTGCCATCACTGGGCCCTGGCGCAGAAGGCGCGGGATGCGTTTGTGCGGCCGGTTGTCGGTTTGCGTTCAACGCGGAACTGACAACCGGTTCTGATCAACCACTTGGCGCTGCACGGCTCAGCAGGCTTTGAACCCGTGTCTCATTCAAGTCTGAACTTTCGCCCTTTTGTTTCACTCAAGTTTGAACTTTCAGCGCTGGCCGCCGACTCAGCGTGCCGACTGAGCCAAGACACATATGAGATCTTCCCGTTGGGTCTGCAATAGCGTCGCTTCTTGAAGGTGAGCCGTACTGGTCCGATGTGGTCGGCGATGACATCGACTGACATCTCGTCGTCGAGGGCGCATGCCGGGTCAGGCAGCAACTGGCTGGCCTGCACAACACACGGGTCCGAGATGCGAGCCAAGAGGCCGTCGTCAACATGCGTAGGCAAGAGAATGGCGCTTTGGTCTAGGGCTTCAGTCATGAAGGCCATGCTGCACGTCCCCTGGCTCATCACACGAGTCTGCCCGAGGCTGGCAACCCACTCAGCGGGTCAGGCGCGGATTCCGGTCTCGCTAACCTCCGGCGCCAGTGGCGACCGGATTAGGCTGAGCTGAGACATTCCGGCTGAAGGTTCGAGCGGCCGCTGCGGTAGTCATCAGACATTCGCCTGGTTGGGGCTTGTATGTCGGCTGCATCACCGACACCAGGCACTCAACATGGTGCGTTCTGGATGACCTCCTCGCGGCGCTGCATCCAGGCCAAACGCCGGACGGACCAGCCACTTGGCCAGCCATACATCGGCATCCACGTTGAAGTCCTTCGTAACCCCAAGCAATCGCTCGTACTCGGGCGTCTGTGCGAAGCGCTCAAGCTGATCCAGCTGACGCCGCTGATCGGCGGTGAAGGCGCCAACATACTTCGTCATGTGGAAACTCACCGTTTGTGGGTAATCGCTATAGATCCCGTGTCAGCAGGCGCGCCTATCCTTTGGAGAGACGTGTCGAGGCGGCGGCGCGTGGCTCACCATAGGTCATCAACCGTTGGTGTTTCTGCTGATGATGCGATCGATCAACGCGTCGCGGGATTTGTCCGACCGATCTGGCGGAATACGCGCTCTTGCGGCTTCGACAGCGGCGGCGATGCGTTGCCGCTCAGATTCGTCACTCATCGAAGTCATGCGCGCCAACAAGGCGCTGGCTGCCTGGAAGCCGATAAAGGCAGACTCGTCGGACAAGCGAGCGGCCAGCCAGTCGATGTAGTTCGGATCGAATTGCATCAACAGCATCACCGTGGCTGCCAGCCGCTCGCCGGCCAGCGAGCTATGTGCGAGTGTGTCAAGGGCACTGCGATTGGCGGTCGTCAGCGGCTTCATCCGGCTGACGATGTCGCTCATCTTTCTGGTCCGCGTGTGGCTAAATGCAGGCATATCGATGCGCAGCTGATCGTATTCCGCGCAGAGCTTGATCAGTTCGCGCAAAGGCAGATCTGGACGATCTGCAGGCACGGCCTGCGCGACCGCCTGAGCAGCAACGATGTCCTTTGTGGTTGCCACCACCGGCCCTCCCTCTGGAGGCTGAGGCGTCTGGACAGCGCCCACCTGCGCATTGCGCAAGCGCTCCTTGAATTCGACGGCTGCATCCCGCTCCGAGCGAACAAATGCCCCCGGCAGGAACAGACGCGTATACAGATAGCCGAGCAGGAAGCCGACGGCTGTCATGCAAATGATCAGCGCCATCGCAACCGAAACCGCCGCGTCAGATGGAGCGCACGCGCTCGTGCACGTTGACGCGGCAGCCGACACAGCAGACGCGGCCTTTTGAGCCGCGGCGGAAGCCGCTGCACTCGCCGCAGACGCAGCGGAAGCGATGGCATCTACTACCGATGCCGATGCCGCTGACGCAGCTCCCTGAGCCGCCGAGGCGGCAGACGCTGCGTCATTGACTGCCACAGCCGCATCACCCGCAATCGGGTATTGCGGGAGCGCGACCGACGCGGCCACCAACTTGCTAAGCGCAAGTAACCGCGTTTCGATCTCGTGCAGGTGGACCAGCGACAGGCCCACGATGATCTTGGTCAACCAGTCGGACACCTCTTCAAGGTTGGTGTTGGCTCGCCAAGCTTGAACCTTGGCACCCGTGGCTGAGGTGGCGGCCTCTTCCTTTGCAGCGCCCCGCTCGGTTGGGGTTATCGACCGCGGGATGCCGAACACGAACCCTAGCAACCCACCTACGCCCAGGCAGGCAAGGCACCACAGCAGGAGGGCTCCCAAAAGTCTCCAGTTGAACAGTTGTTGATTTCCGGCAAGAACTGACCCTTCACCGTCACTGATTTCCGTTCAAACCTGACCCACGTATGAACCCTAGCCTGCCGCAAATTGCGGCAGGAGTATTGGAGTGATTGACGTGGCGACACTAAGTGTCATCAGG
>JAIPCJ010000241.1 GCA_021738245.1 Methylotenera sp. | reverse complement strand
GATGGAAACGGGGCTTCGGCCCCGTTTCCCTTTCGGCCTTCAGGCCGTCACCACACCGTCACCGGATCACTCGCCACCATCGGGCTCCCCGCCTTGCAGGAGAACGCCTGCGCGAAGTAGGGCGAGTTGCTCATCGGCGTCAGCACGCGGTACTTGGCCGGCGAATGCGAGTCGGTGCGCAGCTGGTTGATCAGGAACTCGGTGCGCACCTTGTTGCGCCACACCAGCGCATTGCTGATGAAGAACCGCTGCGCCGGCGTGTAGCCGTCGATCTTGCGGTCGGCGCCGCCCGTGCGCTTCAGCGCCAGTTGCAGGCCCTCGTAGGCGATGGGCAGGCCCGACATGTCGGAGATGTTCTCGCCCAGCGTCAGGCGGCCGTTGATGTTGTAGCCGGGCAGGGGCGAGATGGCGCTGTAGCGTTCGGCCACCTTGTCGGCGCGGGCCTTGTAGCCTTCGGCGTCGGCGGGCGTCCACCAGTCCGTCAAGGCCCCAGTGGCGTCGAAGTTGCGGCCGCTGTCGTCGAAGTGGTGGGTGATCTCGTGGCCGATCACCATGCCGATGCCGCCGTAGTTGCTGGCGTCGTCGGCCTTGGCGTCGAAGAAGGGCGGCTGCAGGATGCCGGCCGGGAAGGTGATCTGGTTCAAGCCGCCGGCAAACGCGTTGACGATGTGCGGGCTGGTGCGCCAGCGGTTGCGCTCCACCGGCGCGTCCAGGTCCTTGATCTGGCGGTCGCTGTGCCACAGCGCCACCTTGAGCCAGTTGCCGGCGTAGTCGTTGGCGCTGAGCTGCAGGCCTTCGTACTGCGGCCACTTGGCCGGCGCGCCGATCATGGGCTGCATCTGCGCCAGTTTCTCCAGCGCCTTGGCCTTGGTCGGCGCGGTCATCCACGACAGCTTCTCGATGCGGGCCTTCATGGCCGCGCGCACGTCCTCCACCAGCTGCAGCGAGCGCTTCTGCGCCTCGGGTGAGAAGGCGCGGGCCACGAACAGCTCGCCCAGGGCCAGGGCCACCGGCTCGTTGCCGTAGCGGCCGCCAATCTGCTGGATGACCTCTTCGTTGCGCGGTGCCGGCGCCTGCAGGCCGGTGATGGCCTTGCCGCGGTACTCGAACGAGGCGTCCGCAAACGCCTTGGGCAGGCGCGGCGCGGCCGTGTCGAGCACGCGCACCGCCAGGTAGCGGCGCCACACATCCAGCGGCGTGTTGGCGGCCAGCTGGGCCACGCGGGTCGCGAACTCGGGCTGGGCCACGATGAAACGCTGGGGCAGCTTGGCGCCGGCGGTCAGCACGGCGAGGTAGGCGTTCCAGTCCAGCCCCGGGGCGGCGGTGGCCAGCTCACCCAGGCTCATGGGGTTGTAGTTGGCGTTGGGGTCGCGCAGCTTGGTGCGCTCGCGCGAGGCCTCGGCCAGTTGTGTCTCGAAGGCGATCAGCGCGTCGAGATCGGCATCGGTCGCGGCACGGCCGGTGGCACCCAACACCGTCTTGGCGAATTGGCGGTAGGCCGCAGCCAGGCCGCGGGTGCGGTCATCGGTGCGGAAGTAGTCGTCCCGGTCGGGCAGGCCCAGGCCCGACTGGGCGAGGCTCAGCACGTTGCGCCGGGTGTCCTTGCGGTCGGGTGACACGCCATAGCCCAGCGGGGCGGCCACACCGCTGCGGGCCAGCAGGGCGAGCAGCGTGGGCAGGTCTTCGCGGCGCTGCAGGCCGTCGATGCGGTTGAGCAGCGGCGTGATCGAGGTCAGGCCGCGCGCCTCGATGGCGGCTTCGTCCATGCCGGAGGCGTAGTAGGCGGCGATCAGCTTCAGGCCGGGCGTGGTCTGCAGCCGGGGCTGGTCGGCCAGCTCCTTGAGCGCCCGGTTCAGCAGTTCGTCGTTGGCCTGGCGCAGCTGTTCGAAGCTGCCGATCCGGGCGCGGCTGGCGGGAAGCTCGGTGGCAGCCTCCCAGTTGCCGTTGACGAAGCTGTAGAAGTCGTCGCAGGGCTCAACTTCCTTGGACAGGCCCTTCAGGTCCAGGGCGTGGGCGGTGGCGGCCAGGCCCAGCAGGGTCGCTGCGGCGGCGAGGCGGTGGCGGGCGAATCGGGTCATGGCGTGACAGACAGATGGCAGGAAGAACGTGCGATTAGACCGGCCCCTCAATCAAGGGGACGGAAGACACAGGGCATGATTACGGGTTTTCACCAAGCCTGCTGTTTTGGCCATGTTCCGTTCCCTGCGTTTTCTGCGCGCTGCCCTGTGCCTCGCCGTCCCTCTGACTCTGACCTGGGGCGCCACCGCGCAGACCGTGCAAGGGCAGGGCGCCACCTTCCCGTCCAAGGTTTACGAGACCTGGGCCAAGGCCTTCGCCAAGGCCGGCGGGGTGGCCGTTCTGTACAAGGGCACCGGCTCGGGTGACGGCATCAAGCAGATCACGGCCCGCAAGGTCGATTTCGGCGGCACCGACTCGCCCCTGCCACCGGCCGAGCTGGCCAAGCAGCATCTGCTGCAGATCCCCATGCTGGTGGGCGGCGTGGTGCCCGTGGTCAACCTGCCCGGCCTGGGTGGCGCGGTGCAGCTGGACGGCCCGGTGCTGGCCGACATCTTCCTGGGCCGCATCAAGTTCTGGAACGACGGCCGCATCGCCGCGCTCAACCCCGGCCTGAGCCTGCCCGCCCAGCCCATCAAGCGCGTGGTGCGCGCCGAGAAGTCGGGCACGAGCGACGGCTTCAGCCGCTACCTCGCCGGTGTCTCGCCGGCCTTCAAGGCCGAGGTCGGTGCCAGCCAGGCGCCGGCCTGGCCCGGTGAGCCGCTCAAGGCCGAAGGCAACGACGGCATGGTGCAGACCCTGCGTGCCACGCCGGGCAGCATTGCCTACGTGTCCTACGACCGCGTGCTGCGCGACAAGCTCGCGGCCGTCAAGCTGCGCAACGCGGCCGGCCGCTTCGTGCTGCCCTCCGAGCGCGGCTTTGCCGTGGCGGTGCTGGAGAGCGACATGCACCGCTCGGGCGACGACCTCGCCACGCTGCTGGACCGCCCCGGTGCCGAAGCCTGGCCCATCACCCTGACCAGCTTCGTGCTGGTGGACGCCGAACCGGCCCAGGGTGCCCAGGTGCAGGGCGCGCTCAAGTTCCTGTACTGGTGCTTCATGCATGGCGACGACCTCACCCGCGGCACCGGCTTTGCGCCGCTGCCGGTGAGCGTGCAATCGCGCCTGGCGGCCCGCTTCACCCAGGTCAAGCCGCGGGATGGCGCGCTGCCGGTGTACCAGTCGTTCTGAGGGACACTCGCGGCATGCCAGCGCCTACCGAACTCACCGTCCACCAGCAGTCGCGCGTGCTTGAAATCGCCTTCGACGACGGCGCGCGCTTTCGCATCCCGTTCGAGCTGATGCGCGTCTACAGCCCCTCGGCCGAAGTCATGGGCCACGGCCCGGGCCAGGAAGTGCTGCAGACCGGCAAGCGCGACGTGGTCATCACCAACCTCGAGGCCGTGGGGCACTACGCGGTGCGGCCGGAGTTCTCCGACGGCCACGCCAGCGGCCTGTTCGCCTGGGACTACCTCTACAAGCTCGGCAGCCAGCAGGACGCCCTCTGGCGCGACTACGAAGCCCGCCTCGCCGCCGCCGGCAAGGGCCGCGACGACCCCATGCCCGTCAAGAGCGGCGGCAGCTGCCATTCGCACTGAACCATGAGCACCACCCACTTCGGTTTCCAGCAGGTCGACGAGAACGAGAAGGCCCGCAAGGTGCGGGGCGTGTTCGACTCGGTCGCGTCCAAGTACGACCTCATGAACGACGTGATGTCGGCCGGCCTGCACCGGGCCTGGAAGGCCTACACCGTGCAGGTGGCCAACCTCAAGCCGGGCGAGCGGGCGCTGGACATTGCTGGCGGCACGGGCGACCTGTCGCGTGCCTTTGCCCGCAAGGTGGGCGACACCGGCATGGTCGTGCACACCGACATCAACGAAGCCATGCTGCGCCAGGGCCGCGACCGGCTGCTTGACGAAGGTCTCGTGCTGCCCACGAGCCTTGCCGACGCCGAGAAGCTGCCCTTCAAGGACGAGAGCTTCGACCTGGTCAGCGTGGCTTTCGGTCTGCGCAACATGACCCACAAGGACCTGGCCCTGGCCGAGATGTGCCGGGTGCTCAAGCCAGGTGGCCGGCTGCTGGTGCTGGAGTTCTCGCGCATTGCCGAGCCGCTGCGCAAGCCCTACGACTGGTACTCCTTCAACATCCTGCCCAAGCTGGGCTCCTTGTTCGCGGGTGACGCCGACAGCTACCGCTACCTGGCCGAATCCATCCGCATGCACCCCGACCAGGCCACCCTCAAGGCCATGATGAAGGCCGCCGGCTTCGGCCACGTCGACGTGCACAACCTCAGCGCCGGCATCGTCGCGCTGCACGCCGGCATCAAGTGCTGATGGCCAGCCCCGCACGGGGCTGATGCACCGGTCCGGGGCGCACCCCCGGGCCTGACCACCCCCGCCCAGGGGTTGGGCCGCTCGCCGGGACGGCGATATCCTCGTTTGCCGGGTCACACCCCCAAGAACGTGGGGTTTGCGGAACTTACGTCTTGAAATTGCTCTAACCGCGGTCGACTCAATGAGGCCGAGCACGCCCCCTGTTATGGGTTCGTGAGTGCCCTAGAGCCGACATATGCCCCCGCTACACTGGTTTGCTCCTATGGGCAAGGAGCCCTCTTCTCCATAACAAGGACCGACAAAAGATGGCAACGCGACTGATCAACCCCCGTGCCCCCCTGCTGCTGGCCATCGTTGCCGCAGCGGCCATGCTCGCGGCCTGTGGCGGCGACAAGGGCGACAAGGCGTCGCAGACGGCCGCCAAGGTCAACAAGGAAGAGATCACCGTCCACCAGATCAACTTCGTGCTGCAGCGCCAGCAGGGTCTCAAGCCCGAGCAGGCCGAAGCGGCCAGCCGCCAGGTGCTGGAGCGCCTGATCGACCAGGAGCTGGCCGTGCAGAAGGCCCAGGAGCAAAAGGTCGACCGCGACCCGCGCGTCGTGCAGCAGATCGAGGCCGCCAAGCGCGAGATCATCGCCCGCGCCTATGCCGAACGCGTGGGCGAGGCCGTGGCCAAGCCCAGCGCGGAAGAGGTCAGCAAGTACTACAACGACAAGCCGGCCCTGTTCAAGGAACGCCGCATCTACAGCCTGCAGG
>JAIPCJ010000240.1 GCA_021738245.1 Methylotenera sp. | reverse complement strand
GGGTGGTCGGGAGCGATGACATGGGGCGAGATGCTGCCTGCAGCCGGGGAACCCCATGGCGGGCTCGGGAATCCCGGGTGTGCTGACCTGGGTCAAGGTGCTGCCGCCTGCCCCTGCCTAGGCTGTGCGGCCATGAACGTCCTTGCCTGCCCCGAACCCCATGTCGTCATCTGCGGCGCCGGCCCCGCCGGGCTGGCACTGGCCTGCGCCCTGCACGACCGTGGACTGGCGGTGCGCGTGCTGGAGCAGGCCGACGCCGCCGTGCTGGCCGCGCCCACCGACGACGGGCGTGAGATCGCGCTCACCCAGCGCTCGCGTCGCCTGCTGGCGCAGCTCGGCCTGTGGGAGCGCCTGAGCGACATCGCCCCGCTGCGCAGCGCCACGGTGCGCTCCAGCGGCTCACGGTGGCCGCTGCCCTTTGCGTCTCGTGGGCAGGACCTGGGTTGGCTGGTGGCCAACCATCGCCTGCGCGCGGCGGCCTGGGGCGCGGCGCAACAGCGGGGCATCGATGTCCGCTGCGGTCAGGCGGTGAACGGGTTCACGCGCACGGCGGACCTGGCGCATGTCGACACCCGCGGCGGCGAGCGCCACAGTGCGCCGCTGGTGGTGGCGGCGGACAGCCGCTTCTCGCCGCTACGCCGGCTCGCGGGCATCGGGGCGCGCCATCGCGACTTCGGCCGCAGTGCCTTGCTGGTGCCGCTGGCGCATGAACGGGAGCACGACGGCGTGGCCCAGGAATGCTTCCTGGCCGGCCACACGCTGGCCCTGTTGCCCAAAACGGGCAAGCGTTGTTCCGCCGTCTGGACCGTGGCGAATGCCGAGCTGCCGCGCCTGGCCGCGATGGACGGCGTGGAGCTGGCCCAGGCCATCGAGGCCGCGGCCGAGGGGCGGCTGGGCGCGATGCGGCTGGACGGCGAGCGCTATGTGTACCCGCTGGTGGCCGTGTGGGCCGAACGCTTCGTTGCGCCGCGCCTGGCGCTGATCGGCGACGCTGCGGTGGGCATGCATCCGGTCACGGCGCATGGCTACAACCTGGGGCTCTACGGTATCGAGGCGCTGTCGCGCCGGCTCGATGCGGCGCGCGACCCGGGCGAGCTCGGCCCCTTGCTGGCCTACGAGGCCGAGCACCGGCGCGCCGCCGGGCCGCTGTACGCGGGCACGAATGCGCTGGTGCGGTTGTTCACCGACGACCGGGCTCCCGTGCTGGCGCTGCGCCGCGCGGTCATCGACATCGCCCGGCATCTGCCGCCCGTGCAGGCCGCCATCACGCGGCGCCTGGTGGACGCCTGATCAGCGTGCCCGGGCCTCCAGCACGCTGAGGGTGCTGCGCAGGCTGCGCAGCGCGGCCTCGGTGCGGGTTTCGCCCGGCGCCGGCAACAGCCGTGCCTCGCGGCTGGCGAGCACGTCCTCGCGCAGGCGCAGGCCCACCCGGGCGAACTTCGGGCCCAGCTCGGCTGCCCGTTCGCGCAGCAGTTCGCGCGTGGCCTGGTAGGCGTGCTCCGCGAGATGGCGGCGCTGGCGGTAGCTGAAGGTGTTGGCCATGAAGAGCTCGGCGTCCCGCGGGTCGGGCTCGAACAGCAGGATGTCGGTCTGCGGGTGGCTCAGCTCGTAGCCGCGCATGCCCAGCTCCAGGCGCGAATGGATGAGGGAGCGGAAGGTCTGCGACAGCACCAGTGGCAGGCCGCCGTCCACCAGCCGGTGCAGGCGCGGCTGTGGCGCGCGGCCCAGGCGGCTGGCGAGCTGGCGGGCCCGGCGCGAACGTGCATCGCGGGAGGTCAGCCGGTTGCTGGCATAGGGCACCAGCGGGTTCAGGCAGATGAGCAGGTCCAGCCCGCGGTCCAGCAGCACCGAGGCGTGCAGGGTCTTCTTGAGGGCGCCGTCGACATAGGTGCGGCCGTCGATCTCCACCGGCGGGAACAGCCCTGGCAGCGCCGCACTGGCCTGCACGGCCTGGGAGATGGGCACATGGTCCCAGCCCTCGGCGCCGAAGGGGATGGCCTCGCCGCTGTCCAGGTCGGTCGCGACCAGGATGAGGCGGCGCCGCAGCCGCCGGAAGTCATTGCTGCGGCCGGGCCTCGCGAACACCTGCTGCAGCGCCTCCCCAAAGCGCTCGCTGGACAGCAGGCCGGTGGGCAGCGCCCGCCCCAGCCGCTCGACCGCGCCGAGCACCGAGCGGCCTTCCAGCAGCACCTCGCGCGCCGCATCGCGCAGCAGGCGCGGCACCTGGCGCAGCCGTGCGCCGAACTCGGCCCAGGCCGGCTGCAGCAGCTCGGCCGGGTCGAAGCGATCCGGCGGCTCGGCGGTGTTCTCGATGAAAGCCGCGCAGAGCTGGTGCGGCGTCATGCCGTTGGCCAGCCCCGCGGCCATGTAGCCGCCGGCACTGACGCCGATGTAGCCATCGCAGGCGGTGAAGTCCAGGCCCTCGACGGCCTCTTCCAAAGCGCAAAGGGCGCCAACTTCGTAGATGGCGCCCAGTGGGCCTCCGCCGGCCAGGGCCAACCCGATGCGTGGTTGGCTCATGGTGCAGAAAGGTCAGTCAGGCAGGTTTCAGGCCTGGGCCGGCTTCTCGGCAGCGGCCGGAGCCGCGGCGGGCGCGGCAACCTTCTTGGCGGCCGGGGCCTTCTTGGCGGGCACCGCCTTTTTGGCCGGCGTGGCTGCCGTCTTGGCAGCCGGCGCCTTCTTGGCCGGCGCGGCCTTCTTGGCGACGGTCTTGGCCGCCGTCTTCACGGCTGCCTTCACCGGGGCGGCAGCCTTCACCACCGCCTTCTTCGCAGCAGGCGCCTTCTTGGCGACGGCCTTCTTCACGGCGGCAGCCTTCTTGACGACGGCCTTCTTGGCAGCCTTGGCGGGCGTGGCCTTCTTCAGACCGGCCGACACGGCCAGGGCGTCGATGCGCTTGATCAGGCTCTCGACGTCGCCGGCCGAGGGCACGCCCAGGCTCTTGAGCGCCTTGGCCACGCGTTGTTCGAAGATGGTTTCGAGCTTGTCCCAGTGCTGGCCGGCCTTGGAGCCGACGTCACCAGCCATGCCGCTGACCTTGCTGGCCACGGCGCTGAGCTTTTCTTCAGCGGCGGATTGGGTCTTCTTCTGCAATTTGAGTCCTTCCGAGACCAGGGCCTCGAAGACCTTGGAGCCTTCACCCTGGGCCTTGGCGAAGGAGGCGAGACCGGCGGCCCAGATCTGCTGGGCGCTGTCCTTGACGTTCTTGGCCATGTCGCTGTCGAGCAGGCCGGCGGGGAAGGGGGTGGCCGCAGCGGCCTTCTTCTTGTCAGCCATCTTCTGGAGCTTCTTGACCATGTGGGTGTCCTTGCAGTTGAGCGAATTGCCGGACGGACTGTAGCGGCGCGGCCCCGTCGTGGCGCGGCCAATCCTAGTGAGTGCGCTCTACGATGGGGCACCGATCGACCCGGGAAAGTGCGCAGCGGATCGTCATGCGCGGTGGTGAAGAATCGGCCCGACAACTTCGACAAGCAGGAGACCCGCATGCAGTATTTCGTCACCGGCGCGACCGGCTTCATCGGCAAGCGACTCGTCAAGAAGCTGCTGGCACGCCGCGGCAGCACGGTCTACTTCCTGATGCGCGAGGAGAGCGCCGCCAAGCTGCCCGACCTGCTGGCCTACTGGGGCGTGAGCAAGACGCGCGCGATCCCCGTCTACGGCGACCTCACCAGCAAGAAGCTCGGCGTCGCGGCTGACGTCATCAAGAGCCTCAAGGGGCAGATCGATCACCTGTACCACCTCGCCGCGGTCTATGACCTGAGCGCCGACGAGGAGGCCCAGACGGCGGTCAACATCGAAGGCACGCGCAGCATGGTGGAGTTCGCGCAGGCCATCGATGCCGGGCATGTGCACCATGTCAGCTCCATCGCCGCCGCAGGCCTGTACGAAGGCGTGTTCCGGGAGGACATGTTTGACGAGGCCGAGAACCTCGATCACCCCTACTTCCTGACCAAGCACGAGAGCGAGAAGATCGTGCGCAAGGAGTGCAAGCGCCCGTGGACGGTCTACCGCCCCGCGATGGTGGTGGGCGACTCCACCACCGGCGAGATGGACAAGATCGACGGGCCTTACTACTTCTTCAAGCTGATCCAGCGCATGCGCCAGATCCTGCCGCCCTGGATGCCCAGCGTCGGGCTGGAGGGTGGCCGGATCAACATCGTGCCGGTGGACTTTGTCGTTGATGCGCTCGACCACATTTCCCACAAGGTCAGCAAGGGCCAGGGCTGCTACCACCTCGTCGACCCCAAGGGCTACCGCGTTGGCGATGTGCTGGACATCTTCAGCAAGGCCGCTCACGCGCCCAAGATGAACCTCTTCATCAACGCCGCGTTGATGGGCTTCATCCCCAAGAGCGTCAAGAAGGGCCTGATGGCGCTGGCGCCGGTGCGCCGCATCCGCAATGCCGTCATGAAGGACCTCGGCCTGCCCGAGGACATGTTCACCTTCATCAACTACCCGACGCGCTTCGACTGCCGCGACACCGAGGCCATGCTCAAGGGCAGCGGCATCGCCTGCCCCGACCTGAAGGACTACGCCTGGCGGCTGTGGGACTACTGGGAGCGTCATCTCGACCCGGCGCTGTTCATCGACCGCTCGCTCAAGGGCGCGACCGGCGGCAAGGTGGTGCTGGTGACGGGGGGCTCCTCGGGCATCGGTCTGGCGGCCGCGATCAAGTTCGCCGAGGCCGGCGCCATCACCCTCATCTGTGCGCGTGATCAGGTCAAGCTCGATGAAGCCGTGAAGGAGATCAAGGACAAGGCCGGCAAGCAGGCCCAGATCCATGCCTTCGCCTGCGACATCGCCGACGAAGAGGGTTGCGCGTCGCTCATCGAGTGGTGCACGACGAACTTCGGCGGCGTGGACTTCCTGATCAACAACGCGGGCCGCTCCATCCGCCGCGCCATCGAGAGCAGCTACGACCGCTTCCACGACTTCGAGCGCACCATGCAGCTGAACTACTTCGGCTGCCTGCGCGTGACCATGGGCCTGCTGCCTGGCATGGCGGCCAAGCGGCGTGGGCATGTGGTGAACATCACCCCCATCGGTGTCCTGACGAACGCGCCCCGTTTCAGCGCCTACGTGCCCCCCAAGGCCGCGCTGGATGCCTGGACGCGCTGCGCGTCCAGCGAATTCGCCGATACCGGCATCAC
>JAIPCJ010000239.1 GCA_021738245.1 Methylotenera sp. | reverse complement strand
CCCGCCCCGGTTGCAGTTCCGGGGCGATGGCGGTCAGGTACCGCGGGGGGGCGTTCAGGGCTTCACGACCTTGAACTCGCCGAAGGCCTTGAGCTGCTCGCCGATCTTGTCGGCGTCGCCCACCACCACCCAGCTCTGCTCGTCGGGGTTGAAGTACTTCTTGCCCATGGCCTGCACCTCGGCCGCGCTGACCTTCTGCAGGGCGGGCACGAACTTGCCGAGGAAGTCGGCCGGCAGGCCCACCAGCCAGTTGCCGGCAAGCTGCTGGCCGAGCGACCCCTGCAGCTGCGTGCTGACGAGGTAACTGCCGGCCATGTAGCGCTTGTTCATCGCCATCTCGGCCTCGGGCACCGGCTCGGTGCCGATGCGGCGGTACTCCTTGATGTACTCGGTCATGGCCGCGCCCGTCACCTCGTTGCGCACGTCGGCGCCGCCCGTGATGGCCCCGCCCACGCGCCAGGACACGCCGCCCGCGCGGGCGCCGTAGGTGTAGCCCTTTTCCTCGCGCAGGTTGATGTTCACGCGGCTGGAGAAGCCCGTGCCGAGGATGGCGCTGGTCAGGCGCAGGGCCACCTGCTCGTCACCGCTGGCGGGCATGCCGGGGCGACCCAGGCGCAGCGTGGCCTGCACGCTGCCGGGGCGCTCCAGCAGCAGGCGCTGCACCGGCATGGTGGCCGGCGGCGGCGCGAGTTCGGGCAAGGGCTCGCCGGTCGCCTTCCAGTCGCCGAAGGCTTCGCGGGCGAGCTGCGTCGCCTTGGCGGCATCGATGCGGCCGGTGATGACCAGCAGCGCCCGGTCCGGGCGGAAGCGGCGTGCATGCTCGGCGCGCAGCCCCTCGGCGGTGACCGCGTTGAGGGCGGCTTCGTTCTCCTGCGTGCGGCCGTAGGCGTGGTCGCCGTAGATGGCACCGTCCAGCGCCTTGGCGGCGCGGAAGGCGGGCTGGGCGCCGGCGGCCTTCAGGCCCTGCAGCGCATTGGCCTTGGCCAGCTGCACCTCGCCGTCAGGGAAGGCCGGGCGGCGGGCCACGTCGGCCAGCAGCTTCATCATGTCACCGGCTTGCGACGCCAGCGCATTGGCGCTGACGCGGATGCCGTCATTGCTGGCCGAGGCGCCCACGCCACCGCCCATGGCCTGCGCGGCTTCGGCGATCTGGCGCGAGCTGCGCGTGGTGGTGCCTTCAGAGAGCAGCCCGGCCAGCAGCTTGGCGCGGCCGGGGGCGTCGGGCGCATCGGCGCCCAGGCCGGCGCCGCGCACGGCCAGCACGTAGTCCACGCGCGGAATGCCGTTGCGCGGCACCACCCAGACCTGCAGCCCGTTGGGCAGGGTGGTCTGGGTGATCTTGGGCACGACCAGTGGCTTGTCCTTGCCGAAGGGCGGCAGCTCAGCCGGTAGATCGGGCGCCGCCTGGGCGGTGCTGGCGAGGGCGAGCGCAGCCGTCAGCGCGAGGCCGGCGCGGGTGATGGGGGAGAGTCGGGTCTTCATCATCGGGGCCTCAGGGTTGGGATGCGGCCTTGGCGGCGGCGGGGGCGGCCAGCATGGCGGCAGGCTTGCGGTCGATGACCGAGCGGTTGGCGCGGGTCAGGTAGGTGGCCGCCACACGCTGCACGTCGGCCGAGGTCACGGCCTCGATCCAGCCGGGCACCTTGTTGACGACGTTGGCATCGCCCCAGAGGGTCTGCAGCTTGGCCAGGCGGTCGGCGCGCAGCAGGAACATCTCCTGCCCGTTGTACCAATCGGCCAGCAGGGCGGTCTTGAGGTTCTTCAGCGTGGCGTCGTCCACGCCTTCCTTGACGATGCGGGCCACTTCTTCGTCAATGCCGGCCAGCAGGGCGTCGGCCGTCGTGGTCGGCTTGTAGAGGGCGAACACGGTGAACAGCGTCGGGCCGTCGTACTCCCACACGCCGGTGAGGCCATAGAGGGAGTTGACGTTGAGTGCCAGCTCGCGGCCCTTGACGAGGCCCTGGTAGAGGCGCGAGGCGTCGCCGCCGGCCAGCAGCTGGCCCAGCACGGCGAACGGCGCCTGGTCGCGGCTGCCGCGCTCGGGGATCTTCCAGGCCGCGGCCACCGCCGGCACCTGGGCGAGCTTGTCGGACTGCGTCAGCCGGCGCTCAGCGGTGTTCAGGCCTTCGCTGAAGTCAGTGGGCTTGGGCGTCGGGCGCGCCGGGATCTTGCCGAAGTACTTCTGCGCCAGCGCGAAGCCCTGGGCAGGCGTCACGTCGCCGGCAATGGCCAGCACCGCGTTGTTGGGGCCGTAGAAGTCGCGGTGGAAGGCGCGCACGTCGTCCAGGTTGGCGTTCTCCAGGTCGACGAAGCTGCCGTAGCCGTCGTGGTTGTTCTCCCATTTGTCGAAGGCCAGGCCGCCGATGTCGATCCACATGAAGCCGCCATAGGGCTGGTTCTGCACGTTGACGCGGATCTCCTCCTTCACCACGTCCTGCTGGTTCTTCAGCGTGGCGGCGTTGAAGTCCAGCGTCGTCATGCGGTCGGCTTCCAGCCACAGCATGCTTTCAAGGGCCGACGACGGCGCGGTCTCGATGTAGTTGGTGAAGTCAGGGCGGGTGGAGCCGTTGTTGCTGCCGCCGCCGGAGGTGATGACCTTGTCGAACACGCCCTTGGGCGCCTTGGGCGTGCCCTGGAACATCAGGTGCTCGAACAGGTGGGCGAAGCCCGTGCGGTTGCGCGGCTCCAGGCGCATGCCGACCTTGTAGACCACGCTGATGCCCACGGTCGGGCTGCTCGGGTCGGGCGAGATGATGACGGTGAGCCCGTTGTCGAGCTTCTTCACGTGGACGGGGATCTGCCAGCGGTCGGCGGCAGGGGCGGCGGCCGGCGCGGCCAGGCTCGGGCCGCTGGTGAGTGCAAGGGCTGCGGCGCCAAGGGCGCCCAGCACGGCACGGCGGGTGGTCTGGATCATGGACTCTCCTGGTCGGAAACGGCCGCGAGTGTCGCGCGAGTCGTGCCGGGTGACGGCAGGCACACCGGGAAAACCCGCCGGGCCCGCCAGCCGCGACAATGCAGGGCTGTTGTCACCCCTGAACCGACCATGTCCGATACCCGCCCCGAACTGCCCGATCACCTCAGCGTGGACCCGCGCAGCCCGCACCATGTCGCCGCTGTTTTCGAGCATGACATCGGCATCCGCTTCAACGGCAAGGAGCGCTTCGACGTCGAGGAGTACTGCATCAGCGAAGGCTGGGTGAAGGTGCCCGCCGGCAAGACGCTGGACCGCAAGGGCCGGCCGCTGTGCATCAAGCTCAAGGGTCAGGTCGAGGCGTTCTACCGCTGAAGCCGGCCATGCGCCGCCGCCTCGGCTCGTCGCCCCTGCTGCTGGTGGTTGCGCTGGCGGGGCTCGCTGCGCACGCGGCGCCGTCGCCCACCGTGCGCTGGGTGCAGGCCACGAACCTGATGCTGCGCGCGGAGCCCTCGGCCAGCGCGCGCATCCTGGAGCGGCTGCCGCAAGGTCATCGACTGGAACTCTCCCGTCCACCCGCCGCGGGCGCGGAGTGGTGCGAAGTCCAAGGCGCCGGCCCGCTGCGCTACACCGGCTACGTTGCCTGCCGCTACCTGAGCGAGCAGCCGGTGGCGCCGCTCAAGGCAGGGGAGGGCGGCGTGCCTCCCGACCACCGCTGGGTCACCGGCAGCCGGCTGCAACTGCGCGCCGAGCCGCGTGCCGAGGCGCCGGTGCTTGCCAGCCTCGCGCTGAACACCGTCGTGCGCCTGACCGGCCCGGACGCTGCCGCCGGCTATTGCGCCGTGCAGCTCGTCGACAGGCCGGGCCTGTCGGGCCACACGGCCTGCCGATATCTGGAGCGCTCACCCGTCAACGCCCTCTCGCTGGCCACGCCGGTGCTGGCCGACGGGGCCGCCAACCCCGACTTCAATCCAGCGCGCGCCTTCTGGATTTCGCCCAGCTGGGACCTGATGGCGCATTACGCGCGTCAGGTCGAGCAGCAGCGTGCCCTGCTCGGTGACAAGGCGCCGCGCGGCCCTGACGAGCAGCTCGAGCGCATGAAGGCCCGGCTGTCCGGCGAGGTGGTCAGTGTGGACGACCCGCCGCGGGTCTGGCCCGAATGGGCTCGCCTGCTCAAGCCGCTGCCCGGCGACGGTGCGCCCTCCCTGGGCCTGGAGGGCTATGACCGTGATGGCGATGCGGCGCCGCGCACGCTCGCCCTGCTCAAGGCCCTGCCCGCGCTGCCCGAGGCGGCGCCATCTTGGTGGACGCGCGAGGACCAGCTCGCCGCGCCCGGCGAATCGATCGCCGCGTTGGCCGCCCGCTTCGGCGGCCAGGTGGTCGCGTTGCACGAGTCGCTGCAGCCCGGCTCGCCCCACCGCGGCGAGGTGGCCCCGGGCGCGCGCATCGACCGCCTGACCCAGCCGCTGCGCCACATCAGCCTGCTGGCCGACCAGACCGTGCGCGACGAGCGTGCCGCGCCCCAGCGCACCTACCGCGACTGGGACCCCACCTCCGATGTCAACTGCGACGGCTGGGGCGGCGGCTTCTCCTACGGCACGGCCGACCGCGCCACGCTGTTGCGCAACGGCTTCGAGGCGCCGCCGGCCGGGCCGGTGCCGGTGCTGTTCCAGCTCTGGAGCCACCGGCCGCTGCCGGCTGGCCCGGCGCGCTGGACCCGCCAGGTGCTCAAGCTCGACCGTGGCCAGACCGGCTTTGTCAGCGGCGAATGGCGCACCGTCGACCTCGACAACGATGGCATCCCCGACCTGGCCTGGCTGCAGGCCACCGGCCGCGGCCCCGGGCATCTGGACGGGCCACCGCCCCATGACGACCCCTGGTACCGCCTGCTGCTGGCCAATGTGGCGGGCCGCTGGCGGCTGCTGGAGGTCGACACCTTCGGCTACGGCTGCGGCTGCTGAGGCGCGCGCGCGGCCATCCGCAGGCGCAGGCCGCCAGCGGGCCGCAGCGTGACGGCCATGCGTGGTTCGGGCGGGCTGGCATCCGCCGGGCTCAGGCGGAAGCGTTGCAGCACCAGCGCCGCAATCAGTGTCATCTCCAGCACCGCGAAATGCTGGCCCAGGCACACGCGCGGCCCCAGGCCGAAGGGGATGTAGGCGCCCCGCGGGATCTCGTGCGGCGCGCTGTCCAGGAAACGCTCCGGCCGGAAGGTTTCAGCCTCCGGCCAGCAGCGCGGATCGCGATGCAGCAGCCAGGGTGTCACCCGCACCAGCGTGCGCGCCGGCAGCTGCACGCCGCCGACGGTGATGTCCCGCGTCAGCCGCCGGGTCATGATGG
>JAIPCJ010000050.1 GCA_021738245.1 Methylotenera sp. | reverse complement strand
CCCCCAGGTTCCCAGGTGCCGGCGCCGCGTGATTTCGAAACAATGCGCCGGCCTCTGACGCGGCTGCCGCCGAGTGATGAGGACAGGGAGACACGACATGGCCAGCAAGCGATGGCGCCCCCAAACGCGGACGGAGGCATGGCATGAATGCACCCCGTGATGAAGCTGACGACGCCGAGATGGCGGCGGGTTCCCCGGTGACGACGCTGGAACTCGGTGGTCATCTCTTGCGCGTCGTGTGCGTGGATGAACGCCTGCCCGATCACTGCAGCCGCCCGGGCAGCGCGCGGCTGCGCCAGTGTTATCTGCCCGATGAGATCGGGCACTTCGAGTGGGCCGGCCACCGCTACGCGCTGGTGCCGGATCGCTCCGCCGAAGCCGCTTCAGCCACCCGCTCGGAGTTGCACCGACTGCTGACCAATCGGGAGCTGCAGATCGTGCAGCTCATCTGCAGCGGCCTGCAGACCAAGCAGGTGAGCGCGCGCCTGCACATCAGCGAGTTCACCGTGCGCTCCTACCTCAAGACGATCTACTGCAAGCTCGGTGTGCGCTCCCGCGGCGCCATGGTCTATGCGTATGCGCAGTCTTTGTCGCGCAGGCCCAGGGAGGACGAGCTCAACGCGCATTAGCCCGCGGCTTTGCTGCTACGCTGGTTGCATGAGGATCACTGCTTTGCCCCTTGCGCTGCTGTGTCTGTCACCTCTGGCCGTGGCCCAGCAGCAGGAACAGGAACCCGAAAGCCAGCCGGCCCGCTATCTGCTCGGCGCCTCGCTCGCCAGCCGCCCCGAGTACGACGGCGCGAGCACGCGCCAGACCAAGCTGCGACCGCTGTGGGCCTTCCAGTGGGGCCGCTGGCGCATCAGCACGTCGGGCGGCAGCGCCATCCTCGGATTCGGCCGTGACTCCGCCGGAGCCGGTGCCAGCACGCTGCTGGTCAACAGCAGCCGGCTGCGACTGGGTGTGGCCCTGCGCGTGGACAGCGGCCGCAACAGTGGCGATGCCAGCACCACGCAAGGGCTGCCCGACGTGAAGCGCACCCTGCGCGCCCGCCTGTTCGCCAACTACAGCCTCACGCCGGACGTGAACCTCGGCGCCAACCTGTCGCAAGACATCCTCGGCCGCAAGGGCGGGTTGACCGCTGGCCTGGACCTCGGCTGGCGCTTCTATCGCAGCCCGACCCTGGAATGGGCCAGCGGCATCGGCATCTCGGCGGCCGATGCGACCAACATGCGCAGCTACTTCGGCGTGCCGGAGTCGGCGGTCACGGCCACCGGCAAACCGGCCTACGAGCCGGGTGCGGGCCTGCGCGACCTGCATGCCGGCGTCAGCTTCACACGGCCCTTGTCCAAGCATTGGTTCGTGTTCGGCGGTGCCGGCGCCAGCCGACTGGTCGGGCCGCCCGCCGACAGCCCGCTGACCCAGCAGCGCAACGGCACCTATGCCAACGTGGGCGTGGCCTGGCGCAACTAGTGGGGCGTCCCGCAGATACGTGCACACGATGAAATCGATGGCTTCGAGCCCAGGGCAAGGCGCAAACCGCAGCGATACCCGGCCGTATCGCGAGGATTTGCAGCGCCGCCATGGGGTTGAAGCCGCGATTTCATGGGCACGTATTTGCGGGACACCACACCAGGTCAGAGCTTGATGCGGCCCAGCCAGATGTCCCGGTACATCGCCCAGTCGCCGATGAAACTGTAGAGCGGATACCTGAAAGTGGCCGGCCGGTTTTTCTCGAAGAAGAAATGCCCCACCCAGGCAAAGCCGTAGCCGCACAGCAGGCCGTACAGCACCCAGACCAGGGCACCCGTCCACACCAGTTGCCAGATGCAGGCCAGCACCAACGTCGACCCCACGAAGTGCAGACGGCGGCAGACGGGGTGGCGGTGTTCGTTCAGGTAGAACGGGTAGAACTCAGCGAAGCTGGAGAAGCGGTCGGTCGTCGGCATGCCGCGATTCGAGCGCGGGTTGGCCCCGGGCGGCAAGCGGGCTTCCCCTGGCAACAATCGCCCGATGCATGTCGCGCGCGAGATCGACGTCGAGGTGGCCATCCTGGGGGCGGGCATGTCCGGCCTTTGCATGGGCATCCAGCTCAAGCGCCGCGGGGTTGAAGACTTCATCCTCATCGAGAAATCGGCCGGGCTGGGCGGCACGTGGTGGGACAACCGCTACCCGGGTGCCCAGGTCGACGTGCCCGCGCCGGCCTACAGCTTCAGCTTTGCACCCAACCCGCACTGGACGCACCGCTTCGCCGATGCGCCCGAGATCCTGGCCTACCAGCAGCGCCTGGCCCGGGACCATGGGCTCGCCCCCCATCTGCGCCTCGGCCATGCCATCGTGGAGGCGGCCTTCGAGGCCGTGGCGGGCCGCTGGCGGTTGACGCTGAACGACGGAAGCATCGTCCGTGCGCGATTCTTCGTCTGCAGCACCGGGCCGCTCAGCCAGCCGCGGTGGCCAGACATCCCGGGTCTGCATGACTTCGGTGGCCGCTTGCTGCACACCGCTCGCTGGCCGGCCGGCGCGGACCTCTCCGGCTTGCGCATCGGCGTCATCGGCACCGGCTCGACGGCGTCGCAACTGGTGCCGGCGCTGGCGCAGAAGGCGGCGCACCTGGCGCTCTTCCAGCGCACGCCCAACTGGGTGCTGCCGCGTGTGGACCGGCACTATGGCCGCCTGGACCGCTGGCTGATGCACCTGCCGGGCTACGCGCGGCTCGCCCGTGGCGCCTGGGTGCAGGTGCTGGAAATGGGCCGCCGCGGCTTCGACGAAGGCAGCCTCGCGCGGCGGCTGATGGTCCGCGCGGCCACCGCCCATCTGCGCCGTCAGGTGCCGGACCCGCAGCTGCGCGAGCGGTTGACGCCACGCTACCCGCTGGGTTGCAAACGCATCATCTATTCCAACGACTACTTCCCCGCGCTGGCGCAACCGCAGTGCGCGCTGGTGACGGCCCCGATTCGCGAGATCACGCCCGATGGCGTCGTCACCGCGGACGGGCGGGCCCATGCGCTGGACGCCCTCGTCTGCGCTACCGGCTTCGACACCACCCGGCCGCTGGCCCAGCTGCGCATCACCGGCCTGGACGGGCGCACGCTGGAGGACGCCTGGCGCGGTGGCCAGCGTGCCTACCTGGGCCTGACCGTGCCGGGCTTCCCGAACTTCTTCCTGATGCTCGGGCCCAACACCGGCACCGGCCACACCTCGACGCTGCTGTTCATTGAACCCCAGGTGCAGCATGCCCTCGCCTGCATGCAGCGGGTCAGGCGGGAAGGGCGCCGCTGGATCTCGGTGCGCGCCGACGTGGCGGCCGCCCAGGCGGAGGCGCTGCAGCAGCGCCTCGCCGGCTCCGTCTGGAGCCAATGCAGCTCCTGGTACCGCGACCCGAGCGGGCGCATCTTCGCGATCTGGCCCGGCTTCACCCGGGAGTACGTGCGGGCTGTGCGCCGGCCCGACGAGAGCGCCTACGAGCTGGCCTGAAGCGCTGCCCGCAGCGCGGCGAGCACGGCATCCGGCGCTTCGGCCATCAGGGCATGGCCCGCGGGCACGGTGTGGATGCGCGGCTTGAGCAGGCCGCCGAGCACGGCGTTCTGGCGTGGGCTGGTCATCTGGTCCAGCGCGCCGAGGATGAAATGCACCGGGCAGGTCACGCGGGCGGCTGCAGCCTCGCCGCCGGTGTAGCGGTCGCATACCTGGAAGTCGTTCTCGAACAGGTTCACCTTGGTCTGGCGCTGCTGCAGACGGCGCATCAGCGCCATCGACCCGCCGCGCAGCCAGGCGCCCGGCCCGGGGTAGCCGGGCTTGGCGCTGGCCAGCGAGTGCGAGAAGGCGGTCACCATGGCCATCGCGGCCTCAGGTTGGTCGCGTGCGGTGGCCAGCAGCGCGTCAGATACCTTCATCGGGTAGGCCGTGCCCACCACCACCAGGTGGCTGGCGCGGCTTGCCGCCTCCAGCGCGATCAGCGAGCCCATGCTGTGGCCCACCAGCGCGGCGCGCTCCACACCGGCCGCGTCCAGCAGGCGGTGCAGCCAGGCGGCGATGGCCTCGACGCTGGCCAGCGGCAGCCCGTCGCTGCGGCCGTGGCCGGGCAGGTCCACCGCCAGCACGCTGTAGCCATGGTGGGCGCACCAGCGGGCGAGCAGGGTCCAGACGCTGTGGTCATTCAGCGCGCCGTGGATGAACACCACGCAGGGCAGGGCGGGGTCGAAGGGATTGCCGCCGGTGTAGGCATAGGCCTCGTGGCCGTCGACGGTGAACTTCATGCCGCGCCTCCTGCCTTGGCTGCCACCTTGAGCGCGCGCTTGAGGTCGTCGATCAGGTCGGCCGGGTCTTCCAGGCCGATGGACAGCCGGATGGTGCCCGGCCCGATGCCCGCGCGGGCCAGGGCGTCGTCGTCCATCCGGAAGTGGGTGGTGCTCGCCGGATGGATGACCAGCGACTTGGCATCGCCCACGTTGGCCAGGTGAGAGAAGAGCTTGAGCGACTCGATGAAGGCGCGCCCCTGCTCGCGGCTGCCCTTGAGATCGAAGGAGAACACCGCGCCGGCCCCGCGCGGCAGCAGCTTCTGGGCGAGAGCATGGTCCGGATGCGAGGCCAGGCCTGGGTAGCTGACCTTGGCCACCAGCGGCTGCGCCGCCAGGAACTCCGCCACCGCCTGGGCATTGGCCACATGCCGCGCCATGCGCAGCGGCAGGGTCTCCAGCCCCTGCAGCATCAGCCAGGCGGTGTGCGGGCTCATGCAGGCGCCGAAGTCCCGCAGGCCCTCGCGGCGGGCGCGCAGCAGGAAGGCCCCCACGGTGCTTTCTTCGGCAAACACCATGCCGTGAAAGCCGTCGTAGGGCTCGCACAGCGTGGCAAAGCGGCCGCTGCGTTCATGCGCCGCGGCCCAGTCGAAGCTGCCGGCGTCCACCAGCACGCCGCCCACCACGGTGCCGTGGCCGCACAGGAACTTGGTGGCCGAGTGGTAGACCAGGTCGGCACCAAGTTCGGCGGGGCGCTGCAGATAGGGCGTCGTGAAGGTGGCGTCAACCAGCAGCGGCAGCCCGGCGTCATGGGCGAGGGCGCTGACGGCCGGGATGTCCAGCACATCCAGCCCCGGGTTGCCCAGGCTTTCGCCAAAGAGCAGCCGGGTCTCGGGCCGGATGGCGGCGCGCCAGGCGTCGAGGTCGCGCGGGTTCACGAAAGTGGTCTCGATGCCGAAACGGCGCAGCGTGTAGTGCAACAGGTTGTGGCTGCCGCCGTACAGCGCGGTGCTGGCGACGATGTGGCCACCGGCTCCCATCAACGTGGAGATCGCCAGGTGAAGCGCGGCCTGACCGGAGGCGGTCGCGATGGCGCCAATGCCGCCATCCAGCGCGGCCATGCGTTCCTCGAAAACCGCGGTCGTCGGGTTGGAGAGCCGGCTGTACACATGGCCTGAGCGCTCCATGTTGAACAGCGACGCAGCATGCTCGCTGTTCTCGAAGACGAAGGAGGTGCTGAGGTGCAGTGGCGTGGCCCGCGCGCCAGTGCCCGGGTCGGGCGCGGCGCCGGCATGCAGGGCGAGGGTGTCGAAGCCTGGCATGGTGTTTTCTATGGGGTGGAGTCGCGGGCATTGTGTGCTATGTTGCCCGGGCAACTCGTCCCGGAGACCACCATGAAAGT
This sequence comes from Methylotenera sp., assembly GCA_021738245.1. Lineage (GTDB taxonomy): Bacteria > Pseudomonadota > Gammaproteobacteria > Burkholderiales > Burkholderiaceae_C > Pelomonas. The sequence goes on along the minus strand of JAIPCJ010000050.1, from coordinate 21,674 downwards.
CGTCGATATCCTGCGTGTCAAAGGCGGCACCTTGTTCACCGTCTCGCCGGACCAGGCCTTGAAAGACGCCCTGGACGTCATGGCCGAGCGCGACATCGGCTCGCTGGTGGTCATGGAGCATGGCGACCTGGTCGGCATGCTGACCTTCCGCGAGGTCATCCAGGCCGTGGTCAAGAACGGGGGCGCGGTGGGCACCACCATCGTCCGCACCGTCATGGACGACGCGCCGCTGACCTGCACACCCGAGACCGAGATCGACGAGGTGCGCCGCATGATGCTCGGCCGCCACGCGCGCTACATGCCCGTCATGAACGGCCGCACGCTGATGGGCGTCATCTCGTTCTACGACGTTGCCAAGGCGGTGGTCGACAGCCAGGACTTCGAGAACCGCATGCTCAAGGCCTACATCCGCGACTGGCCGGTCGAGGAGAACACGGCCGAAGCCGAGCCCAAGCTCTGAGATTCGCAACCTGACAAGGCGGCCTTGCGGGGCCGCTTTTGCTTTTGCGGGCCGCCTAAACTTGAGGCCTATGTCAGGCAGCACCTTCGGCGAACTCTTCCGCGTCACCAACTTCGGCGAAAGCCACGGGCCGGCCATCGGCTGCGTCATCGATGGCTGCCCGCCGGGGCTGGCCTTGAGCGAGGCCGACATCCAGCCCGAACTGGACCGGCGCCGCCCCGGCACCAGCCGGCATGTCACGCAGCGCAACGAGCCGGATGCAGTGCGCATCCTGTCGGGCGTCTACGAGGGCCTGACCACCGGCACGCCCATCTGCCTGCTGATCGAGAACACCGATCAGCGCAGCAAGGACTACGGCAACATCCTCGACACCTTCCGCCCCGGCCACGCCGACTACACCTACTGGCGCAAGTACGGCCTGCGTGACCCGCGCGGCGGCGGCCGATCCTCGGCCCGGCTCACGGCGCCGATGGTGGGCGCCGGGGCGGTGGCCCGCAAGTGGCTGCGCGAGGCCTATGGCACCGAGTTCCGCGGCTGCATGACGCAGCTGGGCGAGGTCGCGATTGCGTTCGAAGGCTGGCAGCACGTCGGCAACAACCCCTTCTTCGCCGCCAACGCCAGCCAGATCGACGAGCTGGAGGCCTACATGGATGCGCTGCGCAAGGCGGGCGACTCGGTCGGCGCCCGCATCCGCGTGGAGGCCACTGGCGTGCCGGTGGGCCTGGGTGAGCCGCTGTTCGACAAGCTGGACGCCGACATCGCCTACGCGCTGATGGGCATCAATGCCGTCAAGGGCGTGGAGATCGGCGCGGGCTTTGCATCAGTGGCCCAGAAGGGCACGCAGCACGGCGATGAGCTGACACCGGACGGTTTTGCCAGCAACAACGCCGGCGGTGTGCTGGGCGGCATCTCCACCGGTCAGGACATCGTGGCCGAGATCGCGATCAAGCCCACCAGCTCCATCCGCAGCCCCAAGGCGAGCATCGACCGCGCCGGCAACCCGGCCACCGTCGAGACCTTCGGCCGCCATGACCCCTGCGTCGGCATCCGCGCCACGCCCATCGCCGAGGCCATGCTGGCCCTGGTGCTGATGGACCATGCCCTCCGTCATCGGGCGCAGTGCGGTGACGTGACGCTGCCTATCGCCCCCATCCCGGGCGCTCGCTCCGCCTGAACGGCAGTTCGTCGCACCCCCGGCCGGGTTGATCGCCGGCCGGTGCAGCTCAGCCCACCGTTTCCGCGTTTCGTCTCACGCGCGCTGCGCCGCCAAGCCCTGATTTCTAGACTGCAAAGGTCTGTATCAGAGAGCGTTTGGGGGAGCCATGCGGAAGTCTTTCAGGATGGGTGTCATCGCGGCCGTGGTCGTGGTGGTGGGCGGCGCCGGGGTGGCGGTGATGGCCAGCAAGGGCGACGCGCCGAAGAAGCCCGGTGAGGACAAGGCCAAGCCGGCGCTGGAGTTCGTGGCCAGCGAGGTGGTCAAGCCCACGTTGACGGCCATGCCCGCCCAGATCGAGTTCAGCGGCCCGCTGGTGGCGCCGGGGACGGTGGTGGTGCGGGCCAAGTCCAACGGCACCCTGCTCAACCTGGCGGTGGGCGAGGGCAGCCGAGTCAAGGCCGGCCAGGCCCTGGGCCAGGTGGACCTGGAAGAACTTCGTTACCGCATTGCCGAGCGCAATGCCAGCGTCGAGGCCATGCGGGCCCAGATGGAGCAGGCCGAACGCACGCACAAGGCCAACGAAGGCCTTGCCAGCAAGAATTTCATCGCCCAGACGGCGCTCGACAATTCCCGTGCTGCCTACGACTCCGCGCGTGCCAACTGGTTGGCCGCCAAGGCGCAGCTCGACACCAGCCAGGTGACGCTGCGCCAAGCAGCGCTGGTTTCGCCCATCAACGGGGTCGTGGCCAAGCGCCATGCGGTGCCCGGCGAGAAGCTCGCCGCCGAGCAGCAGATCCTGACCATCGTCGACCTGGCCAAGCTGGAACTGGCTGGCCTGGTGGGCACGCACGAGGTCAGCCGCCTGAAGCCCGGCATGCCGGTGCAGGTGAAGGTCGAAGGCGTGGAAGAGCCCGTGGAGGCCCGCATTGCCCGCATCGCGCCCGCGGCCGAGCCTGGTACCCGCTCCATTGGCGTGACCCTGGTGCTGGACAACCCCAAGGAGCTCTACCGCGCTGGCCAGTACGCCGCCGCCAAGGTGGTGCTGCCGGACGACACCCAGCGCCTGACCGTGCCCATGGCCGCCGTGAGCCGCAACTCGGGCCAGGAACAGGTCTGGATGATCGAGAACGGCGCGCTCGCCCGCCGCATCGTCACCACCGGGCGCAGCGACGCCCGCGAGGGTCGCGTGGAAATCCTCAGCGGCTTGAAGCCCGAGGCCCAGGTGCTGGCGGCGCGCTTCGACAACCTGCGCGAAGGCGACAAGGCGCAGGTCGTGTCCAGCAAGTCGTCCAAGGTCGCGAGTGCGGTTGCCGCGGCCTCGACCCCGGTCCAGCAGTGAGGGCCGCATCATGTGGATGACTCGCGTTTCAATCCAGAACCCGGTCTTCGCGACCATGGTGATGGTGGCCCTGTGCGTGCTGGGCCTGTTTGCCTACAGCAAGCTCGGCGTCGAGCAGATGCCCGATATCAGCTTCCCCGGCGCCGGCATCGACATCCGCTACCCCGGCGCCTCGCCCGAGGCGGTGGAGCGTGAAGTCGCCAAGCCGCTGGAAGAGGCGCTGAACTCGGTGGCGGGCGTGGAGCGCATCCAGTCGCGCAGCTTCGAGGGGCGTGTGCAGGCGAGCGTGGAGTTCGGCCTGAACACCGACATGAGCCGCGCCATGCAAGACCTGCGCGACCGCGTGGCCGCGGCGCAGGCCGCTTTCCCCAAGGATGTGAAGCCGCCGGTGGTGTCGCGCTTCCAGAACGACAACGCGCAGCCGGTGGTGGTCATGGCACTGCTGAGCCAGACCCGCGGCGCGCGCGAGCTGTCGATGATGGCCGACCTCATCGTCTCCAAACGGCTGGGTCGCGTGGAAGGCGTGGCCAAGGTCGACGTGGGCGGGCTGGTCAGCCGCGAGGTGCGCATCGACCTCGACCCGATGCGCTTGCGCGCCTACGGCGTCACGCCGGCCGAGATTGCCAAGGCGCTGGCCGATGCCAACAGCGACCAGCCGGTGGGCCTGCTGTCCGACCAGCAGTCCGACGCCATCCTGCGCGTGGAGGGTCGCGTGAAGGACCCCAAGCAGTTCGGCCAGATGGTGGTGGCCCGCCGCGGCAGCCTGGCGCTGACGCTCAACGACCTGGGCACGCTGGTGGAGCGCGAGCGCGAAATCGACAGCATCGCGCGCATCAACGGCCAGCCGGCGGTGAGCTTCAACATCTTCAAGCAGCAGGACGCCAACATCGTCGCCACCGGCGATGCCATCAAGGAGGCGATGGAAGAGCTGCGCAAGGTGCTGCCGAAGGACGTGGAGCTGCGACTGATCTATGCCAACTCCGACTTCGTGAAGGGCTCTCTCGACGGTCTCAAGCACACCCTGATCGAAGGCGCGCTGTTGACTGTGGCCATCGTGTTCCTGTTCCTGCACAGCTGGCGCTCGACCATCATCACGGGCCTCACGCTGCCCATCGCGGTCATCTCCAGCTTCATCGCGGTGCATGCCTTTGGCTTCACGCTGAACTTCATGACGATGATGGCGCTCAGCCTGTGTATCGGGCTCTTGATCGACGACGCCATCGTCGTGCGCGAGAACATCGTGCGCCACGTGGCCATGGGCAAGGACCATCACACCGCAGCCGCCGACGGCACCAACGAGATCGGCCTCGCGGTCATGGCGACCACCTTTGCCATCTGCGCGGTGTTCGTGCCGGTGGCCTTCATGGGCGGCATCATCGGCAAGTTCTTCTATCCCTTCGGCATCACGGTGGCGGTGGCGGTGCTGGTGAGCCTGTTCGTCAGCTTCACGCTGGACCCGATGCTGTCCTCAGTCTGGCATGACCCGGTGAACCCGCGCATCCGCCACTGGCCCGTCATCGGCCACGCCATCCGTGCGACCGACTGGAGCATGGACCGGCTGCACAACGGCTACGAGCGGTTGATCCGCTGGGCGTTCTCGGGCCGCCGTTACCGGGTATTCGTGCCGCCCGTGCCGGTCTATGGCCGTCCCTTCGATGCCGAGGGCCAGCGCATCAAGACAGCCAAGCGCCGGCTGCGCCTGGCCACGCTGACGCCGCGCGGCCTCGTGATGTGGGGCGCGTTCGCCAGCTTCGTGGTCGCGCTGATGCTGGCGCCGCTGGTGGGCAGCGAGTTCGTGCCCGAGACCGACAACGGCTTCACCCAGGTCAACCTGCGCATGCCGGTGGCCAGCAGCGTGGAGCGGGGCAGTGCCAAGGTCGCGCAGGTCGAGGCCATCCTGAAGGACTACCCCGAGATCAAGACGGTGTCGTCGGTGGTGGGCAGCACTGGCGAGGGCATGGCCACCGGCCGCAACCAGGCCTCGCTGAACATCTCCCTGGTGGACCGCAGCGAGCGCAAGCGCACGCAGAAGGAGATCGAAGACGCCATCCGGGCCGACATCGCCAAGATCCCTGGCGTGGAGGTCAGCGTGGGCTTCAACCGACCGGTGTGGGTGACCATCCTGGGGACGGACCCCGAGGTGCTGACCCAGGTGACCCGCGACTTTGCAGAGAAGCTCAAGAAGATCCCCGGCGCAGTCGATGTGGACACCACCGTGCGCCCCGGCCTGCCGGCCTTTGCCGTGCGCTTGAAGGATTCGGCCATCCGCGAGCTGGGCCTCACCGCGCCGCAGATTGCGTCCTCGCTGCGGGCCTACGTGAACGGTGAGGTGGCCACCTACTGGACAACGCCCGACGGCAACCAGGTGGAGGTGCTGCTGCGCCTGCCGCGTGAGCAGCGCGAGCGCATCGAGCAGATGAGCAAGCTGCCGGTGGCCTTCTCCAAGGACGGCGCGCCGATCACGCTCGATCAGGTCGCCACCGTCGAGCCGGTGTTCAACCCCGAGGTGATCCGCCGCGAGAACCTGCAGCGCCGCGAGGCGGTGTTTGCCGGCGTGCAGGGCCGCCCGGCGGGTGACGTGAATGCCGAGGTGCAGAAGCTCATCAAGAGCACGCAGCTGCCCGCAGGCATCAGCTTCAAGGTGGACGGCGCCGGCAAGCAGCAGGCCGAGGCCTTCAACGGCCTGCTGGCGGCCATGGGCCTGGCGGTGATCTTCATCTACATCGTGCTGGCCAGCCAGTTCGGCAGCTTCATCCAGCCGATCGCCATCATGGCCAGCCTGCCGCTGGCGTTGATCGGCGTGATGCTGGCGCTGCTGCTGTGGCGCTCGACGCTGAACGTGTTCTCGATGATCGGCCTGGTGATGCTGATGGGCCTGGTGACCAAGAACGCCATCCTGCTGGTGGACTTTGCCAACCATGCGCGCAAGGCCGGTGCCACGATCGCCGATGCGTTGCTCCAGGCCGGCCTGATTCGCATGCGCCCCATCATCATGACGACCGCCGCAATGGTGTTCGGCATGTTGCCCATGGCCATCGCGCTGAATGATGGCGGCGAGATCCAGGCGCCGATGGGCCGGGCCATCATCGGCGGCGTCATCACCTCCACGCTGCTCACGCTGGTGGTCGTGCCGGTGCTGTACAGCTACCTGAGCCGCGACAAGAAGAAGGCGGCCCGGCCGGCAGAGCAGGGCGGTGGTGGCCTGGCGCCCAGTCACGGCATGCCGGGCCTGATGCCGGCCGACAAGGACTGATCTCCCTCGAGCGCGTTCGCGCTTGGGCCGGCCGTGCCAACGGTCGGCCCTTTTTCATTCCCGTCGACGCAGAAGGGCTTGCTGCACAAATGAGAATCACTCTTGTTAGCATTTGGGCAATACAACTTTGCGAGACCGCCTCTTCATGCATCGTCGTCAACTTCTCTGCGTCGCTCTCACGCTGGCTGGCCTGTCGGGCGCTGCCGTGGCCAACGAGGCCGTGCTGAACATCTACTCGGCCCGCCATTACCAGACCGACGAGGCCCTCTACGCCAACTTCACCAAGCAGACCGGCATCAAGATCAACCGGCTCGACGGCAAGGAAGACGAACTCGTCGAACGCATCCGCAACGAAGGCAAGGCCAGCCCGGCCGACCTGCTGATCACGGTCGACGCGGCCCGGCTGGAAGTGGCCGACAACCTGGGCCTGTTCCAGCCGGTGAAGTCGACCGTGCTGGAGGCGCGCGTGCCGGCCGGACTGCGCACGCCGACCTGGTTCGCCTTCTCCACCCGCGCCCGCGTCATCGTGCACAACAAAGCCGACGTGAAGGCCGAATGGGTGCAGACCTACGAAGACCTTGCCGACCCGCGCCTGAAGGGCCAGGTGTGCATGCGCTCCGGCGCCCATCCCTACAACCTGTCGCTGGGCGCCGCACTGATTGCCCACAACGGCGAGGCCAAGACCGAGGCCTGGGCCAAGGGGCTCGTCGCCAATTTCGCCCGCGCCCCGAAGGGCGGCGACACCGACCAGCTGCGCGCCGTCGCCGCCGGTGAATGCGGCGTGACCATCTCCAACACCTACTACCTGGCCCGCCTGCTGCGCTCGACCAAGCCGGAAGACCAGCAGGTGGTGAAGGCGCTGGGCATCGTCTGGCCCAACCAGAAGACCTGGGGCACGCATGTCAACGTGTCGGGCGCCGGTGTGCTCAAGCACGCGCCCAACCGGCAGGCTGCCGTCAAGTTCCTGGAATACCTGGCCAGTGACGAGGCCCAGGCCTATTTCGCCAACGGCAACAACGAGTGGCCGGTGGTCAAGTCCGCGGTGGCGGCCAACCCGGCACTGGACGCCCTGGGCAGCTTCAAACCCGATGCGCTGCCCATCGGCGACCTGGCCAAGACCACGGCCAATGCGCAGAAGGTGTTCGACCGCGCCGGCTGGAAGTGATCAGCGCGCCGACTTGAGGATCTGGCGGCTCAGCACCAGCATCGGCAGCAGGCCTGCCACCACGATGGCCAGCGCCGGGGCTGAGGCCTCGGCCAGCCGTTCGTCCGAGGCCAGGGTGTAGGCCTGCGTGGCCAGCGTGTCGAAGTTGAAGGGCCGCATCACCAGCGTGGCGGGCAGCTCCTTCATGACGTCGATGAAGACCAGCAGCGTTGCTGTCAGCGCGCTGCCGCGCAGCAGTGGCAGGTGCACGCGGCGCAGGGTCTGCGCGGGCGTGTGGCCGAGCATGCGAGCCGCCTGCTCCATGCGTGGGGTGATGCGGGCCAGGCCGGCGTCCACCGCCTGCAGCGCCGCGGTGAGGTAGCGCACCACGCAGGCATAGACCAGGGCCGTGATGCTGCCCGTGAGCAGCAAGCCGAGCTGCCAGCCGAAGCTGTCGCGCAGCAAGGCGGCCAGCGCGTGGTCCAGCCGCGTGACCGGGATCAGCACGCCCACCGCGATCACCGAGCCTGGCAGCGCGTAGCCCAGCCCTGCCACGCGGTGCGCCCAGCGCATCGCGCCACCAGGGTGCAGCCGGGCGGCGTAGGCAATCAGCAGCGCCAGGCCCGTGGCCAGCAGCGCGGTGGGGCCGGCGACCAGCATGCTGTTGCCGGCCAGCGTGAAGAAGCGCGGGCTCAAAGGCGACTCGGCGTGGGCCATGGCCATGTGCAGCATGGGGCCAGCCGGCAGCAAGAAGCCCGCTACGAGCGGCACCAGGCAGGCCAGGGCGGCCAGCAGGCCGCGCAGCCCGGGCAGGCGAACTCGTGTCGAGCTGCTGCGCCGCAGCGAGCTGTCATGGAAGCGCGAGCCGCCGCGCGACACCCGCTCCAGCACCAGCACGACCACCACGAAGGCCAGCAGCACCATGGCCAACTGCGCCGCCGCGGTGCGGTCGCCCAGCGAGAACCAGGCCCGGTAGATGCCGGTCGTGAAGGTCTGCACTGCGAAGTACGACACCGTGCCGTAGTCCGCCAGCGTCTCCATCAGGGCCAGGGCCACGCCGCCCGCGATGGCCGGCCGCGCCAGTGGCAGCGACAAGCGCCAGAAGGCCCGCAGCGGCGACAGCCCCAGCACCCGTCCGGCTTCGATCATGGCGGCACCGCGCTCCAGAAAGGCGGTGCGCGCCAGCATGTAGACGTAGGGGTAGAGCACCAGCGAGAACATCACGATGGCGCCCCCCAGAGAGCGCACATCGGGGAACCAGTAGTCCGCCCGGCGCCATCCGAAGGCCTCGCGCAGCCAGGTCTGTACCGGCCCCACGAACTGCAGCAGGTCGGTGTAGGCATAGGCCATCACATACGCGGGCATGGCCAGGGGCAGCAGCAGGGCCCATTCAAACGTGGACCGCAACGGAAAGTCGTGCCTCGTGACGAGCCAGGCAGCGCCCACGCCGAGCGCCGTCACCCCGAGTCCCACGCCCAGGCACAGCCACAGCGTGGTGCGGATGTAGTCGGGCAGCACGGTGTCGAGCAGATGCGCCCAGGTGTCGCCGGTGCCGGGTGTCAGCACCTTGAGCGCCACGGCCAGCAGCGGCGCCGTCATCAGCGCGGCCGCCAGCAGGCCCCAGGTGCGCAGGGAAGAACCCCGGCGGGTCTGAAAGTTGGAGAGAAAGGGAAGTGCCCGCTGCATCGCGCGGAATTATCGTGACAATGCCGGCCCCGACATGACCACCTCCGCATCCCCCTCCAACCCCGTGCCCCCGACCTGGCTTGCGCTTGACCGCATTGCGGTGACCTACGGCGCTCGCACCGTGGTGCAAGACCTGTCCCTGGCTTTGCCGCGAGGGCGCATCGGCTGCCTGCTCGGGCCCTCGGGCTGTGGCAAGACGACGGTGCTGCGCGCCATCGCCGGGTTCGAGCCGGTGCGGTCAGGCGAGATCCGGCTGGATGGCGAGACGGTCAGCCGGCCAGGGCAAGGCCTGCCGCCCGAGCGCCGGCGCATCGGCATGGTCTTCCAGGATCACGCCCTGTTTCCGCACCTGACCGTGGCCCAGAACGTGGGCTTCGGGCTGCGCGGCGTGGCGGACGCCGAGGCGCGCATCCACCGCATGCTGGAGACTGTGGGCCTGGCCCATGCGGCCACCCGCTACCCCCACGAGCTGTCGGGCGGGCAGCAGCAGCGCGTGGCCCTGGCCCGCGCCCTGGCCCCGCGGCCGCGCCTGCTGCTGCTGGACGAGCCCTTCGCCAACCTCGATGTCGAGCTGCGCGAGCGCCTCGGCGCCGAGCTGCGCGGCCTGCTCGCGGACGCCGACATGACGGCCCTGCTGGTCACGCACGACCAGCATGAGGCGTTCGCGATTGCCGACGAGATCGGCGTGATGCACGAGGGCCGCATCCAGCAATGGGACAGCGCCTACCAGCTCTACCACCGGCCGGCGAACCGCTTCGTGGCGGACTTTGTCGGGCAGGGCGCCTTCATCGCCGGCCATGTCAGCACGCCCCACGAGTTGCAGTTGGAGCTGGGGCAGGTGCACAGCGCCGAGCCGCTGGCCGCCGGGCCGGTGGACGTGCTGCTGCGGCCGGATGACGTCGTGCATGACGACGCGAGTCCGATCACGGCCGAGGTCATCACCAAGGCCTTCCGCGGTGCGGAGTTCCTGTACACGCTGCGCCTGGCCAGCGGGGCGACGGTGCTGTCGCTCGTGCCCTCGCATCACAACCACGCCATTGGCGAGCGCATCGGCATCCGGCTGGAGCTGGACCACGTGGTCACGTTCGCGCGGTAGCCCTTGCGCCCGTGCGGGGCTTGCCACGGCCGCATGAACCTGCGCACAATCCGCCCCGCTCCGGGGTGCTCGGGTCTGGCGAAAGCCAGACCCAGACGCTGAGACAGTCCGTCGACTGAACCCGTGAACTTGAACCGGCTAGTACCGGCGTAAGGAGAGCGCATGCCTGGCAGGCATGCTGGCGTGGGGCCACCCGCGTCCGGCATCCGCGGGCGGCCACGGAGCACTGTTGTCACTGCTCCAGGAGCCCGCCCCGTGAATGCCCCCGAAACGCATCTTTCCGAGCTGTCCGTCCCGCCGCTGGACGAACGCCTGCTTCTCACGCGCACGCCCTTTGCTGCGTCGCGCAAGGCCTACATCGAGGGCAGCCGGCCCGATGTGCGCGTGCCCGTGCGCGAGATTGCGCTGAGCAATGGCGAGACCGTCGTCGTGCACGACACCTCCGGCCCCTACACCGACCCGTCAGTCAGCCTGGACGTGCGCCAGGGCCTGCCCGACGTGCGCAGCCGCTGGGTGTCCGACCGCGCCGATACCGAGGCCTATGCCGGCCGCCTGCGCCAGGCCGAAGACGACGGCGGCCGAGACGACAACGATCGCATCGCACGCCTCCGGGCCGAAGCCGCCGCCCTGCAGCGCCAGCCGCGCCGCGCCGTCTCGGGCGCCAACGTCAGCCAGATGCACTACGCCCGGCGCGGCATCATCACGCCCGAGATGGAGTTCGTCGCGCTGCGCGAGAACGGCCGTCGCGAATGGATGCGCGACTACCTCGGTGACGCCGAGCGCGAGCAGCGCCTGCGCGGCGATTCGCTCGGGGCCAGCATTCCCGAGGTCATCACGCCCGAATTCGTGCGCCAGGAGGTGGCCCGCGGTCGCGCCGTGATCCCGGCCAACATCAACCACCCCGAGCTCGAGCCGACCATCATCGGCCGCAACTTCCGCGTCAAGGTCAACGCCAACATCGGCAACTCGGCCGTCACCTCCAGCATCGAGGAGGAGGTCGAGAAACTGGTGTGGAGCATCCGCTGGGGCGCCGACACGGTGATGGACCTCTCCACCGGCCGCAACATCCACACCACGCGCGACTGGATCCTGCGCAACTCGCCTGTGCCCATCGGCACCGTGCCCATCTACCAGGCGCTGGAGAAGGTCGGCGGTGTGGCCGAAGACCTGACCTGGGCCATCTTCCGCGACACCCTCATCGAGCAGGCCGAGCAGGGGGTGGACTACTTCACCATCCACGCCGGCCTGCGCCTGCCCTTCATTCCGATGACGACCCGGCGGCGCACCGGCATCGTGTCGCGGGGCGGCTCCATCCTGGCCAAATGGTGCATCACGCATCACCGCGAGAACTTCCTGTACACGCACTTCGAAGAGATCTGCGAGATCATGAAGGCCTACGACGTGACCTTCTCGCTGGGCGACGGGCTGCGACCGGGCAGCGTCGCGGATGCCAACGACGAGGCCCAGTTCGCCGAGTTGCGCACCCTGGGTGAGCTGACGCAGATCGCCTGGCGGCATGACGTGCAGACGCTCATCGAAGGCCCGGGCCACGTGCCCATGCACCTCATCGCGGCCAACATGGCCGAGCAGCTCAAGCACTGCCACGAGGCGCCGTTCTACACGCTCGGCCCGCTCACTATCGACATCGCACCCGGCTACGACCACATCGCCAGCGCCATTGGCGCGGCCATGATCGGCTGGATGGGCACGTCCATGCTCTGCTATGTGACGCCCAAGGAGCACCTCGGCCTGCCGGGCCGCGAGGACGTGAAGCAGGGCCTGATGGCCTACAAGATCGCCGCCCATGCGGCGGATGTGGCCAAGGGCCATCCGGGTGCCCGCGCGCGGGACGACGCCATGAGCCAGGCGCGGTTCGAGTTCCGCTGGAACGACCAGTTCGCCCTCGGGCTGGACCCCGACACCGCGCGCGACTATCACGACGAGACCTTGCCGAAGGACGCGGCCAAGTCGGCTCACTTCTGCTCGATGTGCGGCCCCAAGTTCTGCTCCATGAAGATCACGCAGGACGTGCGCGAGTACGCCGAACGCGGCATGGCGCAGAAGTCAGCCGAGTTCAAGGCGGCCGGCGGCGCGTTCTATGTGCCCATCCAGCCGCAGCCATGAAGGACATCGTGATTGCCGGCGCCGGCATCATGGGCCGGCTGCTGGCCTGGCAGCTGGCGCGCGACGGGCACCGGGTGCGGGTGATCGATCCGGCGGCTGATGCGGCGGACCCTCGCGCGGCGGCCTTCACGGCGGCCGGCATGCTCAGCCCGCTCGCCGAGCGCGAGCAGGCCGGCGAAGAGGTGGCAGCCCTCGGCTGGCGGTCGCTGCAGCTCTGGCCTGCGATTGCCGAGGCCTTGGGTCAGCCGGGACTCGTGAGGACCGAGGGCAGCCTGCTGCTGGCCCATGCCGCCGATGGCGGCGCGGCCGAGCGGGTGCTGGCGCGGCTCGGTGATGGACCGGAGCGCCTGAACCGCGAATGCCTGCAGATGCTGGAGCCCATGCTGGCGCCGCAGCTCCAGGCCTGGTGGTTGCCCGGCGAGGGGCAGGTCTTGCCGCGCGAGCTGCTCGCAGCGCTGGTCGCCCAGGCGCGTGACGTCGACTGGCGTTGGGGGCGAGCGGCCAAGCATGTGCAGCCGCATGCGGTCATGCTCGACGATGGCGAACGCCTGGACGCCGACCTCGTCATCGACACCCGCGGCCTGGGCGCGCGGCCGGAGCTGCCCGCGCTGCGCGGCGTGCGCGGCGAGATCCTGTGGCTGCATGCGCCAGGGGTGCGCCTGCAGCGCCCGGTGCGGCTGCTGCATCCCCGCCATCGGGTCTATCTCGTCCCGCGGCCTGGCGACCTGATCGTGGTGGGCGCCTCCGAGATCGAGAGCGAAGACCGCTCGCCGGTCAGCCTGCGCAGCGCGGTCGAGCTGATGGCCGCCGCCCAGAGCGTGCTGCCGGCACTCGCCGAGGCACGCCTCGTGCACCTCGAAACCCACCTGCGGCCGGCCTTGCCCGATCACCGACCCCTGCTGATGCGCGAGCCCGGGCTGCTGCGCATCAACGGCCTGTTCCGGCATGGCTGGCTGCTGGCGCCGGCACTCGCGCAGGAGGCACGGCATGGCCTGTGAGTTCACCCTCAATCAGCAAGCCTGTCCCTGGCGTGAAGGCTTGACCGTGGCGGCCCTGGTGGCCGAGCAGGGTCATGCGCCCGACGCGCTTGCCACAGCGCTCAACGGCCGCTTCCTGCCTCGTGGCCAGCGCGATGCGACGCTGCTTCAACCCGGCGATGTCTTGACCTTCATCCAGCCCATCACGGGCGGCTGAGCCGCCCGAGGTCGACCTCCTGGAGCCTTGATCCATGACCTGGACCCTGTATGGCCGCACCCTCGCGAGCCGTTTCCTGCTCGGCACGGCCGGCTACCCCTCGCCCGCGGTTCTGCAAGCGGCCCTCCTGGCCAGCGGCGCCCAGGTCGTGACGGTGGGCCTGCGGCGTACCCACGCGGCGGCGGGCGACAACGGCTTTGTCGCCGCGCTGCGCGAGACCCTCGCCGCCACCGGTGGCCACCTGTTGCCCAACACCGCGGGCTGCCGCACCGCGATGGAGGCGGTCATCCTGGCGCACATGGCGCGGGAGCTCTACGACACCCGCTGGATCAAGCTTGAGGTGGTGGGGGACGAGTACACCCTGCAACCGGACCCCTGGGAGCTGGTGACGGCTACCGAGCAGCTCGTGAAGGACGGCTTCGAGGTCTTCCCCTACTGCACCGACGACCTCGTGACCTGCCGCCGCTTGCTGGATGCCGGCTGCCAGGTGCTGATGCCCTGGGGCGCGCCCATCGGCTCGGGGCAGGGGCTGCTCAATCCCTTCGCCTTGCGCACCCTGCGTGAGCGGCTGCCTGGCGTGCCCTTGATCGTGGATGCCGGCATCGGCGCGCCGTCGCATGCGGCGCAGGCGATGGAGCTGGGCTTGGACGGCGTGCTGCTGAACTCGGCCGTGGCCCAGGCGGGCGACCCGGTGCGCATGGCCGCTGCCTTCGGGCAGGCGATCGCTGCCGGCCGGCTGGGCTTTCAGGCCGGCGTGATGGCGCGGCAGGACATGGCCGTGGCCAGCACGCCGGTGGACGGTCGCCCCTTCCTCATCCCATGAGTGCCGAGCCCGTGGTGTGGAGCATCGCCGGGCTGGACAGCGGCGGCGGCGCGGGCCTGTCGGCTGACCAGCGCGCAGCGGATGCCGTGGGCGTGCACCTCTGCCCGGTGGCCGCCGCGTTGACGGCGCAGAGCAGTCGCTCGGTCGAGGCGGTCTTCCCTGTGCCGGTTGAGCAACTGCAGGCCCAGCTCGACGCGCTGGCCACCGACCTGCCGCCCGCCGTCATCAAGACCGGCCTGCTCGGCAGCGCGGCGCAGTTGGCGGTGGTCACGCGTTTTGTCGACGAGCTCCGGCGGCAGCATCCGGTGGCCCTGGTGGTGGACCCGGTGTTGCGCGCCTCCACCGGCGCCGCCTTGGCCGATGACGCCCTGTTGCGGGCCTACCGCGACGAACTACTGCCGCGGGCGACCGTGGCCACCCCCAACCGGCGCGAGGCCGAGCGACTCGTCGGCCCCGGGGCCGCGCCCCAGCTGGCGCATGCCCTGCAGTCGCTGGGCGTGGCCAGTGTCTGCATCACCGGGGGAGACGAGGGCGGTGACTTGTCGCTGGACTGGCTGGCCACGCCCCAGGCCGGCGGCTGGCTGGCCTTGCCCCGGCGGCATGCCCGCCACAACCACGGCACCGGCTGCTGCTTCGCCACGGGCCTGGCTGGCGCGCTCGCGCGGGGCTTCGTCGCGGCCGACGCGGCGGTCATCGCGAAGATGCTGACCACGGCCGCCCTGCACGTGCCGCGCGACTTTGCCGGCGCAGGCCCAGGGCCGGTTCGGCCGGACGCCGCGTTCATGCGCGATCGCACGCTGCTGCCGGCGCTGTTCGACGACGAGGCGCCGCCGCACGCCTGGCCCGGTGCAACCCGGGCGGCACCGTGCGTGACGGGCGTCTATGCCATCACAGACAACGGACACCATGCCGCCGCGCTGTTTGCAGCGGGCATCACCACCGTGCAGTTGCGGCTCAAGCGTGGGGACGGCGAGCCCGAGGCGGCCTGGCAGGCCCGGTTGCGCGAGCAGGTGCGGGCAGCGCGGCGCCCGCCCGGCGCCACGCTGGTGCTCAACGATCACTGGCGCGAGGCCCTGAACCTGGGCATCGACTTCGTGCACCTGGGCCAGGAAGACCTGCTGGCCTTGTCGCGCGAGGACCGCCATGCGCTGGCCCAGGCGCGCCACGGTGGTTTGCGTTTGGGCCTGAGCACCCACAGCCTGTGGGAGCTGGCCCGTGCCGTGGCCTGGGCGCCCGACTACGTGGCCTGCGGCCCTGTCTGGCCCACCCTCACCAAGGCCATGCCCTGGCGGCCGCAAGGGCTGGGCAACCTGGGCTGGTGGTCGGCGATGGCGCCTGCGCCGGTGGTGGGCATTGGCGGCGTGCTGTTGCCCGAGCAACTGGCCGAGGTGGCCGCCACGGAGGCGCAGGCCGGTTGCGTGGTGCGCGGCCTGGCACCGGGCTCGGCCCATGGCGCGGACGACTGGCTCGCCGCCTGGTGCCGGGGGCGTGCTGGCTCAGCGCCGACCGGCGCACCCGACTGGCCCCGCCCCAGCCTCTGAGGCAGCGGCGTCGCTCAGCCAGGGCCGGCGAGGGCTTCGCAGCGCGACTTCAGACGCTCGGCCAGCCGGCGCAGCGCCGGTGTCAGCTGGTGTCGGCCCACCACCATCCAGTGCAAGGGTGCGGGCTCGCCCAGCCAGGCCGGCAGCACGGCGACCAGGCGGCCCGCGGCGAGGTCGTCCGCCACATCCAGCCGGCTCTTGTAGGCCAGGCCCAGGCCAGCCAAGGCCCAGGCGCGCACCTGCCCGCCGTCGTCGGCCACCCGCGGGCCTTGCACCTCGACAGCCTGGGTGCTGCCATCGGTTGCCGTGAAGCGCCATCGGCCATGCACGCTCTCGCCCAGCACGAAGCGCAGGCATTCGTGCCGCGCCAGATCGCCTGGCGCCTCAGGCTGGCCGTGCCGCGCGAGGTAGGCCGGGCTGGCGCACAGCACCCGTCGGTTGTCCGGCGCCAGGGGCAGGGCGATCAATGACGAGTCGGGCGGCTCGCCATAGCGCACCGCGTGGTCGACCGGCTCCTTCAACAGGTCCGCCAGACGATCCGTCATGCGCAGCTCCAGCTGCAGGCCGGCGGCGGTCTCTTCGGCGCAGGCCTCTTCCAGCCAGCGCCACAGGTGTTGCCGTCCGAGATCGCTGGGCAGGCTGATGCGCAGGCGGCCGGCCAGTGGTGTGTCCAGCCCGGTGGCTGCGCGCAGTGCGGCCTGCCCGGCCTGCCAGGCGTCCACCAACTGCCGCGCGTGAGGCAGCCACTGCGCGCCCGCCTCGGTCAGCCGAAGCCGTCGGGTGGAGCGCTCGAACAGGCGCACGCCCAGCTCCTGCTCCAGCCGGGCGATGGTGGCGCTGGCCTGCACCGGGCCGAGGTCCAGGCGGCGGGCCGCCGCTGAAAAGCTGCCGGCCTCGGCCGTGGCCAGGAACAGCTGCAAGGGAGAGAGGCGGTCCATTTTCATGTTGAAGATGAAAGTGATTCTCCAATCCTAGGCTTTATGCATTGAATTGATCGGCGCAGCATGGCGCCCCTTGTTGACTCCCAAACTCACACCGCCATGAAAGCCGTCGGCTACCACCAGTCCCTGCCCATCACCCATCCCGAGGCACTAGTTGACCTCGAACTCCCGGCGCCGGTGCCCGGCCCACGCGACCTGCTGGTGCGGGTGGCGGCGGTGTCGGTGAACCCGGTCGATACCAAGGTACGCCGCAGCCGCACGCCTCAGCCCGGCCAGCCCGAGGTGCTGGGCTGGGACGCGGTCGGCCGCGTCGAGGCGCTGGGCGCCGAGGTGCAGGGTTTCGCCGTGGGCGACCGGGTCTACTACGCCGGCGCCATCAACCGCCCGGGCTCGAATGCGGAGCTGCACCTGGTGGACCACCGCATTGCGGCCCGTGCCCCTGAGAGCCTGAGCGACGCGGACGCCGCCGGCCTGCCGCTGACGGCCATCACAGCCTGGGAGCTGCTGTTCGACCGTCTCGGCGTGCCGGAAGGCGGCGGCGCGGGGCAGACGCTGCTGGTGGTCGGCGCCGCGGGCGGTGTCGGCTCGGTGCTGGTGCAACTGGCGCGCCAGCTGACGCAATTGCGCGTCGTGGGCACGGCCAGCCGGCCCGAGACCCAGGCCTGGGTGCGGCAGCTCGGGGCGCATGCGGTGGTCGACCACACCCAGCCCCTGCGCGCGCAGCTCACCGCGGCGGGCATCGCCGAGGTCGAGCTGATCGCCAGCCTCACGCACACCGACCAGCACTGGGCCGCCCTCGTGGATGTGGCGGCACCGCAAGGCCGCATCGGCCTGATCGACGATCCCGCCACGCCGCTGGACGTGATGGCGCTCAAGCGCAAGGCGTTGTCGCTGCACTGGGAACTGATGTTCACGCGCTCGCTGTTCGGCACCGCCGACATCGCCGAACAGGGCCGCCTGCTGGCCCGCGTGGCCGCGCTGGTGGACGCGGGGCGCCTGCGCAGCACCGTGAGCGAGCACCTGAGCCCGATCAACGCGGCGCAGTTGCGGCGCGCCCATGAGCTGCTCGAAAGCGGCCGCATGCGCGGCAAGCTCGTGCTCAGCGGGTTCTGAATCGCGTCACGCCGGCAGCCATTGCAGGGCGGCGGCCGGCAGGTGCAGCGGCAGCAGGCTACCCGGGGCGGGCAGCGGCGCATCTGGCGGCAGGTTCATTGACAGGGCCTGGCCGTCGGGCAGCGACAGCTCGACCGCCACGCCAAGCCGACCGGGGTGCAGGCTGGCCACCGTTGCGCTCAAGCACCAGTCATCACCTCCGCCCTGGGCGGCATCGGTTTGCAAGGCGGCCAACGGGGCGATCCAGCAGCCCTGGTCGCGCCGCCAGGCCCCGGGCGCGCTGCGGGCTTCCAGGCGGTTGAAGGCGCCCAGGAACTCCGCCACCCGCCAGCTGGCGGGCCGCTGCCACAGCTCGGCTGGCGGGCAACATTGGGCGATGCGGCCGTCGAACATGACCGCCACCTGATCGGCCAGCTCAAAGGCTTCATCCCGGTCATGCGTGACCAGCACGCAGCTTTGGCCCAGGCCGCGCTGCAGCCGCCGGAAGGCGCGCCGCAGCGGGATGCGGAAGGATTCATCCAGCGCTGAGAAGGGCTCGTCCAGCAGCAGCAGCGCCGGCTCAGGCGCCAGTGCCCGGGCCAGGGCCACGCGCTGCCGCTGGCCACCCGACAGCTCGCCCGGGCGCCGGGCCGCCAATTCGCCCAGGCCGACCAGGTCAAGCAGCTCCCGCACCCGGGCTCGCTGTGCGGGCGCCGCATCGCCCCGCGCCTGCAGGCCAAACGCGATGTTCTCGCCCACGCTGAGGTTGGGGAAGAGCGCGTAGTGCTGGAACACGACGCCGATGCCGCGCTGCGCCGTGGGCAGCCGTGTGACGTCGCGGCCCGCCACGTCGATGCGGCCGGTGTCCAGCGGCTGCAAGCCGGCAATCGCCCGCAACAGTGTTGTCTTGCCGCAGCCGGAGGCGCCGAGCAGTGCCAGCACCTGACCCGGCCCCAGCTCGACATCGATGCCCTGCAGGATGGGCCGCCCGCCCAGGTCGAGCCGGGCCTGGTGGACATTCAGCGCGTGGGAATTCGCCATGTGGAGATGAGGTGCACGAGCAGGCCCAGCCCGGTGGTGATCACCAGGCTCACGATGACAAGGGCCGCCGCCAGATGGCCGTTGGCGCCCCGCAGGCCGTTGATGAAAGGCTGCAGCAGCTCCAGCGAGCCCGCGAGCAGCAGGTTGGCGATGACGAACTCCATCGCCGCCGTGGTCCAGGCCAGCAGGCCGGCCGCGACGAAGGCGGGCAGCAGCATCGGCAGCAGCACGCGCCGCAGCAGCAGGCTGTCGGGGGCACCGAGGGTGCGGCTGGCATCGATCAGCGGGCGGGCGTCGAGTTGTCGCAACGCCGCCGACAGCGTCTGGTGCACCAGCGGGAAGAGCAGGGCAGCCAGCAGGCCGATGTAGACCATTGGCAGGTCCAGCACATCTCCCCAACGCCCGACAAACACGTCCAGCGCCCCGATGGCCACCACCACTGGCGGCAGTGCGTAGGGCAGCAGGGCCAGGGCATCGAGCAGCTTCTGCAGCCGAGCCGGGCCGAGGTGGCCGGCCAAGCTGGCCGCGCCCCCCAGCAGCACGGCGAGTCCGGCGGCGGCGCCTGACACCCAGACCGAATTCCATGCCGCGCTGCGCACCCGCGCATCGCCCGCCACGTCGGCGAGCCAGGCGAGCGTCGGGCCCTCCGGCAGCAGGTGGTGGTCCCAGCGCTCGCTGAAGGCATACGTCAGCACTGCCAGCGGCGGCAGGAGCACCAGCAGCGCCGCTACCCAGAAGGCGAGGGCTGGCAGACGCCAGGGGCGGTTGGGGGACCTCATGCGCCGATTCGCCAGCGTGACGCCAGCCACCGGCCACCGAGGATGACCGCCAGCAGCAGGGCCGTCATGACCAGCGACAGCGCGGTGGCCAGTTCGGGCTGCGAGAAGATATCGCCACTGACCGCGGCGGCAATGCGCACCGCCAGCACCGGGCTGGCGGTGCCGGCCAGGGCAAAGGGCGTGGCGTAGGCGGCGGCTGCATTGGCGAACAGCAGGCTGCCGGCCTCGACCAGGCTGGGCGCCAGCATCGGCAGCCCGACACGGCGCCAGAAGCGGGCCGGCGAGGCACCCAGGGTGGCTGCGGCTTCGGCAAGGGCCGGGTCCAGCAGGCGCACGGGCGTCATCAGCAGCACCACGGCCAGCGGCACCTGAAAGGCGGCGAAGGCCAGCAGCAGACCGGCATCGCTGGTGAGGTCCCAGTCCTGCAGGAAGCCAGCGCCACGGGCCAGTTGCGTCAGCACACCCTGGCTGCCCAGCAGCAGCGTCAAGGCCAGCGCGAGCGGGACGCCGGCAAAGTTGGCACCCATGCCCGCCAGCACGGCGGTCAGCCGGGACCAGCGCGGATGCGCCACCAGATGCAGGGCCACACCCAGGCCCAGCAGCAGCCCGATCAGTGTGGACGCCGCCGACAGCGCCACTGTGCGCAGCAGCGCGTCGAGGTAGAACCGATCAGCCCACAGGTCCTGCAGGCCGCAGCCCGCGCCACCCAGGCAATGGCGCAACAAGTCCAGGCTGCGCCAGCCAAACGGCAGCAGCAGGCCGGCCGCCAGCAGGGCCAGCATGGGCGTGGCCATCAACCAGGCGCGGCGGGGTGTCAGGGACATGCGAGTCGCCGCGCCACGAACTGACGGATGCCCAGCTGCGTCTCGGGCCAGTGAGCGGGCACCGGGCATCCTGCCTCGCCGGCCTGATGCGGCAGCCAGATCAGCGGCACCTCGCGCTCCACGGCCAGCGCGCCGCCATGCCAGTGGTCGGCATGCATGCCATGGTCGCTGGTCAGCAGCAGGTCGTAGCCCGCGGCATGCCAGCGTGGCAGCGCCTGCGCCAGGATCTGGTCCAGTCGGCGGGCGGCGAAGGTGTAGCCGGTCGACTCGCCCCCGTGGCGATGACCCGCGAGGTCCATGCCCATGGGGTGCACCAGCAGGAAGTCCGGCGCGTGGGCCCGGCGCAGCGCTTCCGCGTCGGCGAGCAGATGGGAGTCGGGGTAGTCGTCTTCCCAGTACCAGCGGGCGGCCTGCACGCCCAGCGCCGGCAGGGACGCTTCGCGGTGGCACAGCGGATCGAACACCTCGCCGGCCAGCAGTTCGTAGATCCAGTGGTAGGCCGCGATGGCTGAGCTGCGGCCGGCCGCGGCGAGGTCATCGAACAAGGTGTCGCCGCAGCGCTGCCCGGCCTGGCCGTTGCCCAGGATGCCGTGGGCGAGCGGTGGGCGGCCGTTGAGCACGGTGGCATACAACGGGCGGGACAGGCTCGGCAGTTCGCAGCGGAGCGCGCGCCAGTGGGCGCGGCCCGCCTCGTTCAACGCCTGCACATAGCCGAGGTAGTCGCGCGCCGTGTCGGCCCGCAGGCCGTCCACGAGCAGCAGCACGAGCTTGTGGCTCATGCCAGCACCTCCCGCTGCCAGGCGCGCGGCAGCTTCTTGACCTCTTCGGTCCAGAGTTGCGGCTTCAGGGCCCGGGCCGCCTGGTATTGGGCGCTGGGCAGCAGCTTGCGCTTGACCTCCTCCGGCAGGTTCAGGCGCTCGACGCGGATGGGGCGGGCATTGCCGCGGGCGAGGTTGATCTGGCCGGCGTCGCTGAAGATGTAGTCACGCGCCAGGTTGCCGGCATTGGGCCGGCGTGAGTGCACATTGAGCAGCGTGGTGTAGCCGCTGGTGATGGAGCCGTCGCTGGGGATGAGCACCTCGTAGTCCGCGGCATTGGGCAGCTTGTCGCGGTAGCTCAGCGCATTGAAGTCCCACAGCAGGAAGACCTCGGCCTCGCCTCGCTCCATCAGCGCGGGCGAG
>JAIPCJ010000049.1 GCA_021738245.1 Methylotenera sp. | reverse complement strand
GGCCTGCTGCGGTGCCGCGGGCTGTGCGGGCGGGGTTTGCGGGGCGGGCTGCGTGGGCACGCTGCGCTTCATGCCGCCGTTCGAGAGGCGCTTGGCCTCGGCATCCTGCACGGGCAGGCCGACAGCCAGCAAGGTGGCCAGGGTCACAGCAATGATGCGGTTCACGTGAGTCTCCAGTGAGGGAAATGGCAAGTCCGCAGGTGCGGACTTGGCTCAGGATTCTCAAGCGTCTCGAATGTCAGAAACGACGGTTTTACCGAAGTGTGAGCCCAAGAGGTAGCGAACTATCCGCGCGGCGGTGTCGTCAGCGGTCTGGAGCTGGCCACCGTCTTTCAGCCCCTGGAAGCGGGCTTGTTCCGTGAACCGGCTGGGGTCGGCGCCCCGCAGCTGCACCTGCATGTCGGTGTCGATGACGCCGGGCGCAAGCGACTCGATAGCCACGTCGGGCTCCTCCAGGGCCAGTGCGCGGCTGAGGTGGTCCAGGCCGGCCTTCACGGCGCAGTACGCCACGCTGCCGGCCATGGGGCGACGGCCCAGGCCCGAGGAGATGTTGAGGATGCGTCGGGTCGCCACGCCTTGGGGGCCGGCCAGGAAGGCGCGGCAGAGCAGCGCGGGGGCTTCAAGGCCGACCCTCAGCGCGGCCGACAGCTCGCCCAGATCGGTATCTGCCAGCGGCCCCGGCTGGCTCAGCAGCGCGGCGTTGTTGATGAGGGTGGCGCTTTGCCAGCCGCCGTGCCCCTGCAGCCAGGCTTGCAGGCGTTGGGCGGCGGGCAGCGGGTCCGCGAGGTCCACCGTCCATTGTTCCGCCGCGAGGTCAGGGAAGCTGCGCCGAGCGATGCCGATGACGGTATGCCCTGCGGTGGACAGTTGCTGCGCCAGCGCGGCCCCCAGGCCACGCGAGCTGCCGGTGATGATGAAGAGGTGCATTCAGAACTCCGGGGGACAGATGAAGTGATGGCCGGCCACGTGCAGTTCGCTGGCATGCAGCAGCAGGCGCGTGCTGGCCTGGGCGAGGGCAGGGGGCGCGTAGAGCGCGTCGCCCATGATGGGGTGACCCAGGGCCGCGAGGTGCACGCGCAGCTGGTGGCTGCGGCCGGTGATGGGTTCCAGGGCGACACGGCTGTGGGCGCCTTCGCTGGCGAGACGCCGCCAGCGTGTCTGTGAGGGTTTGCCGTGCACGGTATCGACCTGCTGGCGCGGGCGGTTGGGCCAGTCGGCCGCGAGCGGCAGGTCGATGAGTCCTTCGCCTTCGAGCCTGCCGCCGACGATGGCCGTGTAGACCTTGTGCACACGGCGCTCGGCGAAGTCCGCGCTCAGCGCGCGCTGCGCGTCAGCGCCCCGCGCGAACATCAACAGCCCGGAGGTCGCCTGATCGAGCCGGTGCACGACCAGGGCATCGGGGTAGAGGGCCTGCACACGAGCGCTGGCGCAGTCGGGCTCGGTCCGGCCCGGCACGCTGAGCAGGCCCGCGGGCTTGTCGATGACGACCAGGTCCGCGTCGACATGGACGATCCGGACAGGGCGTGGGGTCAGCGTCATCACCAGCGGCAGCGGTTGAAAAGGGCTGGCACGATAGCCCACCTCGCAACAGGAGACGTCGAATGAGTGACAAGGCCGTGGTGATCAATGCCCAGGGCGGGCCGGAGCAACTGCAGCTCGTGGAAGTGAACGTCGGCCAGCCGGGGCCGGGTGAGATCCGCATCCGCCACGCCGCCTGCGGCCTGAACTTCATCGACGTCTACCAGCGCAATGGCGCCTACGCCATGCCGCTGCCCGCCACGCTGGGCATGGAAGGCGCCGGCGTGGTGGAAGCGGTGGGTGAGGGCGTGACCCACCTGAAGCCGGGTGACCGGGCCGCCTATGCCAGCCAGCCGCCCGGCGCCTATGCAACGGCGCGCGTCATGCCGGCCAAGTGCGTGCTGAAGCTGCCCGACGCCATCAGCTTCGAGACCGGCGCCGCGATGATGCTCAAGGGGCTCACGGTGCAGTACCTGCTGCGCAAGACGCTGCCGCAGGGGGGACTGCAGGCTGGCGACTTCGTGCTCTTCCACGCCGCGGCCGGCGGCGTGGGCTTGATCGCCTGCCAGTGGGCGCGAGCGCTGGGGCTGCAGCTGATTGCAACCGCCGGCAGCGACGAGAAATGCCGACTGGCCCTGGACCATGGCGCGACCCATGCCATCAACTACCGCACCGAGGACTTTGCCGCCCGCGTGAAGGACATCACCGGCGGCCGTGGTGTGAAGGTGGTCTACGACTCGGTCGGCGCCGATACCTGGGAGGGCTCGCTGAACTGCCTCGCGCCCTTTGGCCTCATGGCCAGCTTCGGCGCGGCCTCCGGCGCGGTGCCGCCAATCGCCGTTGGCACGCTGGCGGCCAAGGGGTCCATCTATCTGACCCGTCCGACGCTCTTCACTCACATTGCCACGCATGAGTCCACCCAGGCGATGGGAGACGACCTCTTCGCCATGGTGGCCAGCGGCCAGGTCAAGATCCACATCGACCGCCGCTACGCGCTGGCCGAGGCGGCGCAGGCCCACCGCGATCTGGAAGCGCGCCAGATCACCGGCAGCGCGGTGCTGCTGCCCTGACGTTCAAAGGATGCGGCGCAGCGCGATCTCGAAACTGAAGGACGAGCCCACGCCCGGCTCGCTCTCCACCGAGATGCTGCCGCCCATCAGCGTCACCAGCCGCTGCACGATGGTCAGGCCGAGGCCCGTGCCTCCGTAGCGGCGCGTGATGCTGCCGTCGGCCTGGATGAAGGGGTCGAAGATCTGACCGATCTGGTCGCGTGTCATGCCGATGCCGGTATCGGTCACCGCACCGCGCAGGCGCAGGCGGGCCGGTGGGTCGCCGGCCTGCGCATCAGCCAGGCCGATCTCGATGCGCACTTCACCGTGCTCGGTGAACTTCAACGCATTGCCGACGAGGTTGATCAGCACCTGGCGCAGCCGCAGGGCGTCGCCCACCAGCCACGAGGGCACGCCCGGCTGCACGCGGGTGTGCAGCTGGATGCCCTTGTCATGCGCCTGCAGCAGCAGGGGTTGCAGCGCTTCACCCAGGCAGTCGTGCAGGCTGAACGGGGCCTCTTCGATGACGATCCGGCCGGCTTCGATCTTGGCGACGTCGAGCAGGTCGTTGATGATGGTCATCAGGCCCTTGGCGGACTGATGCGCCATGCTGATGAAGCGGCGCTGGCGGTCATCGAGATCGGTCTGCAGCACGAGCTCAGTCAGGCCCAGCACGCCGTTCATCGGGGTCCGGATCTCATGGCTCATGTTGGCCAGGAAGGCGCTCTTGGCCTGGCTGGCGGCCTCGGCAGCCTCGCGTGCGGCCACGAGCGCGGCCTGGCTGGCCTTGAGGTCAGCGATGTCGCGCGCATTGAGCAGCATGACCGTGTGACCTGTGACCGGGTCACGCATCGGCCGCGCGTCGAGTGCGTGCCACTTGATGCCGGCCAGGGTCTGCAGTTCGACGTCCTGGCGGCAGGCCTCGCCGCGCAGCACACGGCCCAGGATGTTCTCAGCGTCGCTGAGGTGGGCGAAGAGCCGGGTGAATTCGGTGCCGCCCTCGGGCGGCGGCGTGTCGCCGAAGGTGAGCGCGGCCGCCGGGTTGCGCATCAGCAGCTCGCCTTGCTCCAGGCCGAATACGGCGATGCGGACGGACGTGTGCTGCAGGGCCTCCACACCGCGCAGCATGGCTAGGTCGGAACCGCCGCCCAGCGAGTCGGCAGCGAACAGCATCACCTGGCGCCGGTCGGGTGTGCGCATGCCGCGCGAGACCAGCATCACGGTCGTCGGCTCGCCCTTGGGATACAGCGTCCACTGCTCGCGCACGATCTTGCCCTGGGCATGGTCGGCAGCGGTGACGGCCAGCCGCTCGCGCACGGCGTCGCCATGTTCGGAGAAGTCGCGAGACAGGAACTCCTCGGCGCTGTCGGCATGCCAGAACCGCAGCGCGGCGGCATTGGCCCACAGGTTGCGTTGTTGCTCGGGGTCGAAGACCCACAAGGGCACGTCGAGCCAGTCGTAGTGGCCCAGGCTGGCGAAATCGAGAAGCATGTCAGGTGTCGAGCGGCGCGCGATTGTCACCGCTTGTCACACCTTGTTGCGTGAACAAATCGGCTATTGCGCCGGCACCTCGCTCAGGGCTTCTCGGTAGAGGTGCCAGCTGGCATGACCCAGCCAGGGGCCGACAACCAACAGGCCGGCGAAATAGGGCAGCATCGCCAGCAGCACGAGCACCGTGACGGTGAAGCCCCAGAACGCCATCACCAGCGGTTGCGTGAGGCACAGCTTCAGGCTGGCGAGCCCCGCGGTCACGGCATCCGTCTCGCGGTCCAGCAGCAGGGGCATGGCGATCACGCTGATGCCGAAGATGAGACCCGCGAACACCGCGCCCACGGCCAGATAGGCTGTCACGAAGCCGAGCGTGTCGGCACTCAGCAGCTTGTGGATGGAGCCCGCGAAGTCGGGCATGCCGTCAAAGCTGACCGCGAAGATGACGAGAGCCGCGCGGCCCCAGAGCATTTCGAGGATCAGCAGCACGAAGCCGAAAATCGCGATCTGCTTCAGGTTGGTCATCCAGGCGCCGAGGGCGTCGTCCAGCGTCGGCGTCTCGCCGCGCTCCAGCCGCAGGCTCACCTGATAAAGGCCCAGGCATAACAGCGGGCCGAGCAGCACGAAGCCCGCGCACAGGGCCAGCGTGTAGATGGGCGCATGGCGAAACACCATCAGCACCGCCAGGCCCATCAGCGTGAAGCACAGGCCGAAGAAGAGGCCGATGCTGGGCGCTCGGCAGAAGTCACCCCAGCCCAGGCGCAGCCAGCGAAAGGGCGCCGTCAGTCGCAGGCGCTGCAGCCGCGGCCCGAGCTCCACCGGAGGCTCGGGCACGTAGGGAACATAGCCAGGCGGGTACTGCTCAGGTGCGTCGGACACGTCGGAGCTCATCCAGGATCAGCAGGATGGCTCCGATGGTGATCGCACTGTCGGCGACGTTGAAGGCGGGGAAATACCAGCCGCCGGCATGCACCTGGATGAAGTCGACCACATAGCCATGAATGGCGCGGTCGATGACGTTGCCCAGCGCGCCGCCGAGGATGAGGGTCAGCGCCCAGGCGAACAGCTTCTGGTGGCCGTGCCGGCGCAGCATCCAGGTGATGAAGACCGCCGCCGCCACCCCCAACCCGAGGAAGAACCAGCGCTGCCAGCCCGACGCGCCGTGCAGGAAGCTGAAGGCCGCCCCGTAGTTGTGGGCGCGCACGAGGTTGAAGAAGCTCGTGACCGGGCTGACATCACCGAGGCGGAAGGCGCCGATGATGAGGATCTTGGTGAACTGGTCGACCAGGATGATGAGGGCGGCGATCAGCAGCCACTGCAGCAGACCGGCGTTGGTGCCTTGTTTGCCCGCCATGGTCAGGCCACCTTGCGGGTTTCACCCGCGCCGTGCAAGTTGCTGTCGCAGCGTCCGCAGATCGTCGGGTGCGCCGCGATGCTGCCCACATCGGCACGGTAGTGCCAGCAGCGCTCGCACTTGGCATGCGTGCTGGGCGTCACCACCACGCTGAACTCGGCCGCCGGCACCAGCGTCACAGCGGACGTGATGAAGACGAAGCGCAGGTCGTCACCCAGGCTGCGCAGCAGGGCTTCGTCTTCGGGGTTCACGTGCAGCGTGAGCTCGGCCTGCAGCGAGGCGCCCACCGCGCCGGTCGTGCGCACGGCCTCGATCGCCTTGTTCACCTCGTCGCGAATGTCGTGGATGCGCGCCCACTTGGCCAGCAGCGGCGATTCCGTAGCGCCGAAGTCCCAGTAGGTCTCGGTGAAGATGGACGGCCCCTTGCCGAACACGGCCCAGGCTTCCTCGGCCGTGAAGCTCAGGAAGGGCGCCATCCAGCGCAGCATGGCATGCGTGATCTGCCACAGCGCGGTTTGCGCGGAGCGGCGCGCCAGGCTCTTGGGCGCGGTGGTGTAGAGGCGGTCCTTCAGCACGTCCAGATAGAAGGCGCCGAGGTCTTCGGAGCAGTAGACCTGCAGCTTGGCCACCACCGGGTGGAACTCGTAGCGCTCGAAGTGGCCCAGGATGTCGGCCTGCAGCTCAGCCGCGCGGGCGAGCGCGTAGCGGTCGACTTCAAGCAGTTGATCGGGGGCGACCGTGTCGGCGGAGGGATCGAAGTCGCTGACATTGGCCAACAGGAAGCGCAGCGTGTTGCGCACGCGGCGATAGCTGTCCACCACGCGGGCGAGGATCTTGTCGTCCAGCCCGAGGTCGCCGGAGTAGTCGGTGGCAGCCGTCCACAGGCGCAGGATTTCGGCGCCGTACTTGTCGCTCACCGCCTGCGGCGCGACGACATTGCCCTGCGACTTGCTCATCTTGCGGCCCTGGCCGTCGACGACGAAGCCGTGGGTCAGAAGCCCCTTGTAGGGCGCACGGCCGTACAGCGCGCAGGCGATCAGCAGCGAGGAGTGGAACCAGCCGCGGTGTTGGTCGTGGCCTTCGAGGTAGAGGTCGGCCTCGGGGCCGGTCTCGTGGGCCGCGCCCTTGTGGCTGCCCTTGAGCACATGCTCGAAGGTGGAGCCGGAGTCGAACCACACGTCCAGGATGTCGTTGCCCTTGGTGTACTGGGCCGCCTCGGCGCCCAGCCACTCGGCGGGGTCGAGCTTGGACCAGGCCTCGATGCCCTGCTGCTCCACCAGCTGCGCGGCGCGCTCGATGAAGTCGAGCGTGTTGGGGTGGGCCTCGCCCGTGTCCTTGTGCAGGAAGATGGGCAGCGGCACGCCCCAGCTGCGCTGGCGCGAGATGCACCAGTCGGGGCGGCCGGCGATCATGTCGTGCAGGCGGGCCCGGCCGTTTTCCGGATAGAAGCTCGTGGCCTCGATGGCGGCCAGGGCCGTCTGGCGCAGGCTCTGCGGGGCCTTGTCGGTTGTGAAGAGACCTTCGCCCTCGTCCATGCGGACGAACCACTGCGCAGCGGCGCGGTAGATGACCGGCGTCTTGTGGCGCCAGCAGTGCGGGTAGCTGTGGGTGATCTTGCTCTCGGCCATCAGGCGGCCGGCGTCCTTCAGCGCCTGGGCGATGACGGGGTTGGCCTTCCAGATGTGCTGGCCGCCGAACAGGGGCAGATCGGCGGCGTAGGCGCCGTTGCCCTGCACCGGGTTCAGGATGTCATCGAAGGCCAGGCCGTGAGCCACGCAGCTCTGGAAGTCGTCCAGGCCGTAGGCGGGGGCGGAATGGACGACGCCGGTGCCGTCATCCGCGGTGGCGTAGTCGGCCAGGTAGACCGGGCTTTCGCGGTCATAGCCGGGGTGCACATGCGCCAGCGGGTGCTTGAACTTCAGAAGCTCCAGCTTGCGGCCGGGCACGGTGGCGACCACCTGGCCTTCGAGCTGCCAGCGAGCCAGGCACTTCTCGACCAGCGCCTCGGCCACGACGAAGAAGCCCTTGGGCGTGTCGACCAGCGCGTAGGGCAGCTCGGGGTTCAGGTTCAGTGCCTGGTTGGCCGGGATGGTCCAGGGCGTCGTCGTCCAGATGACGGTGAAGGCTTCCTTGGCGAGTGGCGCGACGCCGAAGGCCGCGGCCAGCTTTTCGGGCTCGGCGCTCAGGAAGGCCACGTCGACCGCGGGCGACTGCTTGTCGGCGTATTCGATCTCGAACTCGGCCAGCGACGAGCCGCAGTCGAAGCACCAGTACACGGGCTTGAGGCCGCGGTACACGAAGCCGCGCTCGAACAGGCGCTTGAGCACCCGGATCTCGCCCGCCTCATTGGCGAAGTTCATCGTCTTGTACGGGTTGTCCCATTCGCCCAGCACGCCCAGGCGCTTGAAGTCGGTGCGCTGGCCGTCGATCTGCTCGGTGGCATAGGCGCGGCTCTTGGCCTGCACCTCGTCGCGCGGCAGGCCGCGGCCGAAGGTCTTCTCGATCTGGTTCTCGATGGGCAGGCCATGGCAATCCCAGCCGGGGATGTAGGCCGCGTCGAACCCGGCCAGCTGGCGGGCCTTGACGATCATGTCCTTCAGGATCTTGTTGGCGGCGTGGCCGATGTGGATCTGGCCGTTGGCATACGGCGGGCCGTCGTGCAGCACGAACTTCGGCGCGCCGCAGCGGGCATCGCGCAGCCGCTTGTAGAGGCCTTGCTCGTCCCAGGCCTTGACCCAGCCCGGCTCGCGCTTGGGCAGGTCGCCGCGCATCGGGAAGGGCGTGTCAGGCAGGTTGAGCGTGGAGCGGTAGTCCGGGGTGGTCATGGCATGCGGCCAGGCGGCGAGCCTGGCGGTCGGGAAGCGGAGGAGGGCGGAATGAGAGCGGCAGGGCGCCGCTTCAAATTCGGTCGCGCGTGGTCTGGCGGCGCTGGGCGGCGTGGGTGGCCAGGAAGGCGCGTGCTGCCTCGGTGTCCGCACGGATGGCGGCCGTGAGCGCGTCCAGCCCGTCGTACTTGGCTTCGTCGCGAAGTTTGTGCAGCAGTTCCACGCGGGCGAGTTTACCGTAGGCCCCTTCGGCGCCCAGGGGCCAGTCGAGGCAGTGCACCTCCAGCAGCACGCGCCCGGCGTCTGCGACCGTCGGCCGGTTGCCCAGGCTCGCCACGCCGGGCAGTGGCTGCGGTGTCAGGCCATGCACCAGCACGGCGAAGATGCCGTGGGCCGCCGGTTTGTCGTGGGTGAAGCGCAGGTTCAGCGTGCGAAAGCCGTCCGCCGCGCCCGGCGCGCTCTCGCCCAACTGGCGCCCGAGCTTGCGCCCGTGAGTGACGTGACCCGTGATGGCGTAGGGCCGACCCAGCAGCGCGGCGGCCCCGGCCATGTCGCCCGCGGCCAGCGCGTCGCGCACGGCCGAACTGCTCACCCGCAGCCCGTGCACCTCGTAGCTCATCATGCGCGCCACGTCGAAGCCCTGCGCGCGGCCGGCCGCGTCCAGCGTCGCATAGTCACCCAGCCGCTTGGCGCCGAAGCGGAAGTCATCGCCGACCAGCACATAGCGAGCGCCCAGTCCGTCGATCAGCACCTGGCGGATGAAGTCCTGCGGCGGCAGGCTCGCCAGACGTTCGTCGAAGCGCAGGATGACGACCTGGTCGACACCGCAGCGCTCCAACTCGCCCAGCTTGTCGCGCAGCGTGGCGATGCGGCGCGGCGCCATGTCGGGCTTGTTCAGGCGTGCGGCGAAGAAGTCGCGCGGATGGGGCTCGAACGTCATCACGCAGGTCGGCAGACCCCGATGCCGGGCTTCGGACTGCAGCAGCGCGAGCATGGCCTGGTGGCCGCGGTGCACGCCGTCGAAATTTCCGATGGTCAGCGCACAGGCCGGCGCGATGCCGGGATGGTGAAAGCCTCTGAAAACTCGCATGCCCGTCATTGTCCCCAGACCTCGGCCGGGCTGCCGACCCAGCGCCATTGCCCCGGCGCCAGGTCGGCCGGCAAGCTCAGCGCGCCGAACTGGGGCCGGTGCAGGGCCTCTACCCGATTGCCCACGGCCGCCACCATGCGTTTGACCTGGTGGTACTTGCCCTCCACCAGGGTCAGCCGCAGCAAGGTCTCATCCACGATCTCCGCGCCTTCGGCCTTGCTGATTTCCGGGGGGCGCTGGAACTTGCCTTCCGGCTCCTTGAGCTCGACGCCTGCCAGCAGCTGCTCGGCCATGGCGGTGGTGAGGGGATGCTTGCAGCGCGCCTCGTACACCTTGGGCACGTGGTGCTTGGGCGATGTGAGCTTGTGGATGAGCGCACCGTCGTCGGTCAGCAGCAGCAGGCCGGTGGTGTCTTCATCCAGCCGCCCGATGGGCTGGACGCCGCGCTCGCGCAGCGGGGCGGGCAGCAGGCTCAACACGCTGGGGTGGTGCTTGGGCTTTTGAGAGCACTCGTAGCCCGCCGGCTTGTTCAGCAGGATCAGCGCTTTGTCGAAGTAAGGCCAGGTCACGCCGCCGACCTCGAAGGCGAAGCCGGCAGTGTCGAATTCGGCGTCGGGGTCGTCCACGACCTCGCCGCCCACGCGAACTTCCCCGTGCAGGATCAGGCCGGCGCACAGGCGCCGGGTGCCGAAGCCTTGGGAGAAGAGGATCTGGTCGAGACGCTGCGGTTTTGGCATGGCCGCGATTGTCGGGCCATGCCGGGGGCGCTTCAGGCGAAGACGCCGGCGGTGTCCTGCATCCGCGCGCTCACTTCGCCCAGGTGATGCAGGGTGTCGCCCCACTGCATCTCCATGACGGTCAGGCGCTTGAAGTAGTGGCTGCCGATGTACTCGTCCGTCACGCCGATGCCGCCATGCAGCTGCGTGCACTGCTGGCCAACGAAGCGCATGGCCTGGCCGAGTTGCACCTTGGCTTGCGACAGCGCACGGCGACGCACGGCGGGCGCGTCGCCCAGGCGCAGCGTGGCGTAGTAGCTCATCGAACGTGCCAGCTCGAGTTGCATCTTCACGTCTGCCGCGCGATGGCGCAGCGCCTGGAAGCTGCTGATGGCCACGCCGAACTGCTTGCGCGTGTTCATGTACTCGGTGGTCAGCGCCAGGAACTTCTCCATCACGCCGACCGCCTCAGCCGCCTGCGCGGCAATGCCGATGTCCGCGGCGAGCTCCAGCAGGGTCAGGCCCTGGTCGGGCCCGGCAATGAGCTGGGCCGGTGTGTTCTCGAAGTGCACTTCTGCGGCGCGCGAGCCGTCGTGCAGCGAGTACGCCCGTGTGTGGACGCCGGCCGAGGCGCGTTCCACGAGATAGAGGGCGATGCCGTCGGCCGCGTCGTCGCTGCCGGAGACGCGTGCTGGCACGATGAAGGCATCGGCCACGTCACCCGCCGGCACGAGGCTCTTGATGCCGGTGAGCCGGCCGTCTGATACGCGGGTGGTGACGCGGTTCAGGCGGTAGCGGGACTTGGCCTCCTGATGGGCCAGTACCACCAGCGCTTCACCACCGGCCATGCGCGGCAGCCAATCGTTCTGCAGGGCCTGCGGGGCGTGCGCCAGCATGGCCGGTGCGATCAATGCACCTTGGGTGATGGGCTCCATCACCAGGCCGCGGCCCAGTTCCTCCATCACCACCATCGCCTCGACGGCGCCGAAGCCCAGGCCGCCATGGGCCTCCGGCACGGCCAGTGCCGTGAGGCCCAGCCCGGCCAGGCCGTCCCACACACCGCGGTCAAAGCCGCCCGCGCGCACGATGGCCTTGCGGCGTTCGAAGTCGTAGTCCTTGTCAACGAAGCGGCGCACCGCGTCGCGCAGGGCTTCCTGGTCTTCCGTGAAATCGAAATCCATGGTGTCTGTCTCCCCCGGTCAGCCGAGCACCGTTTGCGCGACGATGTTGCGTTGCACTTCGTTCGAGCCGCCGTAGATGGTGGTCTTGCGCACGTTCAGGTAGTTGCCTGTCAGCGGGATGGCGTGCGAAGCACCACCCATCCAGGCGCCGCCCAGCCACTGGTCACCCTGCCAGCCGGCCTCCATGGCCTCCAGCACATGGGGCAGGGCGAGCGGGCCGCCGGCCAGCATCATCAGCTCGGTATAGCGCTGCTGCAGTTCGCTGCCGCGGATCTTGAGCAGGCCGGCCACGTCGAGCGGCTGCTTGCCGGTGCGCTCGCCCGACAGCACGCGCAGCACCATCATCTCCAACGCCACCACGTCCACTTCGCACAGCGCGATCTGGTCGCGGAAGCGCGCGTCGTCCATCAGGCCTTCGGCGGTGGCGATGCGCTTGAGGCGCTCCAGCTCGCGCTTGGCGCGGTTGACGTCGGCAATGTTGGTGCGCTCATGCGAGAGCAGGTGCTTGGCGTAGGTCCAGCCCTTGTTCTCTTCGCCGATGAGGTTGTCGACCGGCACCTCGACGTTGTCGAACCAGACCTCGTTCACCTCATGCTCGCCGTCGAGCATGATGATGGGCTTGACGGTCACGCCGGGCGACTTCATGTCGATCAGCAGGAAGCTGATGCCGGTCTGGGGCTTGCCCTCGTTGGAGGTGCGCACCAGGCAGAAGATCCAGTCGCCGTACTGGCCGAGGGTCGTCCAGGTCTTCTGGCCGTTGACGATGTATTTGTTGCCCTGGCGATCGGCGCGGCACTTCAACGAGGCGAGGTCGGAGCCCGAGCCCGGCTCGCTGTAGCCCTGGCTCCACCACACCTCGCCGCTCATGATGCCCGGCAGGAAGCGCTGCTGCTGCTCGGGCGTGCCGAAGGCCATGATGACCGGTGCCACCATCACCGGGCCGAACGGCACGATGCGCGGCGCGCAGGCAAGGGCGCATTCTTCTTCGAACAGGTGGCGCTGCACGGCGTTCCAGCCTGGGCCGCCGAACTGCTTGGGCCAGGCCCAGCCGTGCCAGCCCTTGGTGCCGAGGATGCGCGCCCAGCGCTGCATGTCGTCCTTGCTCAGGCGCAGCGCATGCCGCACCTTGTGGGCGATGTCGGCCGGCAGATTGGCACGCACCCAGTCGCGCACCTCGGCGCGGAAGGCCAGCTCCGCTTCGGTGAAGTTGAGGTCCATGTCTCGCTTCGTTGTCGTGGGGGATGCGCCGCGTTTTAGCACGGTCGTTCGCATCCTGGCTGTCCGGCCAGGGACAGCCCACGCAGCGAGTGGGCAAGAAAAAAGGCGCTCCGGGGAGCGCCTTTCTGGTGTGGCTGGCTGAGAGGTCGTTCAGGCCGACTTCTTGGCCTTGCGGCGAGCGCTCGCAGCGCCCACCAGGGCCAGGCCCACCAGCGCCAGGCTGGCCGGCTCCGGCACGCGACCGTTGTTGTTCTTGGTCACGTCCTTGGTGGAGACACCCAGCAGCTTGACGTAGTCAGTCAGGTTGTCCAGGGTGCCGCCGCCGAACCCGGCGTTGTAGGCGCTGATCAGCCACCAGCTGGCGGTAACGCTGCTGCTGTTCACGTAGCGGATGTCGGTGCCGCTCGACTTGTAGCCCACAGTGCCGGCGGGGTCGGCATCGCCGTAGTTGGCCACCATGGTCCAACCGTCGGCCGCCGTGCCGCGCAGCGTGCTGGCCGTCTTGCCATTGATCACGGGCGCAGTCGAGCCGTCGTAGGCCATGACGGTGATGTCGGCATCGCTCTGCGACCAGCCCAGCGTGATGGCGTCCAGTGCGACCTTGGTATCGAATTTCAGCAGGATCAAATCCGGCACCGTTGAACCCGGGTTGTTGTCCATCGAGTGGTCCGGCGCGCTGATGTTGATGCCTTCGTCCTTGCTGGCGACGCCGAAGCCATAGCCTCCGCCGTTCTGCTTGAGGTACGCCACGTCGTACTTGCCTGCGTTCGAGCCGAAGGCGGTGACTGTCACGTTCGCCGTGCCGCCAGTGGAGGCGCACGTGAAGACGTTGCCGTAGTTGGTGCCGCCGGTGCTGGTGCCGCAGCCGTCCAGGGCCCAGCTGGACGCAGCCATGCTGGACGCCGAGGCGAGGGCCATGGCGGCGCCGAGGAGACCCTGCATCACAAGCTTCTTGTCTTGGCTGAACATCATGTGTGCTTTCTTCGCGAGCGTTGTTTCGTTGTCAGCTTCCAAGCAGGGTTCGTGCCAAGCTGGGAATTTCCTCCTGGATCAACCCCTTAGCTCTCATGGGGGTCGCAGGATGTGACGCAGTGTAAAAGCGCCCGACAGCCGGCGTGACGCCCGTCGCCCCCTTACTTGAGTGTGTCCAGCAGGGCTTTGGCCTCGGCCTGCCCCTCGAACGGCAGGTTTTCACGCAGGGCGGCCTGCAGTTCGTCACGGGCCTCGGTGCGCTTGCCGGCTTTTGCCAGGGTGGCGGCGAGGTGGTAGCGGACTTCCGGGTTGCTGGGCGAGCGCAGTCGGGCGTCGCGCAGGCGCAGCAGCGCGGCATCGATCTGTCCGTCCTGGAACAGGGCCCAGCCCAGGGTGTCGACGATGATGGGCTCGTTGTTGCTCTTGCTGAGCGCCAGTTCTGCGGTGCTGATGGCGGCCTTGTAGTCCTTCAGCTTGATCAATACGTTGGCGAGGTTGTTCAGGGC
Source organism: Methylotenera sp. (assembly GCA_021738245.1). Taxonomy (GTDB): domain Bacteria; phylum Pseudomonadota; class Gammaproteobacteria; order Burkholderiales; family Burkholderiaceae_C; genus Pelomonas. Next base: position 13,539 of record JAIPCJ010000049.1, on the reverse strand, counting down.
CTGCGCGTCGTTGGGTGCGAGCTTGATGGCCGCTTCGTACTCGCTGCGAGCCCGCGCGAAGTCGCGGTTGCGCGCCAGGTGGTCGCCCAAGGCCTTGCGCACCGCCGCATCGCCTGGGTTGCTCTTGAGCCATTGGGTGGCGGTGCTGGTGGCCTCGGCCGCCTCGCCCTGGGCGCTGAGCATGCGCACGAGTTGCAGGGCGGTGGCTGAGCTGGCCTGGATCTTGAACGCCTGGCGGTAGGCCTCGATGGCGGGCCGCGTCTGGCCGCGGGCCAGCGCCACGTCGCCCAGGAGCTGATGCCCGATCGGCAGCTTGGGTTGCAGTTGGATGATGCGACGGGCGCGAGCCTCTGCCTTGGCAAGGTCGTTGCGACGCAACTCCACGCCGCAGAGCAAGGCGATGGCTGGAATGAAGTCGGGGTTGTTGCTCAGCGCCTTGTCGAGGCTGTAGGCCGCTGAGGCATCGTCACCCGCGGCCACTTGCAGGGCGGCGACGCTGGTTTGCAGTTCGGGATCGAAGCCTGCGCGGCGCGAGGCGCCGATCAGCGTCTGGCGCGCGCCGGGGTTGTCGCCGTTGACCAATTGCACGCGTGCATAGGTGCGCAGCGCCGTCACGTCTTCGGGTGCCTTGCCTAGCAGCACCTTGGCGCGCTCAAGGGCCACGGCCGGGCGGTTGGTTTTCAGGTGAAGGTCAACAAGCGCGTAGTCGGCCCGCAGGTCGGTCTTGCCGCTGAGCTCGGCGGCACGTTCGAGATAGCGCTGGGCTTCGTCCAGCTTGCCGGTGCGCTGCAGCACGACGGCCATGTCATACGTGGCTTCGGCGTTGCGCTCGTCGGTCTTGAGGATGGCCTTGAGCCGGCGGATGGCGCTCTCGTAGGCCCGCGTGGCGATGTCCAGACGCGCCAGCCCCAGCTGCGGGGCCAGTTGCTTGTTGTCGATCATGGCGGCCGACTCGAAGTTGCGCCGTGCGCCCCCGAAATCGCCTGCCTGGGCCTTGGCCACGCCCGCCAGGTTCAGCAGCGTGGCATCGCCGGGGGCTTGTCGCAGCAGTTGGTCGGCCAGCTGCGCAGCCTTGGCAGCCTGGTTGTCGCGCAGCAGCAGTGGCACGAGCGCCATGCCGGCCTGGATCTGGCGTGGGTCTTTCTTGATGGCCGCCTCGAGCTGGGCCTGGGCGGCGCTGCTGTCGCCGCTCTGGCTGAGCGCAATGCCCAGCGCTGTGTGGTACTCCGGCGCGTCGCGCGTCTTCAGCGCCGCTTCGAGCAACTCGGTGGCCTTGTTCGCGCGGCCCTTGGCCATGTAGGCGGCCGAGAGCTGAATCAGGGCCTGACCGTCGTTCGGGTAGGTGCGGCGGTAACTCTCCAGCAGATCGATGGCCCGATCGGCGTTGTTCTCCTGCGCATAGATGCGCGCCAGCACCTTGCTGGCCGGGGTGCCTGGCTGGGCGCGGCAGAACAGATCCAGGAAGGGCTTGGCCTTGCCGTACTCCTCAAGCCCGAAATGCGCGAGGCCGGCCAACAGCAGCATCTGCGGGCGGTAGCGGATGAACTCGATGGGCACCGCGTCCAGCAAACCGACCACCTCGCCGAGCGCCACCTTGGCCTTGACCCGGTCTCCTGCCCGCTCCAGCAGCACCGCCTTCATGTAGGCCGCGCGCGGCTCACGGGGCGAGCGCTTGCGAGCTTCCTCGATGTCGGCGGCGGCGTCGGCATCCTGTCGCGTGTCGATGTACAGCCCGGCGCGGGCAATGCGCGACTCGATGTGGCCCGGGTCCAGCTCGAGGGCCTTGCTGTACAGCTTGATGGCGCCGGGCACGTCCGAGCGCAGGTGCGCGATGGTGCCGCGCTGATAGACCGCCTCGGCGGACGAGGGGGCGAGCTTCAGCGCCGTGTCAGCGGCCGTTGTGGCCTCTTTGAACTGGCCGGCTCGAAGGCGCACCGGCACCTCGGCCAGCCAGGTGTCCGGGGCGTTGCGATCGATGCTGCGAGCCTCCTCGATCGCCTGCAGGGCATTGGCGGACTCGCCCCGCTCGCCATACGCCTTGGAGCGCAGCAGTAGCAGGTTGAGGCGCGTGTCGGCGGGCAGGCCTGCTGGCGCCAGCACGGGGTTGTCGAGCACCTGTTGGTGCTTGCCCTGGGCCAGCAGGGCCTGCCCCAGGATCAAGGCCACCTCGGCGCGATCCACCCCGAGCCGCAGAGCTTCCGTGATGGCCACCTCGGCGGCAGCGGCCTGACCATCCATCAGCAGAGCGCGGCCGAGCAGCAGTTGCACAGGCAGGAGCGTCTTGTCGGCCTGCAGGGCGTTCTTCAGCTGAATGATGGTGCCGGCAATGTCCTTGCGCTCGAAGCGTGCCTGGGCATCCTCGTAGTAGCGCGCGGCTTTCTCCTTGGGCGTTTGTGCATGAGCGGCACCCGCGGCGCCGGCAGACAGGGCCACGGCCAGGAGAGAGGCGAGAAGAGTGTGCTGACGAGACATGGGGTAGGCCGGCTGAGAGGGCGGCGGATTCTTGCAGAAGCCCGTCCAGGGCAGGGGGCGGATCAGTACCGCAGTTCCAGAGTCATGACATCGTTCTCACGACGCATCTGAAAGCGGTTCAGGAAGCTGTTGCCGAGCAGCACATGCGGCATGGTGCCGGGGACGACGATGGCTTCGACGTCGCGCACCTCCAGGCTGCCGATGCGCACGCTGTTGAGCCGGAGCTGGTAGGCCGGCACGACGCCATTGGCTGTCATCGTGACCAGGCGCTTGCCGGAGGTGTATTTGAGGCCGAGCTTGTCGGCCTCGACCTGGCTGATGGCGATGGTCGTGGCCCCGGTGTCCACCAGAAAGCTCGTCACCTGCCCGTTGATGGTGCCGATGCTCGTGAAATGCCCGCCCTGGCCCATGGGAAGCACGATCTGTCGTGGCTCGCTAGCCTGGGGCAGGATACGGCCCGGCGCGGCGCCGAGCGCCAGCGTCTGACGGCGCCCGCCGTACTCCACGACGGCGCGGCCTTCTTCCAGCGACAGCAGTTTCACGCCTTTCACTGCGTCCCCTACCGTCACCGTGCGTGGTTCACCGTCGATGATGAGCAGCGCCGCCCGCGAGCCGAGCATGCCGTTGAGGGCGACCTGCGCCGGCGGCAGCGGCTGCGCCAAGGCAAGGCCGGACGCCAGCAGCAACGCGGGCAGCGTGCGGCGCATGGTCAGTCGCGGAAGTTGTTGTAGGTCAGCGGCGTGTCGCTGAAGCTCTTCTTCAGGTGCGCGATGGCGAGTTGCAGGTCGTCGCGGTTCTTGCCGGTCACACGCACCGCATCGCCCTGGATGCTGGCCTGGACCTTGAGCTTGCTGTCCTTGAGCGAGGCCACGATCTTCTTGGCCAGCGCGGCCTCGATGCCTTCCTTGATCTTGTAGACCTGCCGCACCTTGTCGCCGCCGAGCTTCTCGATCTTGTCCTGCTTGTCCAGAAAGCTGATGACCACGTCCTGCTTGGTCAGCTTGCCGTAGAGCACGGCTTCGATCTGCTCCAGTTGGAACTCGCTGTCGCCGGTGGCGTGGATTTCCTTCTCCTTGAGCTCCACCTTGGCGCCCGTGCCCTTGAAGTCGAAGCGGGTACCGATTTCCTTGATGCTGTTGTCCACGCCATTGCGGATCTTGACGTGGTCGGGTTCGAGAACGGTGTCGAAGCTGGGCATTTGAATGTCGTCGGGTGTGCGTCTGCGAAAATTTGGCCGTTCATGCACGGCGCTGCGCGTCCCAAAGTTTCCCATGTCCCTGCCTCCTGCCAACCCGGTGACCCCCTCGAATGAAGCCCCCGGGCTGCTGATCGAGAAGGATGTCAACCTCAAGCCCTACAACACCTTCGGCCTGCCGGCCGTGGCGCGCCGCCTGGTACGCATCCGCGAGGCTGCCGACGTGCGCCGTGTGGTGGACCACCCGGACCTCGGCCGAGCGCCCAAGTTCGTGCTGGGCGGCGGCAGCAACCTCGTGCTGACGCGGGATGTCGACGCGGTGGTGCTGAAGGTGGAAATTCCCGGCATCCGGCTGTTGGAGGCGCGCGATGAGGCCTGGATCGTCGAGGCCGGTGCGGGTGTCGCCTGGCACGACCTCGTCAGTTGGACCCTCGATCACGGCTACCCCGGCCTCGAGAACATGGCGCTCATCCCGGGCACCGTGGGTGCCGCGCCGGTGCAAAACATCGGCGCCTACGGCATCGAGGTGAAAGACCGGCTGGAGGCGGTGGAGGTGATGGACCTGATCACCGGGCGGCCAGCGTTGTTGCCGGCCGAGGTCTGCCGCTTCGGCTACCGTGACAGCGTCTTCAAGCACAGCGACTTTGGCGGGCTGGCGGGCAAGAGCGTCATCACGCGCGTGCGCTTTCGGCTGCCGCGGCCCTGGCAACCCGTGCTCGGCTACCTGGAGATCGAGCGCAAGATGGCCGAGACCGGCATCACTGCGCCGGATGCCCGTCAGATCTACGACTGGATCTGCGCGGTGCGCCGTGCCAAGTTGCCTGACCCCGCGGTCATCGGCAATGCGGGCAGCTTCTTCAAGAACCCCGTGGTGACGGCCGAGCAGTGCCGCGACATCATCGGCCGCGATCCCGGCATCGTTCACTACCCGATGGGGGATGGCAGCGTGAAATTGGCCGCTGGCTGGATGATCGACGCATGCGGCTGGAAAGGCAAAACGGTGGGTGGCGCGGCGGTCTACGAGAAGCAGGCGCTGGTGCTGGTGAACAAGGGCGATGCCCGGGGCGCCGAGGTGGTGACCCTGGCGCGGGCCATCCAGGAGAGCGTCTACGGCCGCTTTGGCATCCGCCTGGAGCCGGAGCCGGTGGTGGTCTAGGCCTCGGCCGGCGCACGTGGCTCGCATGGCTGGGCGTGCTCAGCCTGCCGGCGAGCGCCCTGGAGCCTTTGCTGGCTCGCAACGCGCCGTCGGGCATCGATCCGCAGGCCTATCTCGTCAGCGAAAAGCTAGACGGTGTGCGTGCGTTGTGGGACGGGCACGTCCTGAGGTTTCGCAGTGGCCGCGTCGTGGCAGCGCCGGCCTGGTTTCTCGCACAACTGCCGAGACAGCCGCTGGATGGCGAGCTGTGGATGGGGCGGCGGCGTTTTGATGAACTCTCCGCCGCGGTGCGCCGCACCGAGCCCGTGGATGCCGAATGGCGCCAGGTGCGCTATCACGTGTTCGAACTGCCCGGCGCGGGCGGCCGGTTTGCCGAGCGCGCCGAGCAGATACAGTCGCTCGCCAACCCGGTGATCGTGCCGGTGGCGCAATGGCGGCTGCCGTCCAATGCCGCGCTGCAGGCGCGATTGAAAGAGGTCGTCTCAGCCGGCGGCGAGGGCCTGATGCTGCACCGGGCGGACGCACCGGCCTCCTCGGGGCGCAGTGACCTGCTGCTCAAACTCAAGCCGCTGGCGGACGCCGAGGCCGTCGTGGTCGGCCACGAGCCGGGCAAGGGGCGCTACGCGGGGCAGATGGGAGCGCTTGAAGTGCAAACGCCTGACGGCATCCGGTTCAAGCTCGGCACGGGCTTCAGTGATGAGTTGCGCCGCAATCCACCACCGGTGGGCGCCACCGTGACCTACCGCTACCGGGACGTCACCCCCGCAGGCAAGCCTCGATTCGCGAGCTTCCTGCGGGTGGCGGACGAGTTTTGAGCTTTCAGAGCCAGCGCAGCAGCAGTTGGACCCAGCGGGGCAGGGGGCGGCTCGGAACGTAGTTTTGGCGGTACTGGTGGTACATGGTCAAGCTCCACGAAATGTGCTGTAAGTTTATACAGCACTACTGGATGCCTGACCAGTGGTTTACTCCAGTTGCGGCAGGCCGCCGCCCGACAGCAGCCCGGCGCTCGTGTAGACGCCCAGCTTGCCGCGGGTGTCGCTGATGTCGAGGTTGCGCATGGTGAGCTGCCCGATGCGGTCGGCCGGACTGAACGGTGCGTCTTCCACCTTCTCCATGCTCAGGCGTTCAGGTGCATAGGTGAGATTGGGGCTGCGGGTGTCGAGCAGCGAGTAGTCGTTGCCGCGGCGCAGCTCGATCGCCACTTCGCCCGTCACCGCACGAGCGACCCAGCGCTGGGCGGCTTCGCGCAGCATGATGGCCTGCGGGTCGAACCAGCGGCCCTGGTAGAGCAGACGGCCGAGCTTCATGCCGTTGATGCGGTATTGCTCGATGGTGTCTTCGTTGTGGATGCCCGTCACGAGGCGCTCGTAGGCGATGTGCAGCAGCGCCAGGCCCGGGGCCTCGTAGATGCCGCGGCTCTTGGCCTCGATGATGCGGTTCTCGATCTGGTCGCTCATGCCCAGACCATGGCGACCACCGATCTTGTTGGCTTCGGCCAGGAGCGCGACCGGGTCGCGGTACTCGACGCCATTCAGCGCGACCGGCATGCCTTCCTCGAAACGCACGGTGACTTCTTCGGCCTTGATGGCCACGTCTTCGCGCCAGAAGGCCACGCCCATGATCGGGTTGACGATGCGGATGCCGCTGTTCAGGTGTTCCAGGTCCTTGGCCTCGTGGGTGGCGCCCAGCATGTTGGAGTCGGTCGAGTACGCCTTTTCGGCGCTCATCTTGTAGGCGAAGCCGTGGGCCGTCATGAAGGCCGACATCTCGGCGCGGCCGCCCAGCTCGTCGATGAAGGTCTGGTCCAGCCAGGGCTTGTAGATCTTGAGGGCCGGGTTGGTCAGCAGGCCATAGCGGTAGAAGCGCTCGATGTCGTTGCCCTTGAAGGTCGAGCCGTCGCCCCAGATGTTGACGCCGTCGGCCTGCATCGCGGCCACCAGCATGGTGCCCGTCACGGCGCGGCCGATGGGCGTGGTGTTGAAGTAGGTGACGCCGGCGGTGCTGATGTGGAAGGCGCCCGCCTGCAGGGCGGCAATGCCTTCGGCGACGAGCTGGGCGCGGCAGTCCACCAGCACGGCCTTCTCGGCACCGTAGAGCATGGCCTTGCGCGGGATCTCGTCGTAGTCAGGCTCGTCGGGCTGGCCGAGGTTGGCGGTGTAGGCATAGGGCAGGGCGCCCTTGAGCTTCATCCAGTGCAGGGCCGCGGAGGTGTCGAGGCCGCCGGAGAAGGCGATGCCGACCTTCTGGCCGACGGGAACGGATTGCAGGATGGTGGACATGGTGAGGTCTTCGTCGAGAGGTCGGTTATTCGGCGGGCGTCTTCAGGGCGACAGGATGGATCTCGACCGAAGCGTCGGCCGTGGACACATAGACGCTGCCGTCCTGGATGCTGATCTGCAGCTGCATGCTGCGCGCGGCCAGCCTGGCCAGCGCCTGGGATTGCTCGGCCGGGATCTGCCACACGGCCAGCTTGGGCGTGCGGGTGAGCTTGTTCTCCAGGTTGCGCCACCAGACGTCGGTGCTGCTGGCGAAGCTGTACACGCTCACGCGCTCGCTGCGGCCGTGGGCCTTCATCAGGCGGCGGTCATCGGGCTGGCCGAGGTCGATCCAGTGGACCACGTCGCCCGTCAGGTCGAGCTGCCAGAGGTCGGGTTCGTCCACGTCCGACAGGCCCTTGGTGAATTCGAGGCGCCCTCGCAGGTCGTCGGCTGGCACGTTCAGCGCAAAGGCCAGCACGCGGATCATCAGGCGCTCCTCGGTCTCGCTGGGGTGGCAGGCGAGGGTGAGGTTGTGGTCGCCATAGACGTGGCGGTCCATGTCGGCGATCTGCAGCTGGGCTTTGTAAATGGTGGCTTTGAGCGCCATGAAACCGTTCGTGACTGAGTGTTGACTAAGGGCAGCCTGCCATTATCGGGGCGAAGCCTCGTGGCATCATTCCGGCTTCGCCTGCTGAACCTTCGCAACCCAGCGTTGCCAGATCGACATGAAACGCATCCTTATCCCGCTGACCCTCGTCGTTGCCGTCGCCGCCCAGGCGCAGGTGACCAACAACCCCAAGGCCAAGGTCGACCCGAAGAACAACAAGGTCAGCAACCCGGTGGTTGAAAAGCCGAAGGTCAAGCTGATGAGCCGCGACGAGCTGCGCGCCTGCATCGACCAGCAGGAAGCCAACGCTAAGGAAGCCGACGCCATCAAGGCCGAGCAGGCCTCCTACAAGGCCAACGCCGAAAAGCTCAAGGCCGAGAAGGCCACCATCGAGGCGGGCGAGGCCGCACTGGCCAAGCAGGTCGCGGACGTGAAGGCCGAGAAGGAAGCCATCCTGAAGGCCCACGAGACCCTGACCGCCGAGGCGCCCAAGCTCGACAAGGCCGAACTCAAGGCCCGCAACGACGCCTACACGGCCCGCACCACGGCCTTCGGCGGCATGATCGACGCCGTCAAGGCGGCCGATGCCGAGCAGGCGACCAAGCGCAAGGCTTTCTCCGAGAAGGTCGACGCCCTGGACGCCCAGTTCAAGGGCATTGAAGAGCGTACCGAGAAGCACTTCGACGCCAGCGACAAGTGGAAGGCCGAGTGCCAGAACAAACCCTACGACGAGAACGACGAAAAGGCCATCCGCAAGGAGAAGGCGGCCGCTGCGGGCAAGTGATCCGCGCCGGCCACTGACACGGACAATGGGCCGCCCCCAGCCGGGAGCGGCCCGTTTTGCTTTTGCACGTCTCCCTGAGCAACCCCATGAGCAATCCCCTGATGCAAGCCTGGCCGGGCGTTCACGGCCTGCCGCCCTTTGCCGACATCCAGCCGGCACATTTCCCGACCGCCTTCGAGGCGGCATTGGCGGCGCGCCAGGCCGAGATCGACGCCATCGCCGATCAGGCCGAGCCGCCCACCTTCGCCAACACGCTGGCCGCCTTCGACGCCAGCGGCCGGCAACTGACACGGCTGGAATACCTGTTCTACACGCTGGCCGCCTCGGCCACGTCGCCCGAATTGCAGGCTGTGCAGCGTGACATGGCCGGCCCGCTGGCCGAGCATGGCAGCGCGGTTTACATGCATCAGGGCTTGTTCGCCCGCGTCGATGCCTTGTTCCAGCAGCGCAATGAGCTGAACTTGAGCTCCGAGCAGCGGCGCCTGCTGGAGCGGGTGCACCTCGACTTCCTGCGCGCCGGTGCCCGGCTGGCGCCCGAGGCCCGCGCCCGCTACGCGGCGGTGATGACGCGCCTGGCCGAACTCAACACACGGTTCGCCCAGAACGTGCTCACCTCCGAGAGCGACTACCAGCTGCGCCTCACCACCGAGGCCGAGCTGGCCGGCCTGCCGGGCTTTGTGCGGGCCGCAGCGCGGCAGGCGGCGCTGGACCGGGGCCTGGGCGACGGGCTGCACGTGATCACCTTGTCGCGCTCGCTGATCGTGCCCTTCCTGACCTTCAGCGCGCGGCGTGACCTGCGCGAGCAGGCCTGGCGCGCCTGGGTCGGGCGGGGCGATGACACCGGCTCCACCGACAACCGCGCCATCTGCCGCGACATCCTGGCGCTGCGCGCCGAGCAAGCCCGCCTGCACGGCCATGCCTGCTATGCCGACTACGCGCTGGAAGACACCATGGCCCGCCACCAGGGCGCGGTGATGGGACTGCTGGAGCGCGTGTGGCACCCGGCCCTCGCCGCGCAGGCCCGCGAGCGCGAGGCCGTGCTGGGGGCGATGGCCGCGGCAGGCGCCGACCATGCGCTCGAAGCCTGGGACTGGCGCTACTACGCCGAGCAGGCGCGCCGGGCGCGCTTCGATCTCGACGAGGCCGAGGTCAAGCCCTATTTCGCGCTGGACCGCATGGTCGCCGCCATGTTCGACTGCGCGAGCCGCCTGTTCGGCCTGCAGTTCAAGGCACGGCCCGACATCGCCGGCTACCACGCCGACGTGCGCGCCTACGAGGTGCTCAATGCCGACGGTTCACTGCGGGGGCTCTTCCTGCAGGACAACTTCGCCCGCCCCACCAAGCGCAGCGGTGCCTGGATGAATGCGTTGCGCAACCAGAGCCGCGCCTTGGGCGCGACCCCGGTCATCCTCAACAACAACAACTTCGCCCGCGGTGCCGCCGGCGAGCCGACGCTGCTGAGCTTTGACGACGTGCGCACGCTCTTCCATGAGTTCGGCCATGGCCTGCATGGGCTGCTGAGTGATGTGACGTACGAGCGCTTGTCGGGCACGCAGGTGCTGCGGGATTTTGTGGAGCTGCCGTCGCAGCTGTACGAGCACTGGATGTCAGAGCCCGCGGTGCTGAAGAAGTTCGCCCGCCACTGGCAGACCGACGAGCCGCTGCCGGATGCGCTGCTGGCCAAGCTCCAGGCCGCGCGCCAGTTCGGCCAGGGCTATGAGACGCTGCGCTACACCGCCAGCGCCATCGTCGACATGGCTGCGCACGCGCTGCCGCAGGCGCCTGACGACATCGTGGCGTTCGAGCGCGACACGCTGGCCCAGTGGCAGCTCCCGCGCGAGGTGGGGCTCAACCACCGGCTCACGCACTTTCAACACCTGTTCAGCAGCGCCGGCTATGCGGCGGGCTACTACGTCTATCTGTGGGCGGAGGTGCTGGACTGCGATGCCTTCGACGCCTTCGTGGAGGCGGGCGATGTGTTCGACCCGGCGGTGGCTGCCCGCCTGCGGGAGTGCATCCTGTCAGCCGGCAACAGCCGTGAACCGGGCGAAGCCTTCCGCGCTTTCCGCGGACGCGACCCGGTCGTCGAGCCCATGCTCAAGGACCGCGGCCTGCTGCCGGCCTGAACGCGCGAGGCTTGAAGGCTCAGGCCTCGGGCCTGCTCCACAGCCACAGGGCCACGGCGGCCATGAAGGCCGGCACCGCCAGCTTCACCGCCAGCGGTGCCGGTGACAGCGCCAGGGCGCTGGCACTCAGCATCATCATGCCGGTGGCCGCCCACTTGGCCCGGCGCGGCACCGCACCGCGCTCGCGCCAGCGGCGGATCGCCGGCCCGTGACGCGGATGGTTCAGCAGCCAGGCTTCCAGGGCGGGCCAGCCCTTGCCACCAGCCCAGGCGGCAAGCAGCAGGAAGGGCACGGTGGGCAGGCCGGGCAGCACGATGCCGATCAGTCCGAGGGCGACGCTCAGCAGCGCCAGCGCCCGCCACAGCAGCGTCTGCATGGCGCGGTGTGCTACTTGAGGCCGCCGGACAGGAACTGCTGCAGGCGCTCGCACTGGGGCCGCAGCAGCATCTCCTTGGGGTTGCCTTGCTCTTCGACCTTGCCCTGGTGCAGGAAAAGGCAGTGGTTGGAGACCTCGCGGGCAAAACCCATCTCGTGCGTGACCACGATCATCGTGCGGCCCTCTGCCGCCAGGTCGCGCATGACCTTGAGGACTTCGCCGACGAGTTCCGGGTCCAGGGCGGAGGTGGGTTCGTCGAACAGCATCACCTCGGGGTCCACCGCCAGCGCGCGGGCGATCGCCACGCGCTGCTGCTCGCCGCCCGACAGTTGCGCCGGGTAGACCTGGGCGCGATGCGCGACACCCACGCGCGCCAGCAGCGCCTGGGCGCGTTCGACGGCCTCGGCCTTGGGCTTGCCCAGCACGTGGATGGGCGCCTCGATGACGTTTTCCAGCACCGTCATGTGCGACCAGAGATTGAAGTTCTGGAACACCATGGCCAGGCGGGCACGCCAGCGCTGCAGCTGCGGTGCGTCGGCGGCCTTCAGGCTGCCATCGCGGTCGCGCACCAGCTTCAATGCTTCGCCGCCCAGGCTCAGCTCGCCTTCGTTGGGTTGCTCCAGCAGATTCAGGCAGCGCAGGAAAGTGCTCTTGCCTGAGCCGGAGGAGCCGATCAGCGTGACGACGTCGCCGCGCGCGGCCGACAGCGAAATGCCCTTGAGCACCTCGCGGTCGCCAAAGCGCTTGTGGATGTTGGTGGCCTGGAGCTGTGTCGTCATGTCATGCCCCGAGCAGCTTGCCGGTGCGCAGGGCCTCGAGACCGGCCACCTTGGCGATGCGCATGCCGGCGCTGGCGAAGCGCACGAAGTCGCGGGCGAAGAAGAGCCCGTCCACCGGGCTGGTGAGCTCGGTGACCTCGGCGGTGATCGGGTCGATCACGTGGGCCAGCACCTCGCCCGCCTTCACCTCGGCGCCGACCTCCTTCAGGAAGGTCAGCACACCGGCCGTGGGCGATTTGATCGGCATGCTGCCGGCGAGCGGGCGCGCATCGCCCACGGCGTCGGGCAGGGCCGGTTTGTCGCCCGCAATGAGGCCGCGCCAGCGCAGGAAGTCGACGATATGACGGGCGTCCGCCTCGGCGAGGTCATGCGTGACGTCTGCCGCCCCGCGCAGCTCTACCGTCACCGACAGGCAGGCCTGCGGGATGGGGAAGCGCTGGCCGAAGCGGGCTGCCCACTTCCACCAGACCTGCGAGCAGGCTTCGTCGAAGGGGTTGTCGCCGGAGTCCTGGGCGAGCAAAGCGACGCGTGAGCGCAGGAAGCGCGCCAGCGGCTCGCATTCCGGCCAGCAGGGCGTCTCGGTGTAGAGGTGCATCAGCGCCTGCGCGTCGCAGTGCAGGTCCAGCACGATGTCGGCATCGCAGGACAAGCCCATCAGCGTGCGGCGCAGCGACTGCAGTTCGGTGTCCACCGGCGAGGCGAGCACGGCGTCCTTCAGCGCGCGGCGCAGCAGGGCCACGTTGGTGGCTGCGTCCGCCGTCAGATGCGGCTCGACCGCCTGGGCGACGGCCTCGATCTGGTCGGGGTAGTGGCGGTTGAAGTTCTCACCGGTGGTGAGCTCGAAGCGGCCCTGGTGACCATGCAGCACGAACTGGCTCAGGCCGATCGGGTTGGCCATGGGCACGAGGATGATCTCGCCGCTGATCTGGCCGGCGGCGTCCAGCGCATCGAGCTGGCGGCGCAGGTGGTGGGCGACGAGCATGCCGGGCAGTTCGTCGGCATGCAGTGAGGCCTGGATGTAGGCCTTCTGGCCGCCGGGCCGGCCGTAATGCAGCGAGACGAGCTCGCGCTGGGTGCCCGGCGCGGGCGACAGGAGAGGGTGGCGAACGAGTGGCATGGGCAGAGGGGCGCTTCAGCGGCGCATCATGGGCTTGAGCCAGCGGTTCTCGGCCCAGCGGAACAGCCCGACCAGGCTGAGCGTGAGCACGAAGTAGAAGGCGCCGGCCATGATGAAGGCTTCGAAGGGCAGGTAGTACTTGGAATACAACTGGCGGGCGGCGCCGGTCAGGTCGAGCAGGGTCACCACGCTGGCCAGCGAGGTGCCATGCAGCATGAAGATCGCCTCGTTGCCGTAGGCCGGCAGGGCCCGGCGCAGGGCCGCGGGCAGCACGATGCGCCGCAGCATCAGGCCGCGCGACATGCCCAGCGACTTGGCGGCTTCGATCTCGCCGGCCGGCAGCGCGCGGATGCTGCCCGCGATGATCTCGGTGGTGTAGGCCGCCGTGTTGAGGGTGAAGGTGAGCCAGGCGCAGAAGGTGGCCGACGACAGCCAGGGCCAGGCCCAGCTCTCGCGCACGGCGTCGAATTGCGCCAGGCCGTAGTAGCACAGGAAGAGCTGCACCAGCATCGGCGTGCCGCGGAAGGCGTAGGTGTACACCCAGACCGCGCGCGACGCCCAGCCACGCGAGACGGTGCGCACCAGGGCCAGCGGCACGGCCAGCAGGAGCCCGCAGGCCAGCGAGAGGCCCAGCAGTTTCAGCGTGACGCCCAGACCGCTCACATACAG
>JAIPCJ010000048.1 GCA_021738245.1 Methylotenera sp. | reverse complement strand
GGGTCCTGCGCCGGGGGCGGCAGGCTGCCGGCGAGCACGCCGTGGGCATCCGCCAGGCCGAGTTCCACCCGCTTGGCGAAGGCGGCCAGCAGCCATTCCCGCAGGTTGTGGCGCCCCCGCGCCAGAGTCAGCGACTGGAAGTCGGCCAGCAGTGCGGTGTCGGCCAGCACGGCGGCATGGAAGCGCCGCCAGAGCGTGGGCATCAGCTCGGCTTCGTCCTCGATCAGTTGCAGCTCAGGCGAGATGCCGAGCTCCGTCAACAGCGACAGCGGCGCCGCACGCAGCAACTGCGAGAACCAGCCGTGGAAGGTGCGCACCTCCACGCCCCGGCCGCCGCGCAGCAGCTCTGACTGCAACTGAGCGAGCCGCGGGCGCAGGCGCTCGGCCTCGTCAGCGGCGAGCCCCCGGTCGACCAGGGCCTGGCGCTGCGCCGCATCACCCGCTTGCGCGAACTCGGCCAGCCACTGGGCCAGACGCTCGCGCATCTCGCCGGCGGCCTTGCGGGTGAAAGTGATGGCCACGATCTGCTGCGGCTCGGCGCCGGCCAGCAGTGCGCGCAGGATGCGCGACACCAGCATCCAAGTCTTGCCCGCGCCCGCGCAGGCCTCCACGATGCTGCTGCGCGCCGGGTCGCAGGCGATGGCATAGAAGCGCTCGCGCGGGATGCGCTGGCCGTCGGCGTAATAGGCGAACTGCGTGCCGCTCATGCCAGGTCATCCTTGCGGCACAGGCCGCGGGCTTCGCAGTGGTCGCAGACGCGACCCTCGCCCAGCGCGGGAAGCGGCTGGCCCGCGAGCACGGCCGAAAGGTCGGCCTGCAGGCCCGCCCGCAGCACCTGCGCGGTGGCGCTGACCTCGGGGTGAGGCACGGTCACCAGCGCATCGGGCTCGTCCATCGCGAGATAAGCGGCCTGCAGGGCCGGGTCGCTGTCCATCAGCAGCGCGTAGACCGCGAGCTGGGTGTCCTCCAGCGGGGTCTTGAGCTTGTCCTTGAGGTCCTTGGCGCGGCCCGTCTTGTAGTCCAGCACCAGGGGACCTGTCGGCGTGGCGTCGATGCGGTCGATGCGGCCTTGCAGCGTGACACCTGCCAGTGGCCCCTCAAAGGGCTGGCAGCGACGCTCGACCTCACCCGCCTCGAAGCGCTGGCCGGCGGACTCGGTCTCGGTCAGCCAGCTGATGTAGCGCGGCAGCACGCGCTCGAACGATGCCCGAAACGGCAGGAAGTCCGCAGCATCCAGGCTCGCCGCCTCGGCATCGGCGGCGGCCCGCAGGTCGGCCAGGTCGTTGCCGCTGCGCGATTCATGAAAACGCCGCAGGACGTCATGCAGCCAGGTGCCGTAGTCGCGCTTGTCCAGCTCAACGTCCAGCTCGTCGGGCTCACGCAAGCCGAGCACGCTGCGGCTGAAGAACTGATAGGGGCAGTTGCGCAGCGCCTCGATGCTGCTGGCGCTGAGCTGCACCGGCAGCCGGCGCGGCACCGCGGCGCGGCGATGCGACGGTTGAGGCGCCAGCAGCTCGGCCCCACGTTCGTCCACCCAGGCAGGCACAGGCCCGCCCCAGGCGGCCTCCAGACGCTCGATCAAGGGGCTGGGCGGCAGCGGCTCGGCCCCGGCATGGCTGCAGCGCAGCAGCGTCACCGCGGGCAGCCGCAGCAGCTGCGCGAAGGCCCAG
This sequence comes from Methylotenera sp., assembly GCA_021738245.1. Taxonomy (GTDB): domain Bacteria; phylum Pseudomonadota; class Gammaproteobacteria; order Burkholderiales; family Burkholderiaceae_C; genus Pelomonas. Next base: position 26,169 of record JAIPCJ010000048.1, on the reverse strand, counting down.
GCCTGTGCCGCACGTTGCGCCGCCAGGTGCGGCAGACCGAGGGCCTGGGCATCGGCGTCCGACAGCACGCCATTGCGCGGCGCGGCAGGCGCCAGCGTCGCCGCATCGGCACCCGGCAGCACAGCGGCCCCGAAGGGCCGCAGCAGCGCCCGGGCCAGCGGCGTGACGACAACCGCAGGCTGGGCGTCTTCCGGCGGGCTGAACTGCGCGCCTTCGAGCGTGGCATCCACCCAGGCCAGGAACTCGTCCGGCCGCAGGCGCGTGGCGCCGATGACCTGCTCATGCGCGCTGCCTGCCCAGGGGTTGCGGCTGATCCACAAGGCATTGAGCAGCGGCTCACCGCCCTCGATGTCGGCCAGCGAACCCAGGCGCCGCAGCACGCGGCCCAGGTCGGCCAGCCAGCCGCCGAGCTTGCGCGGCCCGCCTGCGAGCGGAGCCGCCGCATCGCGGGCCTCGCGCCACAGCGGCAGACCGAGCACGTCCAGCGGCCCGGTGTCGCGCCAGCCCTTGCGGCGGCACAGCGCCTCCAGGTCGCGCAGCGCCCCGGCGTCGAATCCGGCTCCGAGCGGCGACTTCATCCAGGCCAGCCAGTCGTCCATGCCGCCCTGCGCCAGTTGCGCCCGCAGCAGCGCCATCAGCGCCGCCGCAGCCGGCGTGGTGGCCAGGGTCCAGCCCGTTTCGTCATGAATGGGCACGCCCTGGCGCATCAGCAGCGTGCGCACACGCCGCACGGCCACGCGATCCTGGGCCAGCAGGGCCACCGGCGCACGGCCGGCGTTCAGGTGTTGCAGCACGGCCGTGGCGGCCTGTTCAGCGAGGCTCTCGAAATCGTCGCAGCGCGCCAACTGCAGCTCGGCGCCGGTGCTCGACACGGTGTCGAGGTCGACGTCCGCCTGCAGGCACAGCGACGGCACCTCGCCCGCCATCAACGCCTGCGCGAGCGCGTCCGGGCCGCCCACTTCGAGCACCAGCCAGGCGCTGGGGCGCTGGGTGAACAGCGCATCGGTGGCCGGCGCGCGGTCGTCGGACTGCGCCCAGGCCAGGGCCACGAGGCCCAGCGCACGCTCCAGATCTCCCGGGCCTCCCGCCTGCGACGCCAGACGCTCGGCAGCGGCCTCGAAAAGCCCTGGCCGCTGCCATGGCGCGCGCTGGCCTGCAGCACGGACCAGGGCATGCGCGGTCTCCACGAGCCGGGCGCGTGCGGCTCCATAGGCTTTCTCGTCTCCCGCCCGCAGGGCCTGGGCCCAGGATTGGCCGGCGAGCAGGCCATCGGCCGTGAAGGCGTCGATGGCGGCACCCCCGCTGATCTGGCCCGGCGCGGCCAGCCGGCTCGGTCCGAGCGAAGAGGCCAGGCTGTGGCTGGTGGTGATCAACGGCGCCCAGCCGCCCTGCGCGGCAAAGGCGCGGCGGGCGGGGGCGATCTGCTGCGCGAACGGCAGCAGCAGCACCGCGTCGCGCGCGGCAGCGCCCCGGCTTTCGAGCCAGCTGATGCTCACGGCGGCCAGGCGGCGCCAGAAGCCGGGAATGTCTTCTCCCGGGACGAGGCCCAGGCTGAGGGTGTCGTGCACTTGCAAAGGGGCCTCCCGCCCCGATCTGTCCGCTCACTTCGGTCACCCCGGTGACCGTCCGGGCAAAGTGGCTATGTCACAATGATTTTGCCTACACGGACGGTACCCCAGGCGGTACCGCCACCCTTCTGAGGCCAAGGAACCTCCCATGAGCAGCGAATTGATCAAGCACGTTTCCGACGCGTCTTTCGACGCCGACGTCATCCAGTCCGGCAAGCCGGTGCTGGTGGACTACTGGGCCGAGTGGTGCGGTCCCTGCAAGATGATCGCCCCCATCCTGGACGAAGTCGCCAGCGGTTACGGCGAGAAGCTGCAGGTCGCCAAGATGAACGTCGATGAGAACCGTGAAGTGCCGGCCAAGTTCGGCATCCGCGGCATCCCGACGCTGATGCTGTTCAAGGACGGCCAGTTGGCTGCCACCAAGGTTGGCGCCCTGTCCAAGGCCCAGTTGACCGCCTTCATCGACGCGAACCTATAATCGCGCCCAACTGCTGCAGTGTTCGTCTGACGCCTACCGGCGCCGGCACTGCAGCAGCCAAAGCCAACACGCCCCGGGTTCCACTGAACCCAGCCAGCGTGGCCTCGGCTCCCCTCCCCCAACTTCTCTGAATCTGCCTTGCTCGCTGTTTGAGCGTCGGCCCTTTCGGTCCTGTCCCGGGGCAGCCGTGGAACCGCCGTTTCGCCTTGGCTGGCGCTGCGGCCCCTGACGGGTGTTCACCCATGCATCTTTCCGAACTCAAAGCCCTCCACGTCTCCGCCCTCATCCAGATGGGTGAGGAACTGGAGATCGACAACGTCACCCGCCTGCGCAAGCAGGAGCTGATGTTCGCCATCATGAAGAAGCGCGCCAAGGCCGGCGAGCAGGTCTTCGGCGATGGCGTGCTCGAGGTGCTGCCGGACGGCTTCGGCTTCCTGCGCTCCATCGAAGCCAGCTACATGGCCTCGACCGACGACATCTACCTGTCGCCCAGCCAGATCCGCCGCTTCAATCTCCACACCGGCGATCTCGTCGAAGGTGAGGTGCGCGTGCCGAAGGACGGCGAGCGCTACTTCGCCCTCGTGAAGGTCGACCGCGTCAACAACCAGACGCCGGAGGAGAGCAAGAACAAGATCATGTTCGAGAACCTGACGCCCTTGTTCCCCAAGGAGCAGTTCAAGCTCGAGCGTGAAGGTTTCAAGGGCGAAGAGAACATCACCGGCCGCATCGTCGACCTGATCGCTCCCATCGGCAAAGGCCAGCGCGCGCTGATCGTGTCGCAGCCCAAGACCGGCAAGACCGAGATGATGAAGAGCCTGGCGCATGCGCTGGTGGCCAATCATCCCGACTGTCACCTCATCGTGCTGCTCGTCGACGAGCGCCCCGAGGAAGTGACCGAGATGATCCGCACCGTGCGCGGCGAGGTCATCAGCTCCACCTTCGACGAGCCCGCCGCCCGCCACGTGCAAGTGGCGGAGATGGTCATCGAGCGCGCCAAGCGCCTGGTGGAGCTCAAGAAGGACGTGATCATCCTGCTGGACTCGATCACCCGCCTGGCCCGCGCCTACAACAACGTGCTGCCCAGCTCCGGCAAGGTGCTGACCGGCGGTGTCGACGCCAACGCGCTGCAGCGCCCCAAGCGCTTCTTCGGCGCGGCGCGCAACATCGAGGAAGGCGGCTCCCTCACCATCATCGGCACGGCGCTGATCGACACCGGCTCGAAGATGGACGAGGTCATCTACGAAGAGTTCAAGGGCACCGGCAACTGCGAAATCCACCTGGATCGCCGCATGGCCGAGAAGCGTGTGTATCCGTCCATCCTGATCAACAAGTCCGGCACGCGCCGTGAGGAGTTGCTGCTCAAGCCCGAGATCCTGCAGAAGAGCTGGATCCTGCGAAAGCTCCTCTACAACATGGACGAGATCGAGGCGATGGAGTTCATCCTCGACAAGATGAAGGCGTCGAAGAACAACCTGGACTTCTTCGACATGATGCGGCGCGGCGGCTGATCCTTCTCAGCCCCAACTAGCCAAACCGCCGGGAAGCCCGCTACAATCGCGGGTTTTCCGCCCAGACAACTCCGGAAAGTGCGCCCAGCGTATTGAGCGTGGCTCCCGACCTAGCCAAGAGGTTCCCATGAAAGAAGGCATTCACCCCAACTACCGCGACGTCGTGTTCGTCGACCTGTCCAATGGCTTCCAGTTCGTGACGCGCTCGACCGTCCAGACCAAGGAAACCATCGAACTCGACGGCAAGACCCTGCCGCTGGTGAAGCTGGAAACCACCAGCGAGTCGCACCCCTTCTACACGGGCACGCAGAAGAGCGTGGACAACCTGGGCGGCCGCGTCGAGAAGTTCCGCAACAAGTTCGCTCACCTCAAGAAGTGATCGGGCCGCAGTCCTCGCGACTGCACCACCACCGAAAGGGCAGCTCAGGCTGCCCTTTTGCATTCCTGCTGCACTGCTGACACGGTTTCGCCTGCCCCTGCCGGTTTGACGGCATGATGCCGCCGGTCTCATCCCACTTTCCCGCGTGAACCTGCCCACCCCCGCCATCGTCGCCGAGCGCGGCGTCGAGCGCCTGCCACGACTGGCGCTGATCCTGCTGTGCGCGGCCTATGTGCTGCCCGGCCTCTTCGGCCGCGACCCCTGGCGCAATGCCGACCTGACGGCATTCGGCTTCATGGCCAGCATCGCCGAGGGCCGCGCCTCCTGGTGGCAGCCTGCCATCGCCGGCATCCCGGCCGACGGTGGGCCCCTGCCCTACTGGCTGGGCGCGCTGGCCATCAAGGCCCTGCCTTTCCTGGACGCCCCCGTGGCCGCCCGCCTGCCGTATGCCTTCGTGCTTGCGGGCGTGCTGGTGGCGGTCTGGTATGCCTGCTTTCACCTCGCCCGCACGGAGGCAGCCCAACCGGTGGCCTTCGCCTTCGGGGGCGAGGCCCAGGCGGTGGACTACGCCCGCGCACTGGCTGATGGCAGCCTGCTGGCACTGATGGCCTCACTGGGCCTGCTGCAACTGGGGCATGAGACGACCCCTGAGCTGGTGCAGCTGCTGGCGGTGTCCGTCTACCTGTATGGCCTGGCGGCGGCGCCGTTCCGCGCATGGCGCTCTCGCGTGGCCGTGGTGGCTGCGCTGCCGACCCTGGCGGCCAGCGGCGCCCCGACCGTCGCCTGCGCCCTGGGCGTCCTGGGCGTGCTGTTGAACCACCGCTCCAGCTATGAGGCCGCCAAGTCGCAACGCGCCTGGCTGCTGGGCGCCCTGACCCTGGCCGTGGTGGCCGCCTGGGCCTTCAAGGGCTGGGCCTGGCGCCTGCAGCCGGATGTGCATGTCGGCTCGCTGCTCACCCTGCTCGCCTGGTTCTGCTGGCCGGCTGGCCCGCTGGCCCTCTGGACGCTGTGGCGCTGGCGCCGCCACGGGCTGCGGCGGCACATCACGGTGCCGGCCATCGCGCTGCTGGTGCCGCTGGCTGCCTGCATCGGCATGGACGGCTCCGAGCGCGCGCTGCTGCTGGCCTTGCCGTCGCTCGCCATCCTGGCGGCCTTCGCGCTGCCGACGCTCAGCCGCGGCTTCTCGGCGGCGGTGGACTGGTTCTCGGTCTTTTTCTTCAGCGCGGCGGCCCTGTTCTTCTGGCTGTACTACCTGTCGATGCACACCGGCTGGCCTGAGCGGCCGCTGGCCAATCTGAAGCGCCTGGCCGAAGGCTTCGAGCCTGAGTTCAGCCTCGTGGCCCTGGTGATGGCAGTGCTGGCCTCGGTCGCCTGGCTGGCCCTGGTGCGCTGGCGCACCGCCCGACACCGTCATGCGCTCTGGAAGAGCCTCGCGCTGCCGGCCGGCGGCGTCGCCCTGGGCTGGCTGCTCGTCATGAGCCTGTTGCTGCCGCCGCTGGACTACGCCCGCAGCCTCGCGCCGCTGGTGTCGCGCCTGAAGGCCCGCATGCCGCCGGATGTGTCCTGCCTCGCCGCCCCCGAGCAGAACCTGCCCACGCTGGCAGCGCTCGAATGGCACGGCGGCTGGACGGTGCTCGGGCGAGGCGCCATCGCCTCGTCCGGCTGCAGCTACGCCGTGGTGGGCGCCGGCCAGGCCACGCCGCCGGGCTGGCAAGTGGTGGCGCAGGTCAAGCGCCCGACCGACCGCAGCGGCAGCGCCGGTCTGGTGCTGCTGAAGCGGCAGTGACGCTCTCAGTGATCTGACAGCGCGGCGGCGTTGAAGGCCGCCTCGTCTCCCAGTGCCGAGTCGCTGGCATGGCGCACGCGCGCGGCCGGGAACATCAACCGGAAGCGCGAGCCCTTGCCCACTTCGCTCTCCACCATCAGTTCGCCACCATGCCTTTGCATGATGTGCTTGACGATGGACAGGCCCAGGCCGGTGCCGCCGGTCTCGCGCGACCGGCTGCCGTCCACGCGATAAAAGCGCTCCGTCAGGCGCGGGATGTGTTCGCGCGCAATGCCTGGGCCGGTGTCCACGACGCAGATCTCTGCGTTACCCCCGTCCAGCACACGCCAGCCCAGGTCGATCTGCCCGCCTTCGGGCGTGTAGCGCACCGCATTGGTCACGAGGTTGGCGATCGCGCTGAGCAGTTCGCTCTCGATGCCGGCCAGCTCCGCGTGCGTGGCCGGGCGCAGGTTCAGGCGATGCCGGCCGGCCGACAGCACCTCGGCATCGGCCGCAATCCGCGTGAGCAGCCCGTCCAACGCCACCCAGCGGTCAGGCGCCGGCCGCGGGCTGCCTTCGAGCTGGGCGAGCGTCAGCAGGTCGGCCACCAGGGTCTGCATGCGCTGGGTCTGCTGGTTCATCAGGGTGAGCACGCGGTCGCGCTCGACTGCGGTGAGCGGCAGGGTGTGCAGGGTCTCGATGAAGCCCGCGAGCACGGTCAGCGGCGTGCGGATCTCGTGCGACACGTTGGCGACGAAATCCCGCCGCATGGCCTCGTTGCGCACCCGCTCGGTGATGTCCAGCGACAGGACCAGACGCATGCGGTCACCGTACTCGCGCACGACGATCGACAGCGTGCCCGGGCCCCGGCTGTTGCCCAGCACCAGCGGCTCGGCATAGCTGCCCGCCTGCAGATAGGCGACGAAGGCCGGTGCCCGGACGAGGTTGGTGATGCGCTGGCGCAGATCGCGCTCGGGGTCGAGCGAGAAATGGTCGGCAGCGACCCGGTTGCACCAGACGATCTGCTCCTGCGCATCCAGCATCAACACGCCATTGGGCGAGGCCTCGATCGCCGACAGGAACTGCTCCAGCTCCAGCCGACCACGGGCGACCGAACGGTCACGATCCCGCACCGCACGCTCGATGCGATAGCCGAGCTCGCCCCAGAGCCCGGTGTCGCGCGGCGCACTGTCGAACTGGTTGCCGCGCAGCCAGGTCAGCAGCCGATGACCGCGGACGGCATCCACGAAGAGCATCAGCACCACACCGCAGAACACGCCGACGCCGAGCGCCAGGCTGTCCACCCCGGTGGCCGCCCGCACGACCGCTCCCACACCGAACCCGAGCAAGGTGGCCCCGAGGGCCATCAGGAGTCGCGACAGCAGCCAGGTCATGCAGGAACGAAACGCCTCAGGCCGACAGCGCGCTGCTGTGTTGGGTCAGCCGGTAGCCGGCACCGCGCACGGTCTCGATCATGCGGGCGCACTGCACGCGCTCCAGGGCCTCGCGCAGGCGCTTGACGTGGACGTCGATCGTGCGCTCTTCGATGAAGACGTGGTCGCCCCAGACGCGGTCCAGCAGCTGCGAGCGGCTGTGCACGCGCTCCGGATGCGTCATCAAGAAGTGCAGCAGGCGGAACTCGGTCGGGCCGAGCTTCACCTCGGTGCCGTCGCGGCTCACGCGGCGCGTGCCCGGGTCCAGCAGCAGCGGGCCCACTTCCACCGCACTGTCCAGCGCCTCGGGCGCCTTGCGGCGCAGCACGGCGCGGATGCGGGCCAGCAGCTCGTTGGTGGAGAACGGCTTGGTGACGTAGTCATCGGCGCCGGCATCCAGCCCGGCGATCTTGTCGCCCTCTTCCGCACGCGCCGTCAGCATGATGATGGGCAGCTCCTTGGTGCGGGCAGCGCCACGCCACTGGCGGGCGAGCGCCACACCGCTCTGGCCGGGCAGCATCCAGTCGAGCACGACCAGGTCGGGCAGCACGCGGTCGACCTCGTACTGCGCCTGCGTGGCGCTGGCAGCCAGCGTCACCTCGAAGCCGGCATGACGCAGGTTGATGGAAATGAGCTCGGCAATCGCCGATTCGTCTTCAACAACAAGGATGCGGCTCATGCTCAACGGACCATGGTTTCGACGGCCTCGGGCGTGTTGTGGCGCACGTCCTGACCCTTGACGATGTAGATGACGACCTCAGCCAGGTTCTTGGCGTGATCGCCGACGCGCTCGATGGCCTTGGCCACGAACACCAGGTCGATCGACGACGAGATGGTGCGTGGGTCTTCCATCATGTAGGTGATGAGCTTGCGCAGCAGGCCGTCGAACTCCTTGTCGATCTCGTCGTCGTGCTTGAGCACGTCCAGCGCGCGCTCCACGTCCAGGCGAGCGAAGGCGTCGAGGGCCTTGCGCAGCTGCGTGGTGGCGAGCTCGGCCTCATAGGCGAGGTCCGACATCGGCACGCGCAGCCGGCTGGACACGCCGCCCGACACCAGGCGCTGCGCCGTGCGGGCGATGCGGGCGGCTTCGTCGCCAACGCGTTCCAGGTTGGCGATGCTCTTGGAGATGGCGATCAGCAGGCGCAGGTCGCGCGCGGTGGGCTGACGGCGAGCGATGATGGTGGAGAGATCCTTGTCGATCTCGACTTCCATCGCATTGACGCGCCCTTCGCGGGCCAGCACTTCGTCGGCCGACTCGGCCGAGAAGTCACCGAGGGCCTGCACCGCCTGGGCCACCTGGGCCTCGACGAGGCCGCCCATTTCGAGCACGCGGGTGGAGATGCCGCTGAGCTCGGCGTCGAACTGGGTGGAGAGATGTTTGTCGACCATTCTTGGCTCCTGGGTCAGCCGAAGCGACCGGTGATGTAGTCCTCGGTGTCCTTGCGCTTGGGCTTCATGAACAGATCGGCTGTCGGGCCGAACTCGATCAGGTCACCCAGGTACATGTAGGCCGTGTAGTCGGAGCAGCGCGCGGCCTGCTGCATGTTGTGGGTGACGATGGCCACGGTGTAGTCGCTCTTGAGCTCGTGGATGAGCTCCTCGATCTTGCCGGTGGAGATCGGGTCCAGGGCCGAGCAGGGCTCGTCCAGCAGCAGCACTTCGGGCTTGATCGCAATGCCGCGGGCGATGCACAGACGCTGCTGCTGGCCGCCCGAAAGGCCGGCGCCGCTCTGGTTGAGCTTGTCCTTCACTTCCGTCCACAGCGCGGCCTTCTTGAGGGCCCATTCGACGCGCTCGTCCATCTCCACGCGCGGCAGCGTCTCGAACAGCCGCACGCCGAAGGCGATGTTGTCGTAGATGGACATCGGGAAGGGCGTGGGCTTCTGGAAGACCATGCCGACCTTGGCGCGGATCAGCGAGACATCGTCCTTGCTGGCGAGAATGTTCTCGCCGTCCAGCAAGATCTCGCCTTCAGCGCGCTGCTCGGGGTAGAGCTCGAACATGCGGTTGAGCGTGCGCAGCAGCGTGCTCTTGCCGCAACCCGACGGGCCGATGAAGGCGGTGACCTTCTTCTCGGGGATGTCGAGGTTGATGTTCTTCAGGGCGTGGAAGTTGCCGTAATAGAAGTTCAGGTTGCGCACCGAGAGCTTGGCGCGCTCGCCCACGGGCGTTTCGACTTTGGCGTCCATGAAAGCGGTTCCTTAGTGTTTGTTCTTGAAGAGCACGCGGGCCAGGATGTTCAGCATCAGCACGCCCACGGTGATCAGGAAGACGCCGGCCCACGCCAGCTTCTGCCAGTTCTCGTAGGGGCTCATCGCGAACTTGAAGATCGTGACCGGCAGGCTGGCCATGGGCGAGCTGAGGTCGCTCGTCCAGAACTGGTTGGACAGGGCCGTGAACAGCAGCGGCGCCGTCTCGCCCGACACCCGCGCCAGCGCCAGCAGGATGCCGGTGATGACGCCGGCACGAGCCGCCTTGAGCGTGATGGACAGGATGACCTTCCACTTGGGCGTGCCCAAGGCATAGGCCGCCTCGCGCAGTGCATTGGGCACCAGGCTCAGCATGTTCTCGGTCGTGCGGATTACCACGGGAATGACCAGCAGCGCCAGGGCCAGCGCGCCGGCAAAGCCCGAGAAGGTCTTGAACTTGGCCACCACCACCGCATAGACGAACAGGCCAACCACGATGGAAGGCGCTGACAGCAGGATGTCGTTGATGAAGCGCACCGCGCCGCCGAGCCAGGTCTTCTGACCGTACTCCGCGAGGTACACGCCGGCCAGGATGCCCACCGGCGTGCCCACCAGCGTGGCCAGGCCGACCATCACGAAGCTGCCGAAGATGGCATTCGCCAGGCCACCGCCCTCACCTTGCGGCGGCGGCGTCATCTGGGTGAAGGTGGTCAGGCTCAGGCCGCCGATGCCGAGGTAAATGGTTTCGAACAGGATCCAGATCAGCCAGAACACACCGAAGGCCATGGCCCCCAGCGACAGGGTCAGCGCGACCGCGTTCACTCGCTTGCGCTTGGCATGCATGGCCAGGCGGCCCGCATCGAGTTGACTCATGAACGAGCTCCTTCGCCCTTCTTCAGGCGTGCGAGCAGCAGCTTGGAGATGGACAGCACGATGAAGGTGATCAGGAAGAGGACCAAGCCGAGATACATCAGCGAGGCCTGGTGCAGGCCCTCGCCGGCTTCGGCGAACTCGTTGGCCAGGGTCGACGTGATGCTGTTGGCGGCCTCGAAGACCGACAGCGAATTGAGCTGGTTCATGTTGCCGATGACGAAGGTGACCGCCATCGTCTCGCCCAGTGCGCGCCCCAGGCCCAGCATGATGCCGCCGACCACGCCGGTCTTGGTGTAAGGCAGCACGACGCGCGAAACGACCTCCCAGGTCGTGGCGCCCAACCCGTAGGCCGACTCCTTCAGCATGGGCGGCGTGACCTCGAAGACGTCACGCATCACCGACGCGATGAAGGGGATGATCATGATGGCCAGGATGATGCCGGCCGACAGGATGCCGATGCCCACCGGCGGGCCCGAGAACAGTGCGCCCAGATACGGCACGCCGCCAAACATCGCCTGCAGCGGCTGCTGCACGAAGGTGGCCAGGATGGGCCCGAACACCAGCAGGCCCCACATGCCGTACACGATGGACGGCACGGCCGCCAGCAACTCGATGGCGATGCCCAGCGGGCGCTTGAGCCAGCTGGGCGAGAGCTCGGTCAGGAAGATGGCAATGCCGAAGCTCACCGGCACGGCAATGATCAGCGCGATGAAGGAGCTGGCCAGCGTCCCGTAGATCATCACCAGGCCGCCGAACTTCTCTTGCACCGGGTCCCATTCCGCGCTGGTCAGGAAGCCCAGGCCGAAGGCCTGCAGTGCGGGCGCGGCACCGATGATGAGGGAGCCGATGATGCCCACCATCAAGGCCAGGGTGAGCCAGGCGGCACCTTGCGACAGCGCGGCGAACAGCGCATCGGCCCACGGGGCCACGCGGCGGCGCGGAGGTTGCGGTTTCATCGAATGCGGCTGAGGTTCGCTGCGATCGGCATCGCGGCTGTCGGCAGGGAGTATGGCGGCCAAGGAACCTCCGGAAAGGTCAGGTCAGGAAATGCGGCGCCACCTGTGCCAAGGCCCGGCGAGTGCCGGGCCAAGGCAGGGTCAGCGCCCGGGAATCACTTGTAGGCGATGGCCTTGCCGGCGGTGTCCTTGATCTGGTCGGCCCACTGCTTGCGCACCAGGTCCTTCACGCTCGAGGGCAGCGGCACGTAGTCGAGGTCGTCGGCCATCTTGTCACCGTTGACGTAGGCCCACTCGAAGAACTTGAGCGCGGCGCTGGCGTTGGCAGCCTTGTCCTGCGACTTGTACATCAGGATGTAGGTCGGGTTGGTCAGCGGCCAGGCGGTCTTGCCGGGTTGGTCGGTGGTGATCTGGTAGAAGGTCTTGTTCCAGTCGGCACCGGCGGCGGCGGCCTTGAAGGCGTCATCGCTCGGGCTCACCCACTGGCCGTCCTTGTTCTTCAGCTGAACGAAGTTCATCTTGTTCTGCTTGACGTAGGCGTACTCGACGTAGCCGATCGAGTTGGGCAGACGCTGCACGAAGGCGGCCACGCCTTCATTGCCCTTGCCGGCGGTGCCAGCCAGCCACTTCACCGTGGTGCCTTCACCGACCTTTTCCTTCCACTCCGGGCTGACCTTGGACAGGTAGTTCGTGAAGATGAAGGTGGTGCCAGAGCCGTCAGCGCGGGCCACCGGCGCGATGGCGGCATCAGGCAGCGGCACGCCGGGGTTCAGGGCGGTCAGGGCCGGGTCGTTCCACTTGGTGATCTTGCCGAGGTAGATGTCGGCGAGGGCCTGGCCGGTCAGCTTGACCTGGCCCGGGTTGATGCCCTTGATGTTGATGACGGGCACCACGCCGCCGATGACGGTCGGGAACTGCACCAGGCCGTCCTTGGCCAGTTCGTCGTCCTTCAGGGGCATGTCCGACGCGCCGAAGTCCACCGTCTTGGCCTTGATCTGGCGAATGCCAGCACCCGAGCCGACCGACTGGTAGTTGATACGGGCGCCCGTGGCCTTGTTGTAGGCGTCGGCCCACTTGGCGTAGATCGGCGCCGGGAAGGTGGCGCCGGCACCGGTCACATCCTGCGCCTGGGCGGCGGACACGCCGAACAGACCTGCCACGGAAGCGGCGAGAGCGAGGGACTTGCTGACCTGGACAAAGTTCATCTGAAACACCTTCCGCTGAGCGGTTTTGACGACGTCCGCCATCCTAGGGAGGCTTTGTGACGATTCGGTGACGCAGCCGTCACAAAGCGGTTTTCCGAAACGCCAGCGACGGGGCGCAGTGACTCGGCCGATGGGCTTCGGTGCCGTTTATGACATTGTCATTTTTGCCTTCATGCAATTGTCATCATCGGTTTCTAGAGTGCGGCGCACGATCTTTCAACCCCACACGGAGTTCAGCCCATGATTCGTCGTTCGTCGCTGATGGCCCTGGCTGCCGCGGCGCTGCTGGCCGCCTGCGCCACCACGCCCGCCCCGGCTCCCCTGACAGACACCCTGGCCCGCGACCCGCAACTCAGCACGTTCAACCGCCTGGTGGCGCAAGCGGGGCTGGCTGACGAACTGCGCACGGCCGGCCCGCTGACGGTGTTCGCGCCCAGCGACGAGGCTTTCAAGGCCGTACCCGCCAAGACCATGGAAGCCCTGGCGGCCGACCCGGCTCAGTTGAAGGCGGTGCTCAGCTATCACATCATCGACGGCCGCGTGACCGCGGCCGACGTCAAGCCCGGCACCGCCAAGACCCGCCAGGGTGCTTCGCTGGCCCTGGCCAAGGCGGGCAGCTTTGTGACGGTGGACGACGCCGTGGTCCAGCAGGCCGACGTGACCGCCACCAATGGCGTGGCCCATGTGATCGACCGCGTGCTGACACCGCCGAAGAAGTAACCACCGCGCGCCAGGTTCACAAGCGCGATCCACAAGCAAAAGGCCGCCCTCGGGCGGCCTTTGTCATCGGTAGGCCTCGATCAGGCCTCGATCAGGCCGCGACCGCGTCGGCGAGGCGGCGTGCGCAACGCTGCGCGAGGTCGGCATCCGATGCTTCCACCATCACGCGCAGCAAGGGCTCCGTACCCGAGGCTCGAATGAGCACCCGGCCCCGGCCGCCCAGTTCAGCCGTCACCGCCGCCTGGGCTTCCGCCAGGCCGGTACTGCTCTTCCAGTCCTGACCGGGCTGCAGGCGCACGTTGATCAGGGTCTGCGGAAAGAGGTCGACCCCCTGCAGTTGCTCCGCCAGGCTGCGCCCGCTGCGGCAGACGGATTGCAGCACCAGCAAGGCGCTGACGATGCCGTCGCCGGTGGTGTGCTTGTCCAGGGCCAACAGGTGGCCGGAACCTTCCCCGCCGAGCTGCCAGCCACGGGCAGCCAGCTCTTCCAGCACGTAGCGGTCGCCCACCTTGGCACGCACGAACTCGACGTCTCGCGCGCGCAGGGCCAGTTCCACCGCCATGTTGGTCATCAGCGTGCCCACCGCTCCCGGCACGCGTGCGCCCTGGCTCAGGCGGTCAGCCACCATGACGTAGAGCAGCTCATCGCCGTTGTACAGGCGCCCCGTGGCATCCACCAGCTGCAGGCGGTCGGCATCGCCGTCCAGCGCCACGCCGTAGTCGGCGCCGTGAGCCTTGACGGCCTCCACCAATGCGCCGGGCGCGGTCGCACCGAAACCGGCGTTGATGTTGAAGCCATCAGGCTTGCAGCCGATGGCGATCACTTCGGCGCCCAGCTCATGGAACACATCCGGCGCCACGTGATAGGCCGCCCCGTGCGCCGCATCGACCACGATCTTCAGGCCCTTGAGGGTCAGGTCGGAGCCGAAGCTGTTCTTGCAGAACTCGATGTAGCGGCCGCGCGCATCTTCCAGGCGCTTGGCGCGGCCAAGGCTGGCGGAGTCCACCCACTGCGGCGCCTCCTCCAGCGCGGCTTCGACGGCCAGCTCCCACGCGTCCGGCAGCTTCTCGCCCTTGGCGGAGAAGAACTTGATGCCGTTGTCGGCAAACGGGTTGTGCGAGGCGCTGATGACGACACCCAGGTCCTGGCGCAGCGCGCGGGTCAGGTAGGCCACGCCCGGCGTGGGCAGCGGGCCGGTCAGCAGCACGTTCACGCCGGCCGACGCGAAGCCCGCCTCCAGGGCCGACTCGATCATGTAGCCGGAAATGCGCGTGTCCTTGCCGATCAGCACCGTCGGGCGTTTGGCCGACTGGCGGAGCACGCGGCCCACGGCGTGGCCCAGGCGCAGCATGAAATCGGGGGTGATGGGGGCTTGGCCGACCGTGCCGCGGGTGCCGGCGGTGGCAAAGTACTTGCGGCTCATCGAGCTCTTCCTCTTATTCAATCGCCGGAATTGTCGCCGCATCCACAGCGGACCAGACCTTCAAGGCGTCCACCGTGGCGGGGACATCATGCACCCGCAGGATGTGCGCCCCCGCGGCCACGGCGCGCAGACCGGCCGCCAGGCTGGCCGCGAGCCGCTGATGCACCGGTCGGCCGGTGATGTCGCCCAGCGTGCGCTTGCGCGACCAGCCCACCAGCAACGGGAAGCCCAGTTCCGCCAGTTCCTGTTGGCCGGCGAGCAGCCGCAGGTTGTGCTCGGCCCGCTTGGCAAAGCCATATCCCGGATCGAGCGCGATGGCTTCTGCCGGAATGCCAGCCGCTTGCGCCGCCTGGGCGCGTGCAACAAGGAAGTCCCGCACATCGGCCACGACATCGTCGTACTGGGCCAAATCCATCATCGAGGCCGGTTCGCCGCGCATGTGCATCAGGCAGACCCCTGCGCCGCTGCCGGCCACTGCGTCGAGCGCCCCATGGCGCTGCAGGGCCTGCACGTCGTTGATGATGTCCACACCCGCGTCCAGCGCGCGCCGCATGATCTCGGGCTTGTACGTGTCCACCGAGACGGGCACACCGAGGGTGACAGCGGCCGCGATGACGTCCGCGATGCGGCCCCATTCGGCCTCGGCATCGACCTGCGGCGCCCCGGGCCGCGTGGACTCGCCACCAATGTCCAGGATGTCGGCCCCTTCACTGACCAGACGCTCACAGTGGGCGATCGCAGCGCGCCGGTCATCGTGATGGCCGCCGTCGGAGAAGGAATCGGGCGTGACGTTGACGATGCCCATCACGCGCGGACGGCTGAGGTCGATGGAGAAGCGCCGGGTCTGCCAGTGCATGGAGGTCTGCGGAATGGACGACGGGCCCGGTGGTTGCCGGGCCCGTCGGGGGTAAGAAACGAGATCAGGCCGCGGCCGGTGCGCCGTCAGTGCTGACGGGCGGCGTGCCGCTCGGGCCGCTGCTGGGCGCGGGCGGCGTGCTGCCGGGCTCACGCGGGGGGCGGCCGGCCATGATGTCCAGGATCTGGTCGCGGTCGATGGTTTCCCACTTCATCAGCGCGGCCGTCATGGCCTCGACCTTGTCGCGGTTGTCTTCCAGGATCTTCTGCGCCACGGCGTATTGCTCGTCGAGGATGCGGCGGATCTCGGCGTCGACTTTCTGCTGCGTGCTTTCGCTGATGTTGGCGGTCTTGGTCATGCTGCGGCCGAGGAACACTTCGCCCTCGTTCTCGGCATAGACCATCGGGCCCAGCAGTTCGCTCATGCCGTAGCGCGTGACCATGTCGCGGGCCATGCGGGTGGCACGCTCGTAGTCGTTGGACGCGCCGGTGGAGATGTCGTGGACGAACAGGTCCTCGGCAATCCGACCGCCGAACATGATGCTGATGCTGTTGAGCATCTGCTTGAAGTACAGGCTGTGCTGGTCACGCTCAGGCAGTTGCCACGTCACGCCCAGGGCACGGCCGCGCGGCATGATGGTGACCTTGTGGACGGGGTCGGTGCCCGGCAACAGCTCGGCAACCACCGCGTGACCCGACTCGTGGTACGCGGTGGCACGCTTCTCGTCCTCGGTCATGACCATGCTCTTGCGCTCGGGGCCCATGTAGAGCTTGTCCTTGGCGCGCTCGAAGTCGATCATCTCCACGAGCCGTGCATTGCGGCGGGCGGCGAAAAGCGCGGCCTCGTTGACGAGGTTGGCCAGGTCGGCACCACTCATGCCGGGCGTGCCGCGGGCCAGGATGGACGCGTTCACGTCCTGCCCGATGGGCACCTTGCGCATGTGCACGTTCAGGATCTGCTCACGGCCACGGATGTCGGGCAGCGTGACGTAGACCTGGCGGTCGAAGCGGCCCGGGCGCAGCAGCGCGGGGTCGAGGATGTCCGGGCGGTTGGTGGCCGCAATCACGATGACGCCGAGGTTGGTGTCAAAGCCATCCATCTCGACCAGCATCTGGTTGAGGGTCTGCTCGCGCTCGTCATTGCCGCCACCCAGGCCGGCACCGCGGTGGCGACCGACGGCGTCGATTTCGTCGATGAAGATGATGCAGGGCGCGCTCTTCTTGGCCTGCTCGAACATGTCGCGCACGCGGGCTGCACCCACGCCGACGAACATTTCCACGAAGTCAGAGCCCGAGATCGTGAAGAACGGGACCTTGGCTTCACCGGCGATGGACTTGGCCAGCAGCGTCTTGCCGGTGCCCGGCGGGCCAACCATCAGCACGCCACGGGGGATGCGGCCGCCGAGCTTCTGGAACTTCTGCGGGTCTTTCAGGAAGTCGACCAGTTCCTTCACTTCTTCCTTGGCCTCGTCACATCCGGCGACGTCGGCGAAGGTGATGGTGTTGTTGTTCTCGTCGAGCATCCGGGCCTTGGACTTGCCGAAGCTGAACGCCCCGCCCTTGCCGCCCCCCTGCATCTGGCGCATGAAGTAGACCCAGACACCGATCAGCAGCAGCATCGGCGTCCAGTTGATCAGCATGCTGACCAGGAAGCTCTGTTCTTCACGGGGCTTGATGTCGAACTTGACGCCGTTGTTGCGCAGGTCGCCGACCAGGCCGCGGTCCTGGTAGGTGGCGAGGGTGCGCAGCTTGTTGCCTTCGGTGTCCTCGGCGACGATGTCACCCGTGATGCCGTCGGGCAGCGTGACGGATTTGATCCGGCGTGCCTGGACGAGATCGAGGAACTCCGAATAGGTCACCTGCTTGCCAGGTGCCGTGGTGCCACCGAACTGCTTGACGACCGTGAACAGCACCAGCGCGATCACGATCCAGACGGCGAACTTAGAAAACCATTGATTGTTCACTGCGACTCCTTGGCCCTGATGGCCCAGCGCGGGTTTCAGGACTGTGGGGGCGATTTTAGGGTCGGCAAGGGGTCAACCCCTGTAATCACCGGTTTTTCAATCCGAGGCCGACCAAGAATGTCTCGGAAGACCGCTCCCGGGACGCCTTGGGCTTGAACGGCTTGACGGTCTTGAAGTGGGCCTTGAAGAGCGTCACCAGTTCGTTGTAACCGCTGCCATGGAAAACCTTGGCCACCAGCGCGCCCTCAGGTTTGAGGTGGTGGCTGGCGAAATCCACCGCCAGCTCGATCAGGTTGGCCACGCGCGCCGAATCGGTCACGGCGATGCCGGACAGGTTGGGCGCCATGTCCGACACCACCACGTCCACCGGCCGGCCGGCCAGGGCCTCTTCCAGTTGCGCCAGCACCGCGTCCTCCTGAAAGTCGCCCTGGATGAACTGCACGCCCTCGATGGGCTCGAACTCGAGCAGGTCCAGCGCAATGATGGTGCCATTGAGCTGGCCCACGGCGGCGCCGCCCTGCCCCGCCTCCTTGGGCGCGAACTTGCGCCGCAGGTACTGACTCCACGCCCCAGGGGTCGCGCCGAGGTCGACGACGACCTGGCCCGGGCGAATCAGCTTCAGCTCCTCGTCAATCTCTTTCAGCTTGTAGGCCGCGCGCGAGCGATAGCCGTCCTTCTGCGCCTGCTGGACGTAGGGATCCGAGACATGGTTGTTCAACCAGGCCTTGTTGAGTTTCTTGCTCTTTGTTTGAGTTTTCACAAGCGTATTAGAAGGGACAACCGGCATCGCCGGTTGCGGCATAGGCTCATGTCGCGCAGCGACGTGAAGGCGCTCCGCGCCGCGCCGGAGCGATAATTCGAGGATGCCTCAAATCAATCTCACCCCCGCCCAGCGCAAGGAAAAGCGCGCCGATGCCCATCACCTCGACCCGGTCGTGATGATCGGCGGCGAGGGGCTGACGCCGGCCGTCGTCAAGGAAACCGACGCGGCGCTCAAATCCCACGGCCTGATCAAGGTCCGCGTGCTCGGCGACGACCGGGACGCACGCGAGGCCATGCTGGCGCAGCTGTGCGACGAGCTGAACGCCGCCCCCATCCAGCACATCGGCAAGCTGCTGGTGCTGTGGCGGCCCATCCCCGAGAAGGTCAAGGCCGAGCGTGAAGATGCCCGACCGGGCCCGCGCGTCGTGAAGATCGTCAAGTTCTCCAAGAGCGGCAATGCGCGGCCGCAGGTCAGCAAGGTCAAGGTGCTGGGCAACGAGCGCGTGACGCAGGGCGGCGAAATCAAGCGCGCCAAGCGCCGCAAGCCCACCAGCGTCAAGAAGTCTTTCGCAGACTGATCCAGGCCAGGGCCAGCACCGCCAGGCCCTTCACGCCGAAGAACGCCAGCGACACGCCGTGCAATGCGGCAAAGGTCGCCACCCCGGTGCCCGCCCGGGCATCCGCCATCAGGGGCTGCAGTCCGTAATAGCCGGCAATCGTGCAGAACAACGCAACCACCGGCAGCACCAGGCGCATCGAGAACTGGCTGCCGCCCAGACCCGCTTCAGCGGCATCTCGAGCCAGGCGACGCTCCAGCAGCATCAACACCAGGCCGAGGGCCAGGCTGACCTGCGCTTCCACCGCAAACACGCGCGCGACGTAGGCCCCGGCCTGCGCCCGCTCCAGCACGGCGAACGCGCTCGGCGTGGCCACGAAGGCAATGCACAGCAAAAAGCCGCCCCACAGGGCGGCCAGCAGGGCCTGGAACCGCGCGAACATCACTCGTAACGGACGGCGATGATCTCGTAGCGACGCACGCCGCCCGGCGCCTGCACCTCGGCGGTGTCGCCGGCTTCCTTGCCGATCAGGGCGCGGGCAATGGGCGAGCTGATGGAGATGCGACCAAGCTTGATGTCGGCTTCGTCGTCGCCGGTGATCTGGTAGGTCACGGCATTGCCGCTGTCTTCGTCTTCCAGGTCGACCGTGGCGCCGAAAACCACACGGCCGCCGGCGTCCAGGGACGACGGATCGATGATCTGCGCAGCCGAGAGCTTGCCCTCGATCTCGAGGATGCGGCCTTCGATGAAGCCCTGCTTGTCCTTGGCGGCGTCGTACTCGGCGTTCTCGCTCAGGTCGCCCTGGGCCCGCGCCTCGGCGATGGCCTGGATGACGGCCGGACGCTCCACGGTCTTGAGCCGATGCAGCTCTTCCTTCAGCGCCTCGGCGCCGCGCTTGGTCAGGGGGATGGTGCTCATGTCAATTCTTCGCTGGGGCAAAAAGAGGCCGCCGCTGCGGCCCGGGCGCTCCCGGGCGGCGGCGGCGGCATCAATGAGTTGAAAGTTTAGGCCAGTTCGGCGTGAAGCTCTTGCAGGGATTGCACGAGCAGCCCGTTCTGGTGCTTCATGCCTTCCACCGCGGCCTCGCAGCCGGCCATGGTGGTGTAGTAGGTCACGCGGTTGGCCAAGGCCGCCTGGCGGATGTAGCGGCTGTCCGCAATCGCCGTACGGGTTTCGTCCACGGTCGTGAAGACGAGCTGGATGTCACCGCCCTTGAGCGCGTCGACGATGTGCGGCCGGCCATCCTTGATCTTGTTGATCAGCTTGACCGGCACCCCGGCTTCCGAGATGGCCGCGGCGGTACCCTTGGTGGCGACGATGCCGAAGCCGAGCGCATGCAGATCTTTGGCGATGGCGACGGCGCGGGCCTTGTCGCTGTTCTTCACGGTGATCAGCACATTGCCTTGGCGGGGCAGGCGCGAGCCAGCGCCGATCTGGCTCTTGAGCATGGCCTCGCCGAAGGTGCGGGCCGCGCCCATGACCTCGCCGGTGGAGCGCATCTCGGGGCTGAGGATGGGGTCCACGCCCGGGAACTTGTTGAACGGGAAGACGGCTTCCTTGACGCTGTAGTACGGCGGCACGACTTCGCGCGGCACCTTGCCGTTGCGGTCCTTCTGGTCCTTGAGCTTCACGCCGGCCATGCAGCGCGCGGCCACCTTGGCCAGCTGCTGGCCCGTGGCCTTGGAGACATAGGGCACCGTGCGCGAGGCGCGCGGGTTCACTTCGAGCACGTAGATCGTGCAGTGGGCTAGGCCCTGCGCCACGTCGCCCTGGATGGCGAACTGCACGTTCATCAGGCCCACGACCTTGAGCGCACGGGCCATCGCGGCCGTCTGGCGGCGCAGTTCGTCTTGCACATCGGCCGCCAGCGTGTACGGCGGCAGCGAGCAGGCCGAATCGCCGGAGTGGATGCCGGCGGCCTCGATGTGCTCCATGATGCCGCCGATCATCACATCGGTGCCGTCGGAGATGCAGTCGACGTCCACCTCGACGGCGTCCTGCAGGAAGTGGTCGAGCAGCACCGGCGACTTCTCGCTGACGCGCACCGCCTCGCGCATGTAGCGCTCCAGGTCCTTGTCGCCGTGCACGATCTCCATCGCGCGGCCGCCCAGCACATAGCTCGGGCGCACCACCAGCGGGTAGCCGATCTCGTTGGCCAGCGTGACCGCCTGCTCTTCGGTGCGCGCGGTGCGGTTGGGTGGCTGCTTCAGGCCCAACTCATGCAGCAGCTTCTGGAAGCGCTCGCGGTCTTCGGCGATGTCGATGCTGTCAGGCGTGGTGCCGATGATGGGCACGCCGGCGCGCTCCAAGTCCAGGGCCAGCTTGAGCGGCGTCTGGCCACCGTACTGCACGATGACGCCGGCAGGTTTTTCCTTGTCGACGATCTCCAGCACATCTTCCAGCGTGACGGGCTCGAAGTAGAGGCGGTCCGACGTGTCGTAGTCGGTCGAGACGGTCTCGGGGTTGCAATTGACCATCAGCGTCTCGTAGCCGTCTTCGCGCATGGCGAGCGCGGCATGCACGCAGCAGTAGTCGAACTCGATGCCCTGGCCGATGCGGTTCGGGCCGCCGCCCAGCACCATGATCTTCTTCTTGTCGGTGGGCTGGGCCTCGCATTCGGCGCCCTCGCCTTCGTACGTGGAGTACATGTAGGCGGTCTGCGTCGAGAACTCGGCCGCGCAGGTGTCCACACGCTTGTAGACCGGGCGCACGTTCAATGCATGACGACGTTCGCGCACCGCATGCTGGTGCGTGCCCAGCAGCTTGGCCAGACGCTTGTCGGAGAAGCCCTTGGTCTTGAGCAGGCGCAACTCGGCCTCACTCAGGGATTCAATCGTGCGCCCCTTCAGATCGGTTTCGATCAGCACCAACTGCTCGATCTGCGCCAGGAACCACGGGTCGATCGCGGTCTCCTCGTGGATCTCGTCGAGCGTCATGCCGACGCGGAAGGCATCGGCCACGAACAGGATGCGCTCGGGGCCGGCCTCGCCGATCTCCTGCACGATCTCTTCCCGGTCGGTGCTGCGCTCGGTCAGGCCGTCGATGCCGGTCTCCAAGCCACGCAGGGCCTTCTGGAAGGACTCCTGGAAGGTGCGGCCCATGGCCATCACCTCGCCCACCGACTTCATCTGCGTCGTCAGGCGCGAGTCGGCCATCGGGAACTTCTCGAAGGCAAAGCGCGGGATCTTGGTGACGACATAGTCGATGCTCGGCTCGAACGAGGCCGGCGTGGCGCCGCCGGTGATGTCGTTCTTCAGCTCGTCGAGCGTGTAGCCCACGGCGAGCTTGGCCGCGACCTTGGCGATGGGGAAGCCCGTGGCCTTGGAGGCCAGTGCCGAGGAGCGCGACACGCGCGGGTTCATCTCGATGACGATCATGCGGCCGTTGGCCGGGTTGATCGAGAACTGCACGTTGGAGCCGCCGGTGTCCACGCCGATCTCGCGCAGCACGGCCAGCGACGCGTTGCGCAGCAGCTGGTACTCCTTGTCGGAGAGCGTCTGCGACGGCGCCACGGTGATGGAGTCACCGGTGTGGATGCCCATGGGGTCCAGGTTCTCGATGGAGCACACGATGATGCAGTTGTCCGCCTTGTCGCGGACGACCTCCATCTCGTACTCCTTCCAGCCGATCAGGCTCTCTTCGATGAGCAGCTCGTTGGTCGGCGAGAGGTCCAGGCCGCGCTTGCAGATGGTCTCGAACTCTTCGGGGTTGTAGGCGATACCGCCGCCGGTGCCACCCAGCGTGAAGCTCGGGCGGATGACCATCGGGAAGCCGCTGCCGCCGATGTCGGCCTGGATGCGCTTTTGCACCGCCCAGGCTTCTTCCAGCGAGTGCGCAATGCCCGACTTGGCCGAATCCAGGCCGATCTTGGTCATCGCGTCCTTGAACTTCAGGCGGTCTTCGGCCTTCTCGATGGCGGTCTCGTTGGCGCCGATCATCTCGACGCCGTACTTGGCCAGCACGCCGTGCTTGTGCAGGTCCAGCGCGCAGTTCAGCGCGGTCTGGCCGCCCATGGTCGGCAGGATCGCGTCGGGCCGCTCCTTGGCGATGATCTTCTCGACCACCTGCCAGGTGATGGGCTCGATGTAGGTGACATCAGCCGTGTCCGGGTCCGTCATGATGGTCGCCGGGTTGCTGTTCACCAGGATGACCTTGTAGCCCTCCTCGCGCAGCGCCTTGCACGCCTGGGCGCCGGAGTAATCGAACTCGCAGGCCTGGCCGATGATGATCGGGCCGGCGCCGATGATGAGGATGCTTTTCAGGTCTGTACGTTTCGGCATGGCGGTCTGCGCTCTTGGAACTTAGAGAGTGGCCGTGGCCAGCTTGGCCCCGAATCCAACGAATAGTGCGCCGACGCCGGCGTTCGCGGTGCTGGCCAGCTTGCGCCGCGCGCGGAAGGCGGCGGCCAGGCGGGCGCCGGCGAAGATCAGCGTCGACAGGTAGGCAAAGCTGAGCACCTGGATGATGGTGCCCAGGATCAGGAAGGTCAGCGCGGGATGCGGATAGGCCGGATCGACGAACTGGATGAAGAAGCTCAGCAGGAAGGCAATCGCCTTGGGGTTGAGCAGGCTCACCACCAGCGCCTTGCGGAAGGGCTGGCGCGCGTCGACCTGACGCGGCGCCTCGTCGGCGGGCGCGTCGCCGCGCCACGTGGCGAACGCCCCGCGCAGCAGCTGCAGGCCGATCCAGCCGAGGTAGATCGCGCCCACCATCTTCACGATGAAAAACACCTGGGGGCTGGCCATCAGCAACGAAGCACCGCCGGCTGCGGCTGCCGTCATCAGCACCGTGTCGCCCACGAACACGCCGCAGGCGGCGGTGTAGCCGGCGCGCACGCCGCGCTGGGCGGCGACCGACAGGACATACAGCGAATTGGGCCCCGGCAGCAGGATGATGAACACCGCTGCCGCGAAGAAGGTGCCGAGGTCGGTAATGCCGAACATGAGGCTCTCCTCAGGCCTTGGACATCAGGCCGATGAAGCGATCGAACAAATAGGCGATGTCGTGCGGGCCGGGGCTGGCTTCGGGGTGGCCCTGGAAGCTGAAGGCCGGCTTGTCGGTACGTGCGATGCCCTGCAGCGTGCCGTCGAACAGGCTGATGTGCGTCGCCCGAAGGTTCGAAGGCAGCGTGTCGGCGTCCACCGCGAAACCGTGGTTCTGGCTGGTGATGCCGACGCGGCCGCTGTCCAGGTCCTTGACCGGGTGGTTGGCACCGTGGTGGCCGAACTTCATCTTGAAGGTCTTGGCTCCGCTGGCCAGGGCCAGGATCTGGTGGCCCAGGCAGATGCCGAACACCGGGATGCCCGATTCGATGAGCTGGGCGGTGGCCTTGATGGCGTAGTCGCAGGGCTCCGGGTCGCCGGGCCCGTTGGACAGGAAGACGCCGTCCGGCTCCAGGCCGAAAACTTCGCTGGCCGGCGTCTGCGCCGGCACCACGGTGACCTTGCAGCCGCGCTCGGCCAGCATGCGCAGGATGTTGTGCTTCACGCCGAAGTCATAGGCCACAACGTGGAACTTCGGGGCCGATTGCGCACCGTAGCCGCGACCGAGCTGCCATTCGGTCTCGGTCCAGACTTGACGCTCGGCCCGGCTGACGACCTTGGCAAGGTCCAGGCCGGCCATCGAGGGCGCGGCCTTGGCGGCGGCGACGGCGGTGTCGATGTGGGCTTGCGTGACGGCCTCGCCAGCGGCCAAGGCCAGGATGCAGCCGTTTTGCGCGCCGGTGGTACGCAGCACGCGGGTCAGGCGGCGGGTGTCGAGGCCGGCGATGGCCACGGTGCCCTGCTCACGCAGGTAGGCGTCGAGCGTCCTGCCGGAGCGGAAGTTGGAGGCACGGATCGGCAGGTCCTTGATGACCAGACCGGCGGCGTAGACCTTGCCAGACTCGACGTCTTCTTCGCTGACGCCGTAGCTGCCGATGTGTGGATACGTCAGCGTGACGATCTGGCGGCAGTAGCTCGGGTCGGTCAGGATTTCCTGGTAGCCGGTGAGCGCCGTGTTGAACACCACCTCGCCGACGGTCTGCCCCGTGGCACCGATCGACTGACCTCGGAACACCGTCCCATCCGCCAGAGCCAGGATCGCTTGAGGGGGATGGAGCAGTTCGGTCAGCACAGGGGGTCTCCGCAAGTGGGGCGCGTGCCCAGCATCAACCCGTCCGAAGACGGGTCAACTTGAAGAAACCAAAGGGGTTCGCGCCGGGCAGCAGGTGGGTTCAGGTAAACCCATCGAGTATAGCCGACCCGGGTAAGTACGGAGGCTTCGTGACCCGTTCGTGACGCCTCAAAGGGCCGCGATGCCGGCCTTGGCGATCTCCGCGTCTTCGGTGGACTTCACGCCGCTCACGCCGACGGCGCCAATGCACTGGCCATCCACCAGGATGGGCACGCCGCCTTCGAGCAGCCCCTGCACGCCCGGGGCGCTCAGGAACGAGGTGCGCCCCTGGTTGATGATGTCTTCGTAGACCTTGGACTCGCGGCGGCCCAGGGCTGCGGTGTGCGCCTTGGCGGGCGCGATCTGGGCCGAGATCGGCGGCGCACCATCCAGTCGCTGCAGCCACAACAGATGACCACCGCCATCCACGATGGCAATGGTGACCGCCCAGCCATGGCTGGCGGCATGGGATTCGGCCGCGGCGGCGATGCGCTTGACGTCCGCGAGTTCGAGTTGGGCTTGCTGTTTCATGGCCTTGCTTTCTTGTCGAGAAGCCCCAATGTACCCAGATGGCACCAACCTAGAATCGGTGCGGTTTCCCATTGGATCTACGGAGGATCTCCATGAACGAAAGCTTGCAGACTCAGTACGGCTACGCTGGCACCGGCCTGGCCGCCGACCGTCAGCGCGTGCTGCGCAACACCTACTGGCTGCTGGCCCTGTCGCTGGTGCCGACCGTGCTCGGCGCTTGGGTGGGCGTGGCCACCGGCCTGTTCCAGTTGATGAGCCCGGGCATCAGCATGGCGGTGTTCTTCATCGGCGCCTTCGGCCTGATGTTCGTCATCGAGAAGACCAAGGAGAGCGCCACCGGCGTCGTCGCCCTGCTCGCCTTCACGTTCTTCATGGGCCTGATGCTGTCACGCCTCATCGGCTATGTGCTGGGTTTCAAGAACGGCACCTCGCTGGTGATGACTGCCTTTGGCGGCACGGCAGCGGTGTTCTTCGCGATGGCGAGCCTGGCGACTGTCATCAAGCGCGACCTGTCGGCCATGGGCAAGTTCCTGACCGTCGGCGCCATCGTGCTGTTCGTGGCCTGCATCGCCAACTTCTTCCTGCAGTCGTCGGCCCTGATGCTGACCATCCTGGTGCTGATGTTGGGCGTGTTCTCGGCCTTCATGCTGTATGACATCAAGCGCGTCATCGACGGCGGCGAGACCAACTACATCAGCGCGACGCTGGCCATCTACCTGGACCTGTACAACGTGTTCCAGAGCCTGCTGTCCCTGCTGGGGATCTTCGGCGGCGACCGCGACTGACCGCTCAAACGCCAGGCCCGCCCTGGCTCAGCATGAAGCACGGCCGACTCATCGGCCCCGAACGG
>JAIPCJ010000047.1 GCA_021738245.1 Methylotenera sp. | reverse complement strand
GGTGATGGCCGGGCTGGGACAGGCGTTCGGGGTCTCGGACGACCTCATCGTCGGGTTGGCCGCCGCCCTCGGCAGCGGGCTGCTGATCGGCCTGGAGCGCGAGCCCCACAAGCACCGCGGCCCGCAGCGCGAGCCGGCCGGCCTGCGCACCTTCACGCTCGCGGCCATGGGTGGCGCGCTGGCGCAGGCACTGCAGCTGCCGGGGCTGGTGGCCGTGGGCGCGCTGGCCATCACCGCGCTGGCCGCCGTGGCCTTGCTGCGCCATCGCGGGCGCGACCCCGGCCTCACCACCGAGATGGCGCTGCTCGTCACCTACCTGATCGGTGCGCTGTGCGTGACCGCACCGCTGCTGGGGTCACCGGCGGCCGTGGTGCTGACCGCATTGCTGGCAGCGCGCACCAAGCTGCACCGGTTTGCCACGCAGGTGTTGCGCGAGGAAGAACTGCATGACGGCCTGCTGCTCGGCGCGCTCGCCCTCGTCGTGCTGCCGCTGATGCCCGAGCAGCCCCTGCCCTGGCTCGCCGGCATGAAGATGAACTGGCTGCTGGGCCTGATGCTGCTGCTGCTCGGCCTGCAGGCTGCGGGCCATGTGGCCCTGAGGCTGGCCGGGCCGCAAACAGGGCTGGCCCTGTCGGGCCTCTTGTCGGGGCTGGTGTCGAGCACGGCCACCATTGCCGCGATGGGTGCGCGGGCACGGCATGAGCCCGCGCTCGCGCCCGCCTGCCTGGCCGGCGCGGTGCTGTCGACCTGTGCCACCTGGCTGCAAGCCCAGGCCATGCTGTTCGCGATGGCGCCGGATGCGGCCCTCGTTGCGCTGCCCGTCTGCCTGACCGGTGCGCTGCTGTGCGGCGCCATGGGCTGGACCTTGGCTCGCCGCTCGCGTTCGGCCCTCGGCGGCTCGCCCCGGCCCGCGTCGGACGCCGAGCGGCGCGGCCCGCTGCGCCTGCGCGAGGCCTTGCTGATGGCCTTCATCCTGAGCGCCGTGGCGGTGGCCGTCAGCTGGGCGCGCTCGCACTTCGGCAGCCTGGGTCTGTTCGGCGCGGTGGCGATCGCGGCGTTTGCCGATGTCCATGCGCCCATCGTCTCGCTGGCTGGGCTACAGGCGGCCGGCAGCGTCACACCGCTGCAGGTGCTGCAGGGGTTGCTGCTGGCCTTCCTGTGCAACGGCGTCACACGCAGCATCACTGCGGTCGCGGCAGGCGGCGGGCGGTTTGCGCGCGCCATCGTCGTGGCGCTGGCGCTGCCCTTGTTGATCGGTGCTGGCCTGACCGCCTTGCTTCACGGGCCCCTGGCATGAGCCTGATCGTCACCCCGGCCGACGTCGATTTCAGCGATCCTTCCGCGCCAGCCTCGCCCGCCTATGGGGATGTCTACCATGCCCGCGCCGGTGCACTGGCGCAGTCGCGCCATGTCTTCCTCGGCGGCAACGGCTTGCCTGAACGCTGGCGCGGGCGCGACCGCTTCGTGGTGCTGGAAACCGGCTTTGGCCTGGGCAACAACTTCCTCGCGACCTGGGAGGCCTGGCGCCAGGACCCGGCACGCTGCCGGCGGTTGGTGTTCGTCAGCGTCGAGAAGCACCCCTTGCGGCGAGACGACCTCGCGCGCGCCCACGCCGGCCAGCCGCTGGCCGACCTGGCCGCCCAGCTGCTGGCTGCCTGGCCCCCGCTGACCGGCGGGTTGCATGCCCTGCGCTTCGAAGGCGGCCAGGTCGAGCTGCTGCTGGGCCTGGGCGATGCGCGCGACCTGCTGCGCGAGCTGGTGCTGCAGGCCGATGCCTTCTACCTCGATGGCTTTGCGCCCTCGCGCAACCCGGAGCTGTGGGACGACTACCTGGTCAAGAACCTGGCCCGCCTCGCCGCGCCGGAGGCCACCGCCGCCACCTGGAGCATCTCGCGCCCCATGCGCCGCGCGATGAACACGGCGGGCTTCGAGGTCCGCCTCGCGCCCGGCTTTGCGAACAAGCCCGAGATGACGGTCGCCCGATTCGCGCCGCGCCACCAGCCCCAGCGCCCGGCCGGCCGCGAGCCCCTGGCACCGCAGGCCCGCCAGGCCGTCATCCTCGGCGCTGGCCTGGCTGGTGCGGCCTGTGCGTGGGCCCTGGCACGCGAGGGCGTGTCGTGCACCGTCATCGACGCCCTGCCCGGCCCGGCCCAAGCCAGCTCCGGCAACCCTGCCGGGCTGTTCCACGGCACCGTCAACCCGGATGACGGCCCGCATGCGCGCTTCAACCGCGCGGCGGCCCTGGCCACACGAGCGGCACTCGGCGACCTGGGCGTGCCGATTCAGGGCGGGCTGCTGCGCTTGGAGACGCGGCTGCCGGTGGCCGACATGCAGCACGCGCCCGGCTACGTCGAGCCCCTGGACGCCACCCGAGCGTCCGCCCTGGCAGGCACGGCCCTGCAAAGCCCGGCCTGGTTCTACCCTGGCGGCGGCGCTGTCTCGCCGGGCGACTACGTGCGTGCGCTGCTGGCGGCCAGCGGCGCGCAGCTGCAGCTCGGCTGTGAGGTCGCCGGCCTCAGGCCAACAGGCGATGGCTGGCAGGTGACCGACGCGACGGGCCAGGTGCTGCACCAGGCCCCCCTGGTCGTGCTGGCTGGCGGCCATGCGCAACTGCCGCTGATCCGCAGCCTGGCCGGCCACGTGGTGGCCGACCTCACGGTACAGCGCGGGCAGCTCAGCCACCTGGCTTCAGCGCCCTGGTGCCCGGGCGTGCCTCTGGCGGGCGACGGCTACGCGATTGCCGATGGCCGCGGCGGCGTGTGGTGCGGCGCCACGACCCAGGACGACGACCCCGACCCCGCACTGCGAGAGGGCGACCAGCAGGACAACTTCACCCGCTACGCCCGCCTCGCGGGTTTGCCGCAGGTGCCGCAAGCGCCGCTGGCCGGCCGTGTGGCCTGGCGGCTGATGACGCCGGACCGCCTGCCGATGATCGGCGGCATCACACCGGCCGGCGAGCTCGCGGCGCAGCTGCGCTTGTCGCCCCGGCAGCCCGGCCTCGTGTTGTGCACCGCCTTGGGCTCACGCGGCATCAGCTGGGCGGCCCTGGCCGGGCAGCTGGTGTCAGCCCTTGCGCTGGGCGCGCCCCGCCCCCTGGAAGCCGACTTGCTGGACGCGGTGGACCCGATGCGCTTTGCGTTGCGACGACAACGCAAAGGCTCACGCTGACGCGGCAGTTGCGCAACTATTGCCGGATTGCCTTCCCGGCGGGGTCCGCCCGCCCCCGGGCCCACCGGCACACTGCATGCGTGCGCCGGCCTGTGCCGGCATGACCGTTGGCGATGGAGAACAGCATCATGGGTTCGGGCAGCAGTTCACAACAAATGAAATGGGCGTTGATCGCCGTCATCGGCGTTGTCACGGTGGGCGTGGGCATGGCGCTGTCGGGCCTGGGTGACCCGGCCAGTTCGGCGAAGGGTTGGCTGATCGCCAGCCTGGTGCTGACCTGGGTTGCCGGTGCCGCGGGCCTGCTGCTGGGCGGCGCCGTGAGCGGTGGCCGCCTGAACGCGGCGACCGAGGCTGCCGAAGCCCTCGCGCGGTTCGACCTCACGCACGCCATCCCTGCCGGCGGCAACGATGACGTGGGCCGCCTGCTGACCGCGCTGGACGCGACGCAACGATCGCTGCAGAAGATCATCGGCGACGTGCGCAGCGCCGCCGACAGCATCGGCACGGCCAGCGCCGAGATTGCCACCGGCAACTTCGACCTGAGCCAACGCACCGAGCAGACCGCCAGCAACCTGCAGAGCGCGGCGTCCTCCATGAGCGAACTCACCGGCACCGTCAAGCAGACGGCCGATGCCGCGATGACCGCCAACCAGCTCGCCAGCTCGGCCGCCTCGGTCGCGCAGCGCGGGGGCGAAGCCGTGTCGCAGGTGGTGGCAACCATGGACGAGATCAGCCAGAGCTCGCGCAAGATCAACGACATCATCGGCGTCATCGACGGCATCGCCTTCCAGACCAACATCCTGGCGCTCAATGCCGCCGTGGAGGCGGCGCGAGCCGGCGAACAAGGCCGCGGGTTTGCGGTGGTGGCCTCGGAGGTGCGCTCGCTGGCGCAACGCTCGGCCGGAGCCGCCAAGGAGATCAAGACGCTCATCAGCGCCAGCGTCGAACGCGTGGACTCCGGCACGCAGCAGGTGCAGGCCGCCGGCAGCACCATGACCGAGATCGTGGCCAGCGTGCAGCGCGTGACGGACATCATCGGCGAGATCAGCGCTGCCGCTCGTGAGCAGAGCGAAGGCATCGCGGTGGTGAACGGCTCGGTCGTGCAGCTCGACCAGATGACGCAGCAGAACGCGGCGCTGGTGGAGGAGTCCGCGGCGGCCGCCGAGAGCCTGCGCGAGCAGTCGGCCCGCATGACGGAGGCGATCAGCATGTTCAAGCTGAGCGGCACCGCCCCTCACCGCAGCCGCGCCGCCACGCCCAAGGCCCCCGCACCGGCCGGCACAGCGCCGGTCTCTCACGCGCCCAAGGCACCCGCCACGTCAGGCTTGAAGACCAGCCCCAAGCCCGTCACGAAAGCCACCGCCAAGGCCACCACCGCATCACCCGCGGCGCCACAACCTGCGCCCAAGGCCGCCGCGCCCGCGCCGACGCCGCGCCCCGCTCCCGCGCCGGCCGACGACGGCGACTGGGAAACGTTCTGAACCCGCGGGCCCACGGGCTCGCTCCATGCATCCGCCGGGCCACGCCCGGCTTTTTTGTGCCTGGCGGACGTGAATCCGGGCCTGTCTGTCGCCCAACTCGGTGACAGGACGCTCCTGAGCCTGCGCCGTCGCAAGGCCTCGCATAGTCGCCGCCGGCACCGCCTGCCGACCCGGCGGGCGCGCCGCTGCCGTTTTGCTCCAGCAGCCACACCACCCACCGGAGTCCCATCATGTCCATCAGAACCAGCCACAAGCTGTCCCTCCTCGTTCTGGCCGCCCTGTCCTGCGCCGCGCAGGCGCAGTCCGTGCAGGCCGCCAGTGCCACCGTGCGCGCCACGCAGGCCCGCGCCAGCGCCGAGGGCTTTGTCCGACAGTTCCCGGGCCTCAGCCTCGACGACCCGGGCCACAGCTACGAGGTGCGCGACATCGTGCTCGATGAGGACGGGTCATCTCACGTCCGCCTGGACCGCCGCATCGGCGGCCTGCGCGCCATCGGCGCCGACCTCGTGGTGCAGAGCGACCGCTTTGGCAACCTCAACACCATGCACCGCAGCGCCTCGATGCTGTCCACCGCCGCCATGCCCAAGAAGGCGACGTTCAGCCAGGCCCGCGCGCGGCGCATCGTCGGCGAGGCCTTCCCGGGCGGCACGGTCGACAAAAACCCCGAGCAGGTCGTCTGGGCCCGAGAAGGCCAGCCGCGTCTGGCGTGGGAGGTGCGCGTTTCCGGCGACAGCGCCGACGGCACACCCTATGAGAAGCACGTCATCATCGATGCCACCACCGGCCGCCAGATCGACGCCTGGGACGACATCCACACGGCGGCGACCAACGGCACCGGCCGCACCCTGTACAGCGGCAACGTCACGCTGACCACCAACAGCCTGACCAGTGGCTTCGAGCTGCGCGACCCGAGCCGCGGCAATACCTACACCATCAACATGGCCAACCGCACCAGCGGCGGCAGCGTGGTGACCGATGCCGACAACACCTGGGGCAACAACGCCACCAGCGATACGGCCTCCGCCGCCGCCGACGCCCAATACGGCACCGCCGTGACCTGGGACTACTACAAGAACGTGCACGGCCGCACCGGCATCGCCAACAACGGCACCGGCGCCTACAACCGCGTGCACTACAGCCGCCGCTACAACAATGCCTACTGGTCCGACTCGTGCTTTTGCATGACCTACGGGGACGGCGACGGCACGACCTTCAAGCCGCTGGTGTCCCTCGACGTGGCGGGCCACGAGATGACGCACGGCGTGACCAGCCGCACCGCCGGCCTGATTTACTCGGGCGAGTCCGGCGGCCTGAACGAAGCCACCTCCGACATCTTCGGCACCATGGTGGAGTTCTACGCCAACAACGCCAACGACGCGGGCGACTACCTGATCGGCGAGAAGATCCGCGTGGGCGGCGGCTCGCTGCGCAACATGATCAAGCCGAGCAGCGACGGCGCCTCGGCCGACTGCTGGTACTCGGGCGTGGGCAACCTCGACGTGCACTACAGCTCGGGCGTGGCCAACCACTTCTTCTTCCTGCTGGCCGAGGGCACGAACAGCAGCTACGGCACCAGCCCGACCTGCGTGGCGGGCAACACCCGCGTGGCCACGGGCAGCGGCAGCCTGACCGGCATCGGCCGCACCGCCGCCGCCAAGATCTGGTACCGCGCGCTGACAACCAAGTTCACCAGCAGCACGACCTACGCCCAGGCCCGTGCCGGCACCATCGCCGCCGCCCAGGAGCTCGCCGCCACGCTGGGTGCCGACTACTCCGCCCAGGTGGCTGCCGCCTGGAGCGCGGTGGGGCGCAACTGAGGCAAGCGCTCAGTTCTGAACCGGGGCGCCTGCAGGCGCCCCTTTTTCATGTCTGCCGGCGCGGTTGGCTCGCCAGCCGCGGGCGGGGTACCAGACCTCGCGCTGCAGCCAAAGCCGCAGCTGGCCGGCCCGGGCATCCCGCAGCTCGCCGAGCCAGGTCAGGGCCACATCGTCCAGCACATACGGACCGTCCGCCTGCTCGTGCAGGCCGTCGGGCCAGCGGCGGCGCAGCAGCATCAACGGCACAGGTCGGCCAAGCGCCGTGGCGAGATCGGCCACCGCCAGCCAACGCTGTGGCAGCAGTTCGTCCTCTTCCACCCGGATGCGCTGCCCCTTGAATTGGTAGAAGCGGCCTTCAAACGGGCGATAAGCAGCAGCGCGCAGGCTGCGCCCCACGGTCTCGCCCAGGGCGATCAGGTCAGGCGCCAGTGCAAGCCCGAGATACCGCACCGAAACGACCGCCCCGAGCACCAGGGCCAGCGCAGGCGCGAACCACCACCACAGCATGGCCGTCACGGCCACGCCGGGGAGCACCTTGAAAACCACGCCGCGCCACCAGTGATGCCGCTCATGCGAGCGGGCATCGAACCCAAACGGGGCGCGGCATGGTGCTCGTCAGTTCAGAAGGTCAGCGTCTTGACGCCGTCGGCTGCGCCGAGCAGGCAGACCTGCGCCTTGTGACGCGCGAACACGCCCACCGTCACCACGCCGGGCCACTGGCTGACTTCGGCCTCGAAGGCCAGCGGGTCGGTGATGGACAGACCCGTCACATCGAGGATGTGGCCGCCGTTGTCGGTGACGACACCGGCGCGCAAGGTGGCGGAACCACCCAGCGCGGCGAAGCGCCGCGTGAGCTGGGCAGCCGCCATCGGGATGATCTCGACGGGCAGCGGGAACTTGCCCAACGTCTGCACCAGCTTGGAGGCATCGGCAATGCAGACGAAGCGGTCGGCCAGGTCGGCCACGATCTTCTCGCGCGTGAGCGCCGCACCGCCCCCCTTGACCATGAAGCCCTGGTGATCGATCTCGTCAGCGCCGTCGATGTAGACGGCAAGGCGCTCGACCGCGCCGGCCTCCAGCACCGGGATGCCGGCCTTTTGCAGGCGCTGCGTGGAGCGCTCGGAGCTGGACACGGCCCCGGGGATGGCCAGGCGGCCGGCTGCGATGTCGGCGGCCAGGGCATCGATGAAGCAGTCCACCGTGGAGCCGGTGCCGACGCCGAGCACCTGGCCGGCCGGCACGTAAGCCACGGCGGCCTGGCCGACGAGTTGTTTGAGCTGGTCTTGGTTCATGCCCGCATTTTGCGGGAAGGCGCCGGTTGCACCGGCGCCCCCGCGGGCACACCCGCTCAGCGCATGACCGCCGTGCGCGGCACCGAGTCGACCGCCACCTGCCGGGCGGCGTCCCAGGCGGTGAAGCGGTACTCGACCACATCGCCCTTCTTCAGCCCCCCGGCGGTGTAGCTCGCGCTGCCGCCCGCGCTGCGCAGGCGCACCGTCTGGGCGTCGCCGCCGTTGACGGTGTAGTGCACGTCGACCCAGCCGCTGGCCGGTGCGGCGAAGGCCAGCGTGGAGGTACCGGTCTGCGTGGCGCTGCCGGCCAGCGTGGCCCCCTGGGCCTGCGACGGCGCTGCGACCTTCTGCACCCCGATGCCCGGCACGCCGGAGTCCCAGACGATGTCGTCAAACGCGATCTGGAATGGCTGACCGGGCAGCGCGCCATCCACGCTGAAGAACTGGAACAGGTCCAGCATGGACTGCAGCGCGATCCGCGGGCCGGCGATCTCCGCCACCGGGATGGTGGCCGTGCCCCATTCACCATCGCGCACCAGCCCGTAGGCGGTGGTGTTGGCCGGGAAGGTCACCGAACTCTGGTTGGTATAGGTGTCGTAGATGCCGATGCGGAAGGCAACGTTGGCCGGCGCCTTGATCTTCAGCTTGATGGTCCCGT
This sequence comes from Methylotenera sp., assembly GCA_021738245.1. Lineage (GTDB taxonomy): Bacteria > Pseudomonadota > Gammaproteobacteria > Burkholderiales > Burkholderiaceae_C > Pelomonas. The sequence goes on along the minus strand of JAIPCJ010000047.1, from coordinate 19,477 downwards.
TGCGGAAACCGCTCATGTCGTGCACCTGCCGCGACTGGATGCTGCCGCCGAACCACTGCCCCGGCGCGAAGTACCGGAAGGCCAGCACGCCGCTGCCCTCGTAGGGCGGCAGGTCGCCCGCGGTCAGCGAGCCCTGGTTCCAGATGAACACATCGGACGAGACGCCCGGCACCTGCTTGTTGTCCACCGGCGTGTTGTCGGTGAACACGCCAAACTTGCCGACCTCGGGCTGCGTGCCCACGCCGAGCTTGACCTCGCCCAGGCCATCGAGCTCGTAGACGCGGACGTAGTCGACATAGGTCGTCGCCGGCAGCGGCGCGGTCACCTGTGCCGGCGTGGCGGCCGGCGTGAAGTTGCCGCCCACCGCCATGTTCAGCAGCAGGTAGAAGGGCTGGTTCAGCGCGGTGGAGTTGACAGTGATCGGCGCCTTGTACATGTCGTACTCACGACCGTTGTCCAGCAGCGTGAAGCGGATCTGCGTGTCCGTCCAGTAGAGGCGGTAGGTGACGAAGCGGTTGGCGAGCGAACGGCTGGGCGTGACCCAGTTCTTGGTCTGCCAGGCGGTGGAGCCGGCACAGCTTTCGTTGCCCGGCACGCAGGCCGCCGGCTGGTAGGTGATGACGTTGGAGCCGACGAACTGATCCGGCGAAATGGGCGGCAGGCCGGCCGGCTGGCGGCCGCCCATCTCCATGATGTCGATCTCGCCATTGCGTGGCCAGGTCTGCGGGCTCACGCCCAGCATCCAGGCCGCCGGCCACAGGCCCACGCCGACCTTGGGTGTGGCCATGCGCACCTCGATGAGGCCGTACTTGACCTGCACCTTGCCCGCCGAATCGATCTTGCCCGACGTGAACTGGTTGCTGCCGTTGACCTCGCGCCGCGCTGTGATGGCCAGTGCGCGGGTGCCGGGCTCGAAGGGCACGTCGGCAATGCTCAGGTTGGCGGGGCTGTAGAACTGCAGCTCCTGGTTGCCATAGCCGCAGAGGTTGATCTGGCAGCCATTGCCGTTGGAGGCCGTCCAGACGCTGGTGTTCAGGCTCGTGCCATTGAATTCTTCAGACCACAGCAGCTTGCCGATCACGGGGCTGGTGACGCTGGCCGAGGCGGTGGCGCCGGCCGCGAGCAGCAGGCTGCCGAACAGAGTGTGGAGCTTCATGTCGATCATCCTTGCGTGTTGCGAGATGCCGAGCGGCGCGCGGCGGCGGCGACGAAGAGGCCGCCGGCCAGCAGCAGCCCGTAGGTGGACGGCTCGGGCACGGCCGCAGCCACGGTGATGCGCGCAGCCGGCATCCCGGTGAAGGGCGAGTCCACCGTGGTCCAGGTGCTGCCGCTGGAATAGGCCCAGCTGCCGTTGGGGGTGTCGGTGCCGCTTTGCCACTGGCCGCTGAAGCCAGCGCCCGCCACGGCCACCAGCCAGTAGTTGCCCGCGGCCAGCGTCCAGCCGCTGGGCGTGAGCAGGGTGTTGGCCAGCGGGTCGTTCAGCTGGGCGCTGTAGAGCCAGCTGCCGGCCGCCGGCACTGCCCCGCTGCGTGCCAGGATGCCCAGCGTGACGCTGCCCTGCCCGTCGATCGAGGTGAGGAGAGATTCCAGCGTGGCCCCCTGCGTCAGGCTGAAGGCGATGGCGATGTTCTGCCCTTCGAACAGCGGTGTGGGCCAGCCGGTGAGCTGGTCGATGTCGGGGCCGTAGCTGTCGTGGATGACCACGCCTGTGGCCGCGGCGTGCGCGCTGAGGCCGGCAAGCAGGAGGGCCGCCGCCGTGGGGGCGAGGCGGAGCGAAGGGATGCGGGAAGGACTCATGTCGTGTCTCCTCAGGTCTCAGGCGCGGCGGCGGGCGATGGCGGCGATGCCGGCAAGCCCCGCCAGCAGCAGCGCGGTGGACGTGGGCTCGGGCACCGGGGCGGTGGTCAGGGTGAGCTGCAGGTCGTCCACCAGCACCCCGTTCGGGCGGCCGTCCAGCAGCGGGCCGACTGCCGTGCCGATCTCCAGGAACAGCGCGGTGGTGCCAGCGGGGATGGCCGCGGCCTGGAAGCTCACCAGGCTCCAGCTCGTCGGGTTGATCAGGCTCTGGAACTGCTGCTCCAGCGCCAGCAGATTGCCGTTGCTGCCGAAGTACTGCAGCTTCACGAAGGCATTGCCTGTCGTGCTTGCATCGCCCTTGGCCCAGAAGCTCAACCACGGGCGGTCGCCGACATTGGCAGCGCCCAGCGGCGCCAGGCCGCCGTGGCCGACCGAATCCTGCAAGGCGATGGACGCATCGAAGCCGTTCGGTGCGCTCAATAGCAGCGAGTAGCTGCCGGAGTGCGCGTCGGTGGAGCGACTGGCGGGGCTGGACGTGGCCGCAGTGAGCCAGCCGGCGGCGATCTGGCCGCTGGGGCCCGCCTGTTCGAAGCCACCGTTGGCAAAGCCGTTGGTGGTGGTGGCGCCGGCGCTGCCGGTGAGCAAGGCAGCGGCCAGCGCGGCCGCGATCCTGAGGTGATGCATGCTGTCTCCTGGGGTTTCCGGTGGAAGGACGGGCTCTGGCGGCCCGGTGATCACGGCGCCCCTGGAACAACGAGGTCCGCCGAACTGAAAGCGCTTTCTGAAAGCGCTTTCAGTTGGGCGGACCATAGGGAGACGTTGCCGGCCTGTCAATGCGGGCGCCCCGAACTCCGCGGGTTAGCCCGCCCCCCTAGAACGCAGACACACCGGCCCTCAGGCCGCGTAGAACCGCCCATGAAAACCGTAGGGCACCCAATAGGGCAGCCAGGCCCGGCCGATGGGCCCATCGGCCAGCCGCAGCGCGTCGAACACGCTCAGGAAGCTGCGCTGACGCCGAACGTCGTAGCCGGTGCCCACCAGCCAGCCCTCCCCTTCCCGCGTGCTGCCGGGGCGCGGCACCATCACATGCTCCTCGACCACCGTTTCCGCCCCGAAGCTGAAGCGCTCCCGCGCGCCGCTCTCGATATCGAGCCGCATCAGGCCGTTGAAGCCCCAGCGCGGCCCGGTGTCGATGGCGGTCGGGTACCAGACGAAGCGATGGCGCTGCGTCACCACCCGCGGGTCGACCACCGGAAACTCCACCGCCTCGCTGCGGGCCGCCACGCTCAGGCGCCCACGGACCAGGTCGATCTCCAGCACCCGCGGTGTCGAGACATCCCGCGACGTGCGATCGCCGCGCATGATCTGCTGCGCCGCCTGGTTGAACTCGGGCAAGGCGGCGCTTTGCACATAGTCCACCCGCAGCAGGTGGCCGTCGTCCCAGGCATTGCCGAAATGAAAGACCTGGGCCGCCGGCATCTCGAAGACGCTGTGGCGAGTGAAGTCGGCTTTGTCCACCACCAGCACCCGCGTCGGCTGCTCACCCGCCCAGCGCATCGCGTCGATCATCGAACTGCCGGCGCGCAGAGACGCAGCATCCATGCCGATGGGCGCCAGCAAAAAGACAAGGTGGTGCTGCGACACCGCGAAGTCATGCAGCATGGCAGGCGACTTGACGTCGAGCACCGCATGCCGCTTCACGGCACCGCCCGCCTCGATCTCATAGACCACCAGCCGGCCGTTGTAGCTGCCGAAGTTCCAGACCGTGCCGTCCGGCGCCACCTTCGGGTGGGCGGAGAACGGCATGCCGCGCAGCTCAGGCGACCAGGTCTTCACCCCACGCGTGTGCAGCGTCTTTGGGTCCAGCGCGTAGGCGCTGCCGCCTTCCCAGAGCGCGTACAGCGCATCGCCCTGCAGCAGCACGCTGGTGTTGGCCACGTTGAGGCTGTCCGGGCCGCGCACCGGCCGCTGGGCGGGGATGGCCGTGCCGAAGGCCGGCAGCAGGAAGCGACCCGCTGCCTGCTCGGCGCGGAACTTCTCGGTCTGCACGAAACGGCCCTGGTGCCGGGCCCGGCCGTCGGCGAGGGTCCAGGCCTGCACGAAGCCATCGCCATCGAACCAATGCCGGTAGCGCTCGCCACCGCGCGCCATCAGGCCCGGACCGTTGCGGAACAAGGTGCCGCGCAGCGCGGCGGGCAGTCGGCCTTCGACGACCGTCCGGTCAGCGGCCAGGTCGTCACCGGCCAGGCCGCGCAAGGGCGCCAGCTCCGGCGCACCCGCTGCAAAGCCATCGGCGGGCAGGCCGAGCGCCAGCAGTTCAGGGCTCAGGCCGCTGGCCAGCAGTGACGTGAGCAGTTGGCGGCGTGTGGGGCGCATGGTGGCCTCCGCTCAGTTGAGACGCACGCGCACCGGCTGGCCAGCCACCGGCGTGATGACGGCCTGTTCGAACTTCGGCGGGCCAAACTGCCCTGCCGCATCGTTGGAGAAGCCGTAGGGCTCGACCGGAATGCCCATGGCGTTCATGTCCATGCGTCCATTGCCGTTGGCGTCCTGGAAGACCGTCACGGCCACCGGCCCGTCCGGCAGGTTGCGCAGGGTGACCGTGAGCTTGCCGTCGACCGCGCCATCGAGGCTGAAGCGCTGGCCGATCTTGGGTTGGCGCAGCCAGGCGGCCGGCTCGGTGAACACCGCCACCATCAGTGAGCCGCCCTGCAGGCGAGTGGTGTCCAGCCCCTGCACCTCCAGTTGAACGTCAGCGGCCTGCGCGAAGGAGGGCCAGACCAGGGCGGCGGTCAGCGCGGCGGAGAGAAGCTTCATGGCGATTCCTTTCAAAGTCAGCGGAGAGTGGCTGAATGATCGGAAGCGCCGCACTCCCAGCCCAGTCGCCTGCGACGGATGGCGACTGGGGGGCGTGAATGGCAAGCCGGCGGGGCCGGCGGGGGCGTCAGCTGCGGCGGGCGGCCACGGCCGCGGCGAGTTCGCGCAGCAGCGGCTCCGTCTGGGCCCAGCCCAGGCAGGCGTCGGTGATGGACACGCCGGGCTTGAGGTCTGCCTTGGTCTGGCCCTCAGCCAGGTCCTGGCGGCCCGGCTGCAAATGGCTCTCGATCATCACGCCGGTGATGCGGCGGTCGCCGCCGGCGATCTGCGCGGCCACGTCGCGGCCGACGTCCACCTGGCGCTCGTACTTCTTGCTGGAGTTGGCGTGGGAAAAGTCGATCATGACCTGCTCCCGCAGGCCCGACGACTTCAGCGCATCACAGGCCGCGTTCACCGACGCCGCGTCGTAGTTGGGCGCCTTGCCGCCGCGCAGGATGACGTGGCAGTCCTGGTTGCCGCGGGTCTCGAAGATGGCGGCCGTGCCCATCTTGGTCATGCCCATGAAGGCGTGCGGGCTGCTGGCGGCGAGCACCGCGTCGCTGGCGACCTTGATGCCGCCGTCCGTCCCGTTCTTGAAGCCCACCGGGCACGACAGGCCCGACGCGAGTTGGCGGTGGCTCTGGCTTTCAGTCGTGCGCGCGCCGATGGCGCCCCAGGCGATCAGGTCGGAGATGTACTGCGGCGACAGCAGGTCCAGGAACTCCGTGCCCGCGGGCAGGCCCAGGCCGTTGACGTCCAGCAGCAGCTGGCGCGCCAGGCGCAGCCCTTCGTTCATGTGGAAGCTGCCGTCCAGGCGGGGGTCGTTGATGTAGCCCTTCCAGCCGACGGTGGTGCGGGGCTTCTCGAAGTACACGCGCATGACCACCAGCAGGTCACGGCGCAGTTCGTCGCGCGCGACCTTCAGCAGTCGCGCGTAGTCCATGGCCTGGTCGTGGTCATGGATGGAACAGGGGCCGACGATGACGAGCAAGCGGTCGTCGCGGCCGTGGAGCACGTCGCTGATCTCTTGGCGGGCCTGCTCCACCAGCTCCAGCGTGGCGTCGGGAATGGGCAGCTCTTCGAGCAGCAGCGCGGGGCTGATCAGCGCGCGCACGGCGCCGATGCGGGTGTCGTCGGTGCGCGTGGTGTCGCGCGTGGCATCGCGGGAACCGGCTTCACGGTCGTGGCGGGGGTCGTCGAGGGGTTTCATGAATCAGGGCTCCCGGGGTCAAGCCCTCGATTTTCACCGCTTCGCGCCTGCGAGGCACACGGCCAGCGCCGAGAGGCCAAATCCCAGCACGGCCAGCGGCTGCAGTCGCTCCCCCAGCAGCATCAAGCCCATCACGGCCGACACACCCGGAATCAGGAAGAACAGCCGCGCCACCTGCCCCGCCTGGCCGCGCCGGATCATGATGAACATCAGGCTGAAGGCGCCGATCGAATTGACAAGGGCGAGCCACAGCCAGGCGCCAACGAGGTCGAGCTGCCAGTCGACGGCAAAGCCCTCGCGGGGGCCGGCCAGCGCTGCGACCGCCAGCGCCGACACGGCCATCTGCACGCCCGCCCCGCTGCGCAAGTCCATGTGGGCGCAGAAGCGCTTCTGGTAGAGCGTGCCGGCCACGAGGCCCAGCAGCCCGAGCGCCGCCGCGCCGTAGGCCGGCCAGGCGCCCGCCAGCGGCTTCTCGGCCACCACCAGCGCCACGCCGGCCAACCCGCCCAGCAAGCCCAGCGCCTGACGCGTGCCGAGGGATTCGGCCAGCCACAGATGCGCGCCCAAGGCGGTCGCCAGCGGCATCAGGCCGATCATCAGCCCCGCCACCCCCGCGCTGAGGCCCCACTGCAGCGCGAAGTAGATGCACGAGAAGTGCAGCACCTGCATCAGCAAGCCGACCACCGCGAGATGCCCCCAGGCGCTCGCCCGGTGCGGCCAGGGGGCGCCCGTGGCCAAGGCCAGGCTGATCAGCACCACGGCGGCCAGCCCGAAGCGCAGCGTCAGCAGCGTGAGCGGCCCGGTGTGCGCGAGCGCCAGCTTGCCCGCGACATAGCCGCTGCTCCAAAGCAGGATGAACAGCAATGGCAGGCTGGCGGCAGCCAGGGCCGCCGCCGCGCGGGTGAGCAGGCCCGGTCGAAAAGACTGGGCGCTGCAGGCTGACAGGCTGGTGGTGGACATGGCGGCTCCTGAGGCAACAAGACAGGCCGCCACTCTAGAAATCCAGCATCGGAGACACAATCCACCTCCAAGTTGATTGATCGTTTCCAAATGGAGTACAGCCATGGGCCGTCTTGAAGACCTGCAGGCGTTCGCCCGCGTCGTGGACGCGCGCGGCTTTTCTGGCGCGGCCCGGCTGCTGGGCACGACCAAATCGGCGGTCAGCAAGCAGGTGGTGCGCCTGGAGGACCAGCTCGGCACGCGCCTGCTCCACCGCACGACACGCAGCGTCAGCCCCACGGCCGAGGGCCGTGCGGTGTATGACCACGCATTGCGCCTGCTGGACGAATCCCTGGCCCTGGAGACCGAACTTGCCGGGCGGCGCGAGGAACCCCGTGGCGTGCTGCGCATGTCCGTGTCTACCGCCTTCGGCAACCTGGTGTTCACGGCGCTGCTGGCGGAGTTCTGCGCGCGGCATCCGCAGCTGGACGTGGTACTCGGCCTGAACGACCGCTACGTGGACCTGGCCGAGGAAGGCTTCGACGTCGTGCTGCGCCTGACGGCACAGCCGGGCGATGGCCTGGTGGCGCGGCGCCTGGCCCGCATCCGCTTTGTGCTGTGCGCGTCGCCGGCTTACCTGCAGGCACACGGCATGCCGCAAACCGTGGCGGACCTTGCCGAGCATCGCTGCCTGCGCTTTGGTTACCTGCAGTCGCCCGACCGCTGGCGCTTTCGGCACGCCGACAGGGGCGAGGCCGAGGTGCAGACCCGCGGCCGCGTGCATTTCGAGAGCGGCCTGACCGCCAACAGCAGCGAATCGCTGCGGGTCGCCGCCCTGGCCGGCATGGGCCTGGCGGTGCTGCCCACCTACGCGGTGGGGGCTGACCTGCGCAGCGGCCGCCTGCAGGCCGTGTTGCCCGACTGGCAGCCCGTGGGCGGCCTGGCAGACGCCGACACGCTCTATGCCGTCTACCTGCCCAACCGCCACCTCGCGCCCAAGGTGCGGGCGTTGATCGACTTCATGCTGGAGCAGCTGGGCGACGTGCCGCCCTGGGACCGCGACGGTCCTGCCTGAGACAATCGCGGGCTATGCCGCTGATCCCCTACGCCCTCACCCGCCCTTTCCTCTTCGGCCTCGATCCCGAGCAAGCCCATGAACTGACGCTGGGCAGCATCGCCCGGCTGCAGAACACGCCGGCCCAGCTGCTGTGGTGCGGCGAACGGGTGAGCGACCCGGTGACGGTGGCCGGCCTGCGCTTCCCCAACCGCGTCGGTCTGGCGGCGGGGCTCGACAAGAACGGTCGCTGCATCGACGGCCTGGGCGCCATGGGCTTTGGCTTCATCGAGGTCGGTACCGTCACGCCCAAGGGCCAGCCAGGCAACGACAAACCGCGCATGTTCCGCCTGCCCGAGGCCCGCGCCCTGATCAACCGGCTGGGCTTCAACAACGAAGGCCTGCAGAGCTTCATCACCAACGTGAAGCAAGCGCACAGCTTCCGCCGGGCCGGCGGCATCCTGGGCCTGAACATCGGCAAGAACGCCGCCACGCCCATCGAAAACGCGGCCGATGACTACCTGATCGGCCTGGAAGGCGTGCACCCGCATGCCGACTACATCACCGTCAACATCTCCAGCCCCAACACCAAGAACTTGCGCGCGCTGCAAAGCGACGAAGCACTCGACGCCCTGCTCGGCGCCCTGCAGGCCCGCAAGCAGCAGCTCGACAGCCACAGCGGCCGGCGCGTGCCGATGTTCGTCAAGATTGCGCCTGACCTGGAAGAAGACCAGGTCACCGTCATCGCCCGCACGTTGCAGGCCAATGGCATTGACGGCGTGATCGCCACCAACACCACCATCGCCCGCGACAAGGTGCAGGGTCTCGCCCACGCTGGCGAAACCGGCGGCTTGTCGGGTGCGCCCGTGTTTGAGGCGAGCAACCGGGTGATCCGGCTGCTGCGCGCCGCCCTGCCGGCGGGCTACCCGGTCATCGGCGTGGGTGGCGTGATGAGCGGCGACGATGCCCGCGCCAAGATCGCCGCCGGCGCAGACCTTGTGCAGATCTACACCGGCCTCATCTACCAGGGACCGGGCCTGGTGAGCGACTGCGCCAAGGCCCTCGCCCGACGCTGACCGCCATGCCCACCGCCCGCCACACCCTGCCCTCGCTGCTTTTGTGTGGCGCGCTGCTAGCCGGCTGCGCCACGCCCGACCGCGACCCACGGCTGCAGCCCGGCCGCAGCAACGAGGCCGAGGTGGTGTCGCTGTATGGCCCGCCGGGTCGCGTCTGGCCCGAGGCCGATGGAGGCCGCACGCTGGAGTATTCCGGTCAGCCCAAGGGGAGCCACACCTGGATGGTGACGCTGGATGCAGCCGGTCGCCTGGTGGGCGTCATGGATGCACTGTCACCCGCGGGCCGGGCGCGGGTGCAACCGGGCATGACGCCTGAGCAGGTCAGCCGGCTGCTGGGCCGCGAGCGCAGCCGGGTGTTCTTCCGCAACAGCGGCGAGGACGTCTGGGACTGGACCATCGAGCCCGACCAGACCGGCTACGGCATGCGGTTCAATGTCCACTTCAAGGACGGCGTGGTGGTTCGCACCACGCAGAGCATGGTCTTCCCGAGCCGGCGCTTCCCCGGCATGGACGACTGAACAGCCTGCCACGCTGGCCGATGCGCCAGGTGCACCACCGTCGGACACGCCAACAAAAAGCCCTGGCTGCAGGCAACCAGGGCTCGGCGAGGTCACGGTTGAGCGCATGCCTTCACGGGCATGCGCCTGCCGAGCCTGCTCAGTCGCGGCGGCGACGGGAGGCGATGAAGCCCACCATGCCGAGGCCAGCCGCCAGCAAGGCGTAGGTCTCGGGTTCCGGCACCGGCGCGGCTGTGGCAGCGGAGTTGATCGAGTAGGCGGCAGCACCGCTGGCGATGCCGAACACCGAGTAGTAGTAGTTGCCGGCGGCCAGCGAGACCGTGTGCACCACCGGCGCACCACCGAAGGTCCAGGCACCGAAGCCCTGGTCGTCCGGCGTGCCGACGAGACCGTCATTGCCGACCGAGAACAGGCTGTAGGTACCGGCGCCGATGGGGCCCAGCGACGTCACGCTGCTCGCCACGCTGGACTGGGCGCCCAACGAGAACGAGAAGGTGTCGAAGATGACGCCGCCGGCCGTCAGGCCGAGAGCGCTTTCCAGCAGGGCATGGGAGCCCCAGCTGGTGTCGGCAGCATGGCTGCCTAGCGCGGTAAATGCCACCAAGGAGGCGGCTGCGATGGATTTCAACTTCATGCGTAGCTCCTGACTTTGACGGTCAAGCACAACCGCCGAAATCATTGTGCAGTGCAGCGAAATCGTTCTGGGGGGCGCCTTACCCTTCGCATTAGGGAGGGTTCCCCCTTATCTTGTAGCCCGATGTAAACGGCGTGTCATTTATGTCAGATCTATGGCATGCACGACTGAGAAGTGAGTTTCAGCGCTCACTCTGCCGTCAAACGGGCCACCTTCTGCAGCCCCTCGACCGCCTTGCCCTTGCGGGCCCGCTTGCCGGCATGCGCCGCCAGCGATTGGTTGCGCAGCAGCTCCTCCCGCGGCTTGCCGCCACGACCGCTGCCGTGCACCCGCAGCTGGGTCGTGAAGCAGGCCAGTGACAGCACCTGGTCCTTGCCTTCCAGGTCCATCAGCATCAGGCCTTTGCCGCCCTTGGGCTGGTGCTTGAGCTCATCCAGCGGGAAGGTCAGCAGCCGCCCCTCGGCGCTCAGCACGCCGAGTTGCTGGGCCACATCGCCCGTGGGCACGGCTGCCAGGAGCGGCGCCTCACCGTCGTCCAGCGCCAGGAAGGTCTTGCCAGCTTTCTGGCGGCCGACCAGGTCACCGATCTGGGCGATGAGGCCATAGCCCGTGGTGCCGGCGAACACGAGCCGCTGCGCTGGCGCACCGGCCACGTAATGGGCGATCTGGGTGCCCGATTCGAGCTCGATCAGGGTGGTGATCGGCTGGCCGTCACCCCGCCCCCCAGGCAGGGCCGACACCGGCACCGAGTACACGCGCCCGTTGCTGCCCACGACGATCAGCGGGTCGACACTCCGGCAGCGGAAATGCCCCCACAGCGCATCACCCGCCTTGAAGGTCTGCGCCGCCACATCCACCTCGTGGCCCTTGAGCGCCCGGACCCAGCCCTTCTGGCTGACGATGACCGTGACCGGCTCGTCCACGATCTTGACCTCGGCCACCACGCGCTTCTCCGCCTGGATCAGCGTGCGGCGGTCGTCACCGTACTGCTTGGCGTCGGCTTCGATCTCCTTGATGACCGTGCGGCGCAACGCGGCCGCCGAGCCGAGGATGTCCTCCAGCTTGCTGCGGTCCTCACGCAGCTTGGCGAGTTCCTGCTCGATCTTGATGGCTTCCAGGCGGGCCAGTTGGCGCAGCCGGATCTCCAGGATGTCTTCGGCCTGGCGGTCGCTGAGGTTGAAGCGTGCGATCAGGGCAGCCTTGGGCTCGTCCGACTCGCGGATGATGCGGATGACCTCGTCGATGTTGAGCAGCACCAGTTGCCGGCCTTCGAGCACATGGATGCGCTCGTTGACCTTGCCCAGGCGGTGCTCGGTGCGGCGGCGCACCGTGGTCTGGCGAAAGCCCACCCATTCCGTCAACACCTCGCGCAGGCTCTTCTGCGTGGGGCGGCCGTCGGCGCCGATCATGGTCAGGTTGACCGGGGCACTGCTTTCCAGGCTGGTGTGGGCCAGCAGCGTGTTGATCAGATCCTGCTGCTCCACCGTGCGGCTCTTGGGCTCGAAGACGATGCGCACCGCCGCGTCCTTGCTGGACTCGTCACGCACGCTATCCAGCACGGCGAGCACGCTGGCCTTGAGCTGCAGCTGTTCGGGTGTGAGGGTCTTCTTGCCGGCCTTGACCTTGGGGTTCGAGAGTTCCTCGATCTCCTCCAGCACCTTTTGCGCACTGGTGCCATGGGGCAGCTCGGTGACGACGAGCTGCCACTGCCCCCGGGCCAGGTCCTCGATCTTCCAGCGCGCGCGCAGCTTCAGGCTGCCGCGGCCGCTCAGGTAGGCCGCACGGATTTCCTCCGGCGCGCTGATGAGCTGACCGCCGCCGGGGAAGTCGGGGCCGGGCAGCAGCTCGAACAGTGCGTCGTCAGACAGCTGCTCATCCTTCAACAGCGCGACAGCCGCCGCAGCCACCTCGCGCAGGTTGTGGCTCGGAATCTCGGTGGCCAGGCCCACCGCGATGCCGCTGGCGCCATTGAGCAGCACCATCGGCAGCCGGGCCGGCAGCTCCACGGGCTCGTCGGTCGTGCCGTCGTAGTTGGGGCGGTAGTCGACGGTGCCTTCGTCGATTTCGTCCAGCAGCAGCCGGGCAATCGGCGCGAGGCGCGCTTCCGTGTAGCGCATGGCGGCGGCGCCGTCGCCATCGCGGCTGCCGAAGTTGCCGTGGCCGTCGATGAGGGGGTAGCGCAGCGAGAAGTCCTGGGCCATGCGCACCAGGGCGTCGTACACCGATTGGTCACCGTGCGGGTGGTAGTTGCCGAGCACATCGCCCACCACCTTGGCGCCCTTCACGGGCTTGGCGCCGGTATTGCCGTTCCAGCCCAGGCCCTGGCGCTGCATGGCGTACAGGATGCGGCGCTGCACGGGCTTCTGGCCGTCCGAATAGGCCGGCAGCGCGCGCCCCTTCACGACGCTCAGCGCGTATTCGAGATACGCCTGCTGCGCGTAGGCCGCCAGGGTCAGCGCGTTGCTGTCGTCGCCCTCGGTCGGGGCGTTGAAGTCGATGGTGGTCTGGGAGCTCATGGATGCAAGGTCAAACGCTGCGCACGGGCCGGTTGGCTCTGCTGCAGCAGGGCCCAGTACAGCTCGAGCACGAGCTGCACATGGGCCTGGGTTTCGTCAATGTCGGGCACACGGTTGCCAGCGCGGCGCACGGCACCTTCGCCCGCGTTCCACGCCGCCAGGGCCGCGTCGATGCGGCCGAAGCGGCGGATCAGATCGGCCAGCATGCGCGCGCCGGTATGGATGTTGATGCGGGGTTCCATCAGGCGGGCCGCCTCCGCGGATGTCGCGTAACGGCTGGCCGTCTCCGGCGTGATCTGCATGAGACCGAGCGCACCTCGCGGCGACACCGCGCCGCTCTGGTAGCCCGACTCCACGGCAATCACCGCCTTGAGCAGTTCGGCGTCCACGCCATGCCGGGCTGCCGCCTCGCGCACGAAGGGCTGCATCGCCTTCACCTCGGGCGCGATCTCCAGCCAGGTCAGCAGGTGCGCCCCGCCGTCGGTCTTGCCGGGCACACGCAGCGCGCCTGAGCCCCCCAGCACGGGGGCATAGCGCGCGTCGATCTGCCGCGGCGCGAAGTGCGCCACCCCGGCAGCGTCGACATAGCCCCACAGCTCCGCCTGCGCCGGCCACGCCAGCGCACAGAGCCAGCCGAGCAACAGCCACCTCACAGCGCCTCCTGCCCCAGCGCCACACGGGCCTGGTACTCGCGGTCGAGCAACGACATCACGATGAGCGAGTCATAGCCATCGGCACCGTCCACGGTCACCCGCACGCTCTCGCGCAGGCGGCCTTCCTCGACGAACCCTTCGCTTTCGTACAGGCGCTGGGCCCGGGTGTTGAGGGCCTTCACATCCAGCCAGAACCGGTGCGCCTTGAGCTGCGTGAAGGCCAGGGCCTTGAGCTGGCGCACGGCGGCTCGCCCCAGCCCCCGCCCCTTGGCCTGCAGCACCAGGCGCTTCAGCTCGACCGAGCCGTTCGGGTTGCGGCAGCCCTGCAGAATGACAAAGCCGATGCGATCGGGCTGATCGCCGCCCTCGACGATGAAGTGCCGAGAGTCCGGGAAGCGGATCGCCCCCTCGTGCTGCGTGCGCTCCCACGGCGTGATGAAGGGCAGGTTGGCGCCATCCCGCTCGACCGAGACGACCCAGTCGAGGTCCGACAGCATCGTAGGGCGCAGGCGCAAAGTCATTGACGCCCCCTTCGGCCTTCGGCCAGCGCCCTCACGGGGGAGCGAGCTTGCTTGGGGCGGGCCGACACGGCGCTCATGCGGCCTCGAACGGGTTGACCAGACGCAAACTGTCGAACGCGCGGCCGTGCTGCATGTCCTCGGTGTAGAGCGTGCTCGCACCAGCCCGCTGCGCCGCGGCGACGATCAGCGCGTCATACCAGGACAACTGGTGCAACCGTGCCAGCAGCAGCGCCTCCTGGTGCATCAGCAGGTCCAAAGGTACGACCTCGCAGTGCGCATGCACCACGGCCAGCACGGTCTCCACCGATTCCCAGTCGAAGCGGAACTTCTTGCGCAGCACCGACACCAGCTCATTGAGCACCTGCACGCTGACGACCCCGCCCTTGCGCAGCAACGCACCCGCGCGCGCCGAGCGCTGCGGGTCGGCGGAGGCAATGTAGACCAGCACGTTGGTGTCGAAGAACACCGCCGGTGACAGCGCAGGCCTCAACGCGCCCCCGCCTCATCGCGGCCACGCGCATTGGCCTCGTCACGATCGAAGCGGAAGTCTGCCGGCAGCTTCTCGCGCAGCGCGTGCAGCCGCGCCCACAGCTCGTCCGTGCCAGGCGCGCGCTGCAGCGTCAACTCGCCGTCGGCGGCCTTGATCTGCACCTCATCGCCTTCCCGCAGGCCCATGGCTTCCACCACGGCTGCCGGCAGGCGCACGGCCAGGCTGTTGCCCCACTTTGCGACTTTCATGCCGACCTCTTGATATACAAGAATTTAATTGTATATCCAAGCTCTTAGACGTCGATCTCCACCGCGTCGCCGTGCAGCTCCATCAGTTCGCGGCGCGAGGCGGCCTCGCCCTTGCCCATGAGCTTGTTGAAGGCGTCCACGGTGGCGGTGAAGTCCAGCTGGCCGTAGGCCACGCGCGACAGCCGGCGCGTCTCGGGGTTGAGGGTGGTGTCCCACAACTGCTCGGCGCTCATCTCGCCCAGGCCCTTGAAGCGGCTGATGCTCCATGAGCCCTCGCGGGCGCCTTCCTTGCGCAGCTTGTCCAGCGTGGCGGTGAGCTCGCCCTCGTCCAGCGCATAGAGCTTGGCCGCCGGCTTCTTGCCGCGGGCCGGCGCGTCCACCCGGTACAGCGGCGGGCGGGCGACGTAGACGTGGCCCGCCTCCACCAGCTTCGGGAAGTGGCGGAAGAACAGCGTCAACAACAGCACCTGGATGTGCGAGCCGTCGACGTCAGCGTCACTGAGGATGCAAACCTTGCCGTAGCGCAGGCCGGAGAGGTCCGGCGTGTCGTTCGGGCCGTGCGGGTCCACACCCAGCGCCACCGAGATGTCGTGGATCTCGTTGTTCTTGAACAGCAGGTCGCGCTCCACCTCCCAGGCGTTGAGCACCTTGCCGCGCAGCGGCAGGATGGCCTGGGTCTCCTTGTCGCGGCCCATCTTGGCGCTGCCGCCGGCCGAGTCCCCCTCCACCAGGAAGACCTCGTTGTTCAGCAGGTCGCGGCTTTCGCAATCGGTCAGCTTGCCGGGCAGCACCGCCACCCCCGAGCCCTTGCGCTTCTCGACCTTCTGGCTGGCGCGCTGGCGGGTCTGGGCCTGCTTGATGACCAGCTCGGCCAGCTTCTTGCCGTGCTCCACATGCTGGTTGAGCCACAGCTCCAGCGCCGGCTTCACGTAGGCCGACACCAGGCGCAATGCGTCGCGCGAGTTGAGCCGCTCCTTGGTCTGGCCCTGGAACTGCGGGTCAAGCACCTTGGCGCTCAGCACGAAGCTGGCGCGAGAGAAGACGTCGTCCGGCATGAGCTTGACGCCCTTGGGCAGCAACGAATGCAGCTCAATGAAGCCCTTGACCGCACCAAACAGGCCGTCCTTCAGGCCCGAGTCGTGCGTGCCGCCGGCCACGGTCGGAATCAGGTTGACATAGCTCTCGCGCATGGGCGCGCCGTCTTCGGTGAAGGCCAC
Organism: Methylotenera sp.; assembly: GCA_021738245.1. Classification (GTDB taxonomy): domain Bacteria; phylum Pseudomonadota; class Gammaproteobacteria; order Burkholderiales; family Burkholderiaceae_C; genus Pelomonas. The sequence continues at coordinate 3,748 of JAIPCJ010000047.1, read as the reverse complement.
GCACCAGGCGGCGCCCTCGCCTTCGGCGAAGTTCTCGCTCTCGCCGGCACCGGCATAGCCCTCGCCTTCGAACAGCGGGATGAGCGGATCGGCGTTCAGCGTCTGGGCCAGGTAGTCGCGCAGGCCGCCCTTGTAGAGCCAGGTCGTCACTTCGCCGGTCTTCTCGACCTTCAGGGTGACCGTCACGCCCGGCATCAGCACGGCCTTGGAGCGCAGCAGATGCACCAGCTCGTGCCGCGGCAGCTCCGCGCTCTCGAAATACTTCGGGTCGGGCCAGACGCGCACCGTGGTGCCCTGCTTGCGGTCCCCGCTGGCGGCCGGCCGGGTGACGACTTGCTGGACCACATCGCCATGCTCGAAGGCGATGCCTGCCACCTGCTTGTCACGCCAGACGGCGACCTCCAGCCGCTTGGCCAGCGCATTGGTCACCGACACGCCCACGCCGTGCAGGCCGCCCGAGAAGCTGTAGGCGCCGCCCGAGCCCTTGTCGAACTTGCCGCCGGCATGCAGCCGCGTGAAGACGATCTCCACCACCGGCACGCCCTCCTCCGGGTGCAGGCCAAAGGGAATGCCCCGGCCGTCGTCCGCCACGGACACCGAGCCATCGACGTGCAGGGTCAGGTCAATGCGCTTGCCGTGCCCGGCCAGGGCTTCGTCGGCGGCGTTGTCGATGACTTCCTGGATGCAATGCAGCGGGTTCTCGGTCCGGGTGTACATGCCCGGCCGCTGCTTGACGGGCTCCAGGCCTTTCAGGACGCGGATGGACGCTTCGCCGTACGCGGCGGGTTGAGTGGAAGTGGAAGAGGGACGGCTCGACATAGGCGCGGGATTCTATTCAGGGGGTCTGACGAGGCCTGCAACAGCCCCCGATCGCCCTTTGAACCCCGCTTCCGGGAAAACCGGACATGCCCGCGCCCTCCCCCTGCAGGATGGACGCTGAAGGGCCGGGCGACTGCAATCCAGGCTTTCTTTCGCGCCGCCCCCGAACGCCATGCCCCACGCCCCTCGCCTGCTCGCGCTCACCCTCGCCACCCTGCCGAACCTCGTGGCGGCCGCCCCGTCCGGCGACTTCGCGCCGCAAGGCGCCCGCGCCACACTGACCATGGACTTCACCTACCAGGCCACCGGCCGGCGAGCCGACAAATACGACAGCCGCGAATGGAAGGTGTTGCGAACGCTGCACATCGACGCCGTCGTCACGGCGCGCCAGCCTGCCCTGCTGGCCATGCTCAAGCCCCCGGAGGCCGAGCAAACGGCCCAGCTCAAGCGCCAAGCGGCGGAAGCCAACCGCATCACCCAGCAAGCGGCACCGATGATGGCGGGTGCCGAAGCCATCATGGCCAAGTGCGGCGACGACGACAAATGCCTGGAGCGCGAGGCCATGAAGCTGGGCCAGGCCATGGCCGGCCAGCCGCAGGTCGCGGCAACTGCCAAGGCCATGGAGCGCTTCGCTGACAACCAGGCCGCCCAAGTCATCCGCTACCAGGCCTGGATCGGCCAGAGCCAGTCCGGCAGCTACCGCATCGACGAGAACCTGCGCATCGTGCACGCCGACCCCATCTGCATGCGCCTGCCCACGGCACGCTGCACCCGCGTCGAAACCCGCACGGGCGAAGGGCGCCTCAAGCCGAGCGAAGGCAGCGTTGCCGCGGTGGAGCTGGACGCTGGCAAGGCCACCCTGACGATCAATCCGCCGATCGCGCCGGAACTGCTGGCCTACACCGAGACCGTGGTGACGGATGAACCTGAAGGCACGCATTCCGTCCCCACTCCGCGTGGGCCGCAGCCGCGGCAGGGCCTCTTCCTCAAGTCACCCTCCGGCGGCCCTGCCGCGCCGGCGTTCACCGTGCCGCTGAAGGGCGGCTGGCGCAGCCAGAGCGGCGTTCAGACCGTGCCCCTGGACGGGCGGGACGAGGCCAGCGGCACGCTCACGATGAAGTGGCGCTTCCAGGTGCAGTAACGCCCGGGGTCGGCGGCACGCCCGGCTGACACATCAGGTGACCCGCGGCCCGGCCGGCATTGGCTACGATGCCGCCCGGCCACGGATCCACCCGGCGGCCGCTTTGCCGACTGCCCATGCCCCTGTTCCGTCTTGTTGTCGCCCTGGCCGCCTGCTGGACCGCCCTTGCCCACGCCGCCCAGCCCTACCAGGCCAGCGCACCGCTGTCGTGGGAATTGAAGAACGCCCGCTGGTTCGATGGCCGGCAAATCCAGCGCGGCAACCTGTACGTGGAAGACGGCGTGTTTGTCGCCAAGAAGCCGGCCAAGGTCAACCGCAAGATGGACCTGCGCGGCCAGCAGGTGCTCATCAACCCGCTCGCCGAGGCCCACAACCACAACCTCCAGACTGCCTGGGGCTGGGGCCAGTACGCTGACAAATACATCGACGAAGGCGTCTTCTACGCGGCCATGCTGTGTGGTGACCCGGCCGGCGTGGCCGAGGTGGCACCGTTGGCGGCCACCCCGGCGGCGCCGGATGTGAGCTTCGTGACCGCCTGCATCACCTCACCCGACGGCTACCCGCTGGCTGCGGTGCTGCCCGAACCCACGCCGGCAGCCGCCGTCGCGCAATCGCTGATCGTCATGGTCGACAGCCCCGCGCAGGCACGCGAGCAGTGGCCCGCCATCCAGGCGCGCGGTGGGCGCTGGCTGCGGCTGGTGCTGGCGCACAGCGAACGACCCGAGTTGCGCCAGCAGCCGGAAATGTTCGGCCGGCTGGGGCTGAGGCCCGACACGGCCGCCGAACTGACGCGGCTGGCCCATGCTGACGGCAAGCGCGTCGTCGCCCACGTCGAGAGCGCCGCCGACTTCGACGCCGCCCTGGCCGCGGGTGTCGATGCGATCGCCCACCTGCCGGGCTATGCCAACACCTTGAACGAGCCCGCCGAGCGATTCGCGATCAGCGAGACGGCAGCCGCCCAGGCGGCGCGACAGAAGACAGCCGTCATCACCACCACCGCCGCCACCGCCCTCTTCAAGCTCGACGACGCCGCACTGGCCGCCTTGCGTGAGGTGCAACGCGCCAACCTCGCGCGCCTGCAAGCAGCCGGCGTGCCGCTGCTGATGGGTTCGGACGTCTTCATCGGCACCGCCCGCAATGAACTGCATGCGCTGGCCGACCTCGGCCTGGACCGCGCCACCGTGCTGCGCCTGGCCACGCAAGACACCCCGCGCGCGCTGTTCCCGGGCCGGCGCCTGGGCTGCTTCGAGCCCGGCTGCGAGGCCAGCTTCCTGCTGCTGGGGGGCGACCCGCTGGCCGACCTGAACCAGGCGGACATGCCACTGCTGCGGGTCAAGCAGGGCCGACTGCTGACGCGGCTGGCCGATGTGGCCGCCTCCAGCGCCCAGGCCACCACCTCCACCGCCGACACGCCCAAGAAGGCCGCCGCCAAGACCAAGGGCAAGACCAAGGCCAAGTCCACCGGCAAGGCCGCCGCCACCAGCAGCAAAACCAAGGCGACAGCCAAGGCCAAGGCGCGCTGAGTACAGTGCGGCGATGAACGCGCATCGCTCCACGCCCACCGGGCTGTCTGTCCAGCAGGTGCTGCTGTGTGGCGCCCTGATCGTCACGATGTCGATGGGCATCCGCCACGGCTTCGGCTTCTGGCTGCAGCCCATCATCACCGAGCGGGGCCGGACACGCGAGACCTTCTCCTTCGCCATGGCCGTGCAGAACCTGGCCTGGGGCATCGCCGGGCCGGTCGCCGGCATGCTGGCGGACCGCTTCGGCGCGTGGCGGGTACTCATC
>JAIPCJ010000238.1 GCA_021738245.1 Methylotenera sp. | reverse complement strand
GCTGTCGCGTGTCATCGCTGCCCGAGAGCCCTGGCGACCGCTCGGTGACGAGCGCCTGCTGCGCCGTTATGCAAGAGAGCGCGCAGCGCCGACGCTGGCCATGGGCGAACTGACCGATGCACTTCAACGCGTCTTTGCCAACGCTTCGCCCGCCGTACGGGGCTTGCGCAATCGCGGCCTGGATGCGCTGGACCAACTCACACCCTTGAAGCGCTGGCTGACCCAGCGTGCCCTGGGTCTTTGACGACTTCTTGCTGAACCTAAGATTGGACGCCTCCGTGCTGCATCGCCTGCTCCCGACCGCCGCCCTGTTCGCCACCCTCGTGGCTGCTGCGCTTCCGGCGCAAGCCAATGAGGCGGCCATCCGCAAAGCCATTGCCGAGCGGATGCCCAATGCGCCCAAGATCGATGAGATTCGCCCGGCTCCGATGCCCGGTCTTTGGGAGATCCGCATCGGCAACGAAATCCGCTACATCGACCCCACCGGCACCTTCCTGATCGAGGGCGAGCTCATCGACCTCAAGGCCAAGAAGAACCTCACCGAAGAGCGCGTGACGCAGCTCAACCGCATCGACTTCGCGTCGCTTCCGCTCAAGGACGCGGTCGTCTGGAAGACCGGCACCGGCAAGCGTCGCATCGCTGTCTTTGCGGACCCCAACTGCGGCTACTGCAAGCGCTTCGAGAAGGGCCTGCAGGAAATGAAGGACGTCACGGTGTACACGTTCCTGATTCCCATCCTGGGCGGCGATTCGCCGGACAAGTCCCGCGCCATCTGGTGCGCCAAGGACAGCACCGCGACGTGGCAGGCGTGGATGCTCAAGGGTGAGCAGCCGCCCAAGGCGCCGGCCGGTTGTGACGATGGCGCCATCGAGCGCAACCTCGCGCTGTCGCGCAAGATCCATGTCAATGGCACGCCGGCCATCCTGCTGGAAGACGGCAACCGCATCCCCGGTGCCGTGAGCGCTGTTGAACTGGAGCGCCGCCTGCAGGCGCTCAATCCAAGCAAGTCCTGACCCCGCGTGATGAGCCCCGATAACCGCCAACTTGCCCACCGTCTGGGCTATGCCGGCCTGATTCCTTTCGTGCTGGGCTGTGCCCTGATCTGGCTCATTGCTGATCGCAATCTCGACCAGCATGCGTTTGTGAGCCTGGCCATGTCGGCCTACGCCGGCCTGATCATCTCCTTCCTTGGCGGCATTCATTGGGGGCTGTCGTTCGCCCGCGGGCTGCCCGGGCGGCAGGCGCTGATCTGGGGCATTACCGCCTCATTGCTCGGCTGGCTGGGTGTGCTGATGTCGCCCTACGCAGGCCTGGCCTTGCACGGCGGCGTGTTGATCGCCTGCTATGTATTCGATCGGCGCTTGTACCCACAGCTCGGTGCTGCTGACTGGCTGACGCTGCGGTTCCGGCTCACGGCGGTCGCGTCGCTCAGCTGCTTCCTGGCGGCGGCGGGGAGCTGATGGCGTCCGGCCCGCACTACCGCATCGAGCTGGCTGATCGCTCGGCGCATCGATATCACGTCACGTTGACGCTGCCGCAGCCCGCCGCCGATCAGCAATTCAGTCTGCCGGTGTGGATTCCCGGCAGCTATCTTGTGCGCGAGTTCGCCAAGCACCTGAGCGGGTTGACGGCGCGCCAGGGCCATCGAGTCGTCGAGGTGGCGCAACTCGACAAGGCCAGCTGGCAGGTCAGTTGCGCCCCTGATGCGGGTGCGCTCACGCTCAGCTACGACGTGTATGCCTTCGATGCCTCGGTGCGCACCGCTTGGCTGGATGACGAACGCGCCTTCTTCAACCCGAGCAGCCTGTGCCTGCGCGCGCATGGCTTCGAGGGCGAGGCTCATCACGTCGAGCTCGCCGGTGTGCCGGGCGGCTGGCATGTCGCCACCGAGATGCCGCCCCAGGAGGCGGGCTGGCAGGCGGCAGACTACGACGAGCTGCTGGACCATCCCTTCGAGGTCGGCCCGCATTGGCAGGGCGAGTTCGAGGCGGCCGGCATCCGGCATCGCATCGTCGTGGCGGGCGCCTGGCCGAGCTTCGACGGGCAACGGCTGCTGCATGACGTCAAGCGCATCTGTGAGACTCAGATCGCCTTTTGGGGCGCGGCACCGTTCAAGCAGTACACCTTCATGCTCTGGGCCGTGGAAGACGGCCATGGCGGGCTCGAACATCGCGCCAGCACCGCCCTCATCTGCGCACGGCGCGAACTGCCTACCGCCACCGAACCCAGCACGCCCGGGGAAGGCTATGTGCGCTTGCTCGGGCTGTTCAGCCACGAGTATTTCCATGCCTGGAACGTCAAGCGCCTGCGTCCTGCCGAGTTCGCGCGCTTTGACTACCAGCGCGAAAACTACACCGAGCTGCTGTGGTTCTTCGAAGGCTTCACGAGCTACTACGACGAACTCATGCTGCTGCGCGCAGGCCTCGTGGATGCGCCTCGCTATCTGAAGCTGCTGGCTGCGTCGGTCAATGGCGTGCTTGCCAGCCCTGGTCGCCGCGTGCAGCCGCTGGCCCAGGCCAGTTTCGAGGCTTGGACCAAGTACTACCGCCCCGACGAAAACAGCCCCAACACCACCAGCAACTACTACGCGCAGGGCGCGCTGGTGGCCCTGTGCCTGGACCTGTCGCTTCGCGAACAGGGCGCCAGCCTGGATCAATTGATGAGCCGGCTCTGGCAGGACACGGCGGGTGGCCCGGTGAGCGAGGCAGACATCCTCTCGGCCGTCCGCGCACTGGGGGGGGAACGTGTGGCAGCGGCGCTGCATCGCTGGGTGCACGGCACTGATGAATTGCCCATCCGAGAGCTGCTCACGACAGCAGGCGTCGATTGGCGTGACGAGGGCCGGCAGACCGTGGCGCAGCGCCTCGGGCTGCGGGTGCGTGAGAGCGCCCTGACCGGCATCACGGTCAGCCACGTGCTGGCCGGCGGCGCGGCGCAGGCGGGCGGCTGCCAGGCGCGCGACGAGATCCTGGCCGCGAACGGCTGGCGCCTGCGGCGGCTGGACGATCTGCCCGCCTTGCTGCCTGCGGGTTGCACGACCCTGCGACTGCTGGCGAGCCGTGACCAGCGCATGGTCGAGCTCTCGGTCGACTTGCCCGCCGCGCAGGCTGCAGCCGTTGCGCTGGCGTTGGCCGACGCGGTGTCACCGGCTCGCCAGCGCTGGCTCGGCGCCTGAGTTGCGCATGAAGGCGCCGCGGCCGCCTGGCCTGCTGGTGCTGGTCGTGCTGGGGCTGCATCTGCTGGCTGCGCATGAAGTGCAGCGCCTGCATGCCGGCTGGCTGCAGGACGCTGCACTGCCACCGCCGCCGCCGCGCATGCAGGTGGACTTCGTGCGCGAAATGGTGCTGCATTCGCCGCCGGCCTTGCCTTCCGTGGCCGGCCCTCGGCGCGTGGCTGCACAGCCTCAAACGGCTGCCCCGCCCGCCCCTGCCGCGTCGGATGCGCAGCAAGCGCCTGGGGTAGAGCCGACCGCGGCGGCGTCCGCTGTGGCAGCGCCCCCCGCCATTGCCGCCGAGCCCGTTGCATCTGCAGCTTCTGACGTGCTGGCTGCGGCAACGCCTGCAGCCCCGGCGTCCGCCGTCGCAGGCGACGACCCCGGGCCCGAGTGGCCGCTGTCCACCCGCCTCAGCTATCTGCTGACCGGCTACTTCCGCGGCCCGCTCAACGGCACAGCCCAGGTCGAGTGGCTGCGTCAGGGGCGCGACTACCAGGTGCACCTGGACGTGGACCTCGGCCTCATCAGCCGTCGCATGAGCAGCCAGGGGGGGCTGACGCCCGACGGCATCGCGCCGCAGCGTTATGACGAGGAGACCAAGCTGGTGCTGATGGACCCCCGCCGTGCCCGAGTACTGTTCCAGCCGGGCGAGGTGCTGCTGACCACGGGCGTGCGCGAGCCGGTGTTGCGTGGCGCGCAGGATTCAGCCAGCCAGTTCGTGCAGCTGACCTGGCTGTTCCTCACCGGGCGAGAGCCGCTGCAGGCGGGGCAGGCGGTGCGCTTTCCGCTCGTGCTGCCGCGTCGGCAATACGCCTGGCAGTACGACGTGGTGGGTGAAGCGCTGATCGAGACCCCGCTGGGCGCGTTGCCCACCTGGCATCTGAAGCCGGCGCGAGCCGCCGCGCCGGGCGACCTGCTGGCGGAGGTCTGGCTGGCCCCGTCGCTGCAATACCTGCCGGTGCGCATCCTGATCCGCCAGGATGCCGAAACCCACATCGACCTCGTGCTGCGCCGCGCCCCCTTGCAAGCCGCGCCAGAATCTGCCGCTTCAGGCCATCCCAGGAGACCTTAGTCATGACCTACGAATGCATCCTCACCGCCGTCCACGGCGACGGTCCGCGCAAGACGGCGCTGATCACCCTCAATCGCCCCAAGGCCCTCAATGCCCTGAACGACCAGTTGATGGACGAACTGGGCGAGGCGCTGCTCGCCTTTGACGCCGACGACGGCATCGGCTGCATCGTGCTGACCGGCTCCGAGCGGGCCTTCGCGGCCGGGGCCGACATCCCGACCATGCTGCCCCACACCTTCGCGACGGCCTTCAAGAGCGGGCTGATCTCCAAGAACTGGGAAACCATCCTGCAGGTCCGCAAGCCGGTCATCGCCGCGGTGGCCGGCTTCGCGCTGGGCGGCGGCTGCGAGCTCGCGATGATGTGCGACTTCATCATCGCCGCGGACTCGGCCAAGTTTGGCCAGCCCGAGATCAAGCTGGGCATCGTGCCTGGCGCCGGCGGCACCCAGCGCCTGCCGCGCGCGGTCGGCAAGAGCAAGGCGATGGACATGCTGCTGACCGCGCGCATGATGGGCGCCGATGAGGCCGAGCGCGGCGGGCTCGTGTCGCGCGTGGTGCCGGCGGACAAGCTGATCGAAGAGGCCCTGGCTGCGGCGGAGACGATCAACGGCTTCAGCGGTCCGTCGGTCATGCTCATCAAGGAGCTCGTGAACCTGGCCTACCAAGGCCCCTTGACCGATGGCGTGGCCGTGGAGCGGCGTTACTTCCATGCGCTGTTCGGCAGCCACGACCAGCGCGAAGGCATGGAGGCCTTCCTGGCCAAGCGGGCACCGACCTTTCAACACCGCTGATTGCTTCTGTTTGTGGCGGGATGGTGACGACTTAGGGATGACTATTTGCAGGTTGTAAATAGTCCTTTCCTGGCTTCCTAGTGTTTCTACTGAGGCTCGCTGCCTACAGTTCAGGCCATGGACACCGCGGTCGCGATGTCCGAATGACCCGAAAGCAGGACGTTCCTGCAACACGCTGAAGGAGCCCGTCATGAACAAGCTGTCTACCGTCATCGCCACCCTTGCCCTCGTCGCCGCCGGTGCCGCGTCGGCCCAAACCACCACCGCCCCGCTGACCCGCGAGCAAGTCATCGCCGATCTGGTGGCCGCCCGCAACAGCGGCGAGCTCGCCGCCATCCAGGGCGAAAAGGGCGTGGAAG
>JAIPCJ010000237.1 GCA_021738245.1 Methylotenera sp. | reverse complement strand
GGCAGGGTGTGCCGGCGCACCCACAGCCCGGCGCGGTGCCGCCAGCCTGCGCCGCGGCGGGCCAGCACCGGGCGGCGCGCCTGCCAGTGCTGCAGGTCTTCGATGAAGGCGTGCACGCCCACATAGCGCTCGCCCGGCGCCTTGGCGAGCGCGCGCAGGGCGATGGCTTCAAGGTCACCGCGCGCGCGATGGGCATCCACGGGGCGGCCCGGGCCGTCAGCGTCGGCGGGCTGACGCAGCAGCGCCTCCAGCCGGTGCGGCGGCTGGTGCAGCACGGCATGCGTCATCGCGGTGGGGTTGTCCTGCCGGTGGCCGAAGGGCAGGCAGCCCGTGATGAGCTCGAACAGCATCACGCCCAGCGAGAACACGTCCACGCCGGTGCCCCCGTCGTCGTCGGTGATCAGCTCCGGCGCGGCGTAGCCCGGGGTGAGCCCGGCCGGGGCCTCGCCCGCTCCGAAGTCGGGGGACACGGCCAGGCCGAAGTCCAGCAGCTTCGGTCCGCCCAGCGCGTCGACCCGCACGTTGGCTGGCTTGAGGTCGCGATGCACGACCAGGCGGCCGTGCGCATGCTCGACTGCCTCTGCCACCTGCAGCAGCAGGGCGACGCGGGCCGCGAGATTCAGCGAGCGGGCGTGTTCGGCCAGCGGCGGGCCGTCCACCAACTCCAGCACGAGGTAGGCGTGCGAGCCTTGCAGGCCGGCGTCGAGCAGGGCGGCGATGTGCGGATGGGCGAGCTGGCCCAGCGCCGCGCGCTCACGGCGGAAACGCCGCGCCACGGCGGGCGAGGCGCCATCGCCGTGCAGCAGCTTGATCGCCACCTGACCGTCGTAGAGCCCGTCGTCTCGCTGGGCGTGCCAGACCTCGCCCAGCCCGCCGCGGCCGATACGGTGAGCGAGCACCCAGGGGCCCAGTCGCTGACCGGTCAGCGAGGCGTCGGCCGGGTCAGCCGTCGCCATGGCGGGGCCTTACCAGCTGCCGGTGTTCGGCATCGAGGCCCAGGGCTCGGCCGGCGGCAGGGCCGGGCCGGCCTGCAGCAGCTCGACCGAGATGCCGTCGGGCGAGCGCACGAAGGCCATGCGACCGTCGCGCGGCGGGCGGTTGATCAGCACGCCATGCGACTGCAGCTTGGCGCAGGCGGCGTAGATGTCCTCAACCGCATAGGCCAGATGGCCGAAGTTGCGACCGCCGGTGTAGACCTCGGCCTTGCCGTCGGCATCGGGCCAGTTGTAGGTCAGCTCGACCTGGGCGTCTTCATCGCCCGGGGCGGCCAGGTAGACGAGGGTGAAGCGGCCGGCTTCATGCTCGGACCGCTTGACCTCGACGAGGCCGAGGGCGTCCCGGTAGAAGCGCATCGAGGCGTCCAGGTCATGGACGCGAACCATGGTGTGCAGGTATTTCATGGCGCCGATTCTCGCGGCCGAACGCTTTCCTCATGAACCACGGGGTTGCCCGCAACACCGCCCCAAGGCGCGCGCCAGCGCCGCCGCCCCTCCAGCGAATCCCACGGATCCGGCTCCGCCGGGCCGTCGGGAGTGCCCCCTTGAGGGGGCGCGCGCCGCGCGTAGGGGGTGGGTCAATAGTCCAGCCATTCCATGGGCGCCACCAGCGCGCCGCCGCGGATGCGCTCCAGCGTCCCGGTCAGCACGTCGATGTTGTTGTCAAAGCTGCCATGGCTGGCATCGATCTGGTCGCCGGCCTTGGTGATGCGCACCTTGGGGCTGGCCACCCGCTGCAGCAGGTCGCCCCCGGGCCAGCGCTTGAGCCAGGCGGCGACGTCGGGGTTGGGCTTGCCGCCCGGCCCCAGCGCCCATTGATCGTCGACCCAGGCCGGGTCGGGCTTGACCAGCGCGCGTTCCATGCCCAGCAGCGGCTGCTTGCGCACGTCGTCCAGCGCACGCGAGACGAGGTAGAGGAGGGACTTGCCGTAGATGTCGCGGCGCGCATCGGGCAGGCCGTCGGCGCGTTCATTGCCATCGGTCAGCACATGCAGGCGCAGGCGGTCCAGCGGCAGCACGCCGGCCTGGTGGGCGGCGCCGTAGTGCTGCACGGCAAAGCCGCTGGAGCAGGCGGCGGCATAGAGCTCGCAGCTCGCCACCGGCAGCACGTCGCGCCCGTCGAGGCGGTCCAGCAGATGACCCAGCAGGATGGAGCCGGCCGAGTGGCCCACCAGGTGCAGCTCCAGCGCCTGGCCGGCCTTGGCGAGCTGGTCGCGCAACTCGCGCAGCAGCTGGGCGCTCAGGTCCAGCACATGGTCGGCTGTGGCCCCGCCTGCGGCGTTCTCGCGCATCTCCGCCCAGATGCCACGGGCGAACTGACGCGCCACGGCCTCCAGCGCCCGGTCCTTGGCTTCCCCGGCGGCTTCGCGCAGGCGGTCCAGCCAGCCCTCGTTGCGCTGGCCGTCGATGACGCGGTGGGCCAGGTCCTCCACCATCGCCTTGAGCGTCTCGCCCGGGCCGGTCTTCCAGGTGAAGAAGAGCGGATAGATGCCATTGGCCAGGAAGTAGGGCGCCAGCACCCGGATGCGCTGGATGGAGGCGAGCTCGTTGTTCAGCCCGCCATGCGCGTAGAGCGCAAGCTTGACCGTCTTGCCGCCCGCGGCCTTGGCCCAGGCCAGTGGTCGCTCCACGACGATCTCGCGGGCCAGGCCCAGGCGGTCGCGCCGGTCGCGGGTGAAGTCGGTGGCCATCAGCTGGCCGTCGTTGCCCGAGACCAGGGTGTGTGTGTAGGCCGCGTCGGTGCGCAGCGGCTGGTAGGGCTTGTGGTCGAAGACGTGGTTGAAGGGCCAGGGGTCGTCGCGCGGGTTGTCCTGCACGCGCAGCGTGGCGCCCACATCGGTGAGGCCGCGGCCGGCCATGACCCGAAAGCCGCTGGCCGCCCGTGCCGCCTTGCCGCGGCTGGTGGTGGCCGCCTGGCGGCTCGTGATGTCGGACAGGTCCTGCGGCACGCCCAGGGCCACGGCCCAGGCGTCGGTGCCGTTGGTGACCCAGTCTTCGTAGCTGAGGATGGCGAAGCCACTCGCGCCCCAGTCGGTGCCCCAGCTGTTCTGCACGACGAAACCGCGCTCGTTGTAGCCCACCAGGGCAAAGGCATGCCCGCCGGTCGCCTTGGCCTGGCGCTCGATGCGCGGCAGCTTGTCGTGGCTGGCAGGCATGGGGCTGGCGTCCAGCGTCCAGCCGTCGTGCACGTCGGCCGACACGTAGATCGCCCCGATTTCGTAGATGGCGGCCTGCATGTCCACCACGCTCTTCTTGTCGACGCGGTAGTACACGCCGAGCGCCCGGGTGGTGGCGTCTTCGTCCCAGCCGGGTTGGGGGCGCTCGAACACGCCGTTGCCATCGTTGTCGATCGGGTAGGGCCAGAGCGCGGCCGAGCAGATGCCGTGCTTGTGCCAGCCCTTGAGCGCGCCTCGGCAGGAGGAGCCTTCGTAGTCCTGGCCGGGCCATTCGTCGTAGAGCTTGGCCAGTTCGTAGAACATGCGCGGGCTCACCAACTCGGGCAGGCGGCGGCTGCGCGGCGCGGCAAGGTGGCGCAGCCAGTAGAGGTAGTTGGTGACGCAGGCCAGGCCAAAGCCGGTGCAGGCGCCTTCGTTGCCCTGGTTGAGGATGCGGCCGGCCTTCACGTAGGCCGGCAGCAGCCGCTTGAGGTCGCTGTCCATCGGCCAGCGGGGCGGCAGCGAGCGCAGGGGCGAGCGGTAGACGAGGTCGCGCAGGTCCAGCCGGTCGGGGCGGGCATCGAGCTTGGGGCTGGGCGCGGCGGGCGGGGTTGTCTTCTTGCTGGGCTTGGCGGTCTTGGTGGCCATGTGGGTCTCCGCTTTATGCAAGCGGCAGATCATGTCAACCTATCCCCATCCCCGACAAGCGCGCGTGCGAGACTCATCCTCATGATGAAGGTCTGCATCGTCGGCTTGGGGGCCATCGGCGGCTGGTTGGCCGCGCATCTGCAACCGCTGCAGGATGTGCGCGTGAGCGCGCTGGCCCGCGGCGACACCCTGGCCGCCGTGCGCACGCACGGCCTGCGGCTGGACATCGGCGGCGAGACCTGGCGAGCGCCGCTGCAAGCGAGTGACGACCCCGCCGAGCTGGGCGAGCAGGATCTCGTCATCCTCGCCGTCAAGGGCCCGGCAGTCGCGGGCGTGGCGGCACAGGTGGCCCAGCTCTGCGGCCCGCACACGCGGGTGCTGACGGCGCTCAACGGCCTGCCCTGGTGGTTCACGGCCGGGCTGCCGGTGCCGGGGCTGTCGCTCGCCAGCGTGGACCCGGGCGGCCGTATCGCCGCGCTGCTGCCTCCGGCGCGCGTGATCGGCTGCGTCGTGCATGCCAGCTGCGCCCTGCGCGAACCCGGCTGGGTGCGGCATGTGATGGGCAACGGCCTGCTGCTGGGCGAGGCCACGGGCGGCAGCAGCACGGCGCTGGCTGACGCCACGGCGCTGCTGGCCCGCGCCGGCTTCGGCGCCAAGGCGGTGGACAGCATCCAGCGCGAGGTCTTCTACAAGCTCTGGGGCAACATGACCACCAACCCGGTCTCGGCCCTGACCCGCGCGACCACCGACCGCATCCTGGCCGACGAGCTGGTCTGCGAGTTCACGACGGCCATCATGCGCGAGGCTGCCGTCATCGGCGAGAAGGTGGGCTGCCCGATCGCCCAGTCGCCGCAGGACCGCCACGCCATCACCCGCTCGCTGGGGGCGTTCAAGACCTCGATGCTGCAGGACATCGAAGCCGGCCGCGCCATCGAGACCGACGCGCTGCTGGCCGCCCCGCGCGAGCTGGCGCAACAGGTGGGCGTGGCCACGCCGATGCTGGACGCGCTGCTGGGGCTGACGCGGTTGATGGACGCGGGCCGGGTCAGGTCTTGAGGCGCGCCCAGCGCCCGTGGTCGCGCCAGCGCCCGCCGATCTTGAGGTACTTGGGCGAATAGCCCTCGCACTGGAAGCCGCAGCGCTGCACCAGCGCCAGCGAGGCAGCGTTGCCGGGCTGGATGTTGGCCTCCAGCCGGTGCAGGCCGAGGTCGGTGAAGGCGTGGCGCACCACGGCCTTCAGGCCGGCGGTCATGTGGCCCTGGCCGGCCAGGCCGGCGAAGGCGTAGTAGCCGAGATAGCCGCTGCGAAAGGCGCCCATCACGATGTGGGTCAGGTGGATGGCGCCCGCGAGTTGGCCGTCCACCTCCACGACGAAACCGTGGTGGGCCTGGCCGTCGAAGCGTGCCAGGTGGCGCGCGAAGGCCGGCGCATCGCAGGGCGCAGTGACCCACGGTTGGTGCAGGCGGCGGCTCGCGCGGGCCGCGGCGATGAAGGCGGCTTCGTCAGCCGCCGTCACGGGCCGGATCTGCGCCTGCGCCGGCATGGATTCAACGCCCCAGTGGCGCGATGCCTAGCCAGGCGGCGTGCGCCCAGAACGCGAAGAAGGCCCACAGGGCCACGCCCACCACGACCGTCGCGGCGGTGCCGGCGGCCGTGCCGGGGGCGGCTGGCGG